>JBDTLT010000057.1:0-26515 GCA_039934635.1 Acidimicrobiales bacterium
AAGTCGCTGTAGCCGAGGTCGGCCAACTCGGTTGCGAATGAGCGGAGATCACTGAATGCGACGGCGTGCGGAGCGATGACGCCGACGCGCGTCACGCCGCGGTACTTCCCGCCTTGCCAACTGGTTGTACTTTCCAGCGCTGTTCGATGTCAGCCACGGACACGACAGTGCCGAACGAAAGATCGAGCTTGTTCAACGCGTTGGTATGTCGCGCGGCTTCGTAGTCGCCGCACGCGTCGCGCGCGATCACGACGTAGTAGTCGAGCATGAATCCGTCACGAATCGTCGACTCGACACAACCGGTTGTCGCCACGCCACAGACGACGATGGTCTGCACGCCGTTGCTGCGCAATAGCTGATCGAGGCGGGTTCCGATGAACGCGCTGTAGCGATGCTTGTCGAGTACGAACTCCCTGGCGCGCCCGTCGGGGCGCAGGTCGCCGTAGAAGTCGGCGCCCCAGGTGCCCTCCATGACGCACGGGGGCCGCTCGTGACCGTGGTTGCGGCGGTACTGGGCGTAAAGCGCGGGGGAGAGGTACTTGTCGTCGCCCAGCATGCGCACGAACACGGTCATCACGCCGGCCCGGCGGCCCGCGTCGAGCAGTGCCTTCGACCGGTCGAGCACCGCATCGATCCCCGTGTCGCCCATGAAGCCGGGCACCTGTTGCTGGGCGACCCATCCGTCCGCATGCACGAAGTCATTTTGCAGATCGACCATGATGAGTGCGGCACGTGTCGGGTCGGCTTGATCGATCCAATCGAAGAGCACGTCGGTGCGGTCGAGCACGGTACCTCCCGGGTTCGTCGGAAATGGCGGCGATAGTGTGCGGCCATGACGAAGTCTGCCATCTCGGTCGAGGTCCGGCCGCTCACCGCGACGTGTGGCGCAGAGATCCACGGTGTCGATCTCTCGCAACCCCTCGACGACGCGACCTATCTCGAGGTCTGCCGCGCCTTGCTCGACTACGGGGCGATCTTCTTCCGCGACCAAGACATCGATGACCTCGCGCACAATCGTTTCGCCGCGCGTTTTGGCGAGCCCGACATCTTTCCCTTCGGCGAGCGCCCGACTCCCGAAGCCCCCGCGGTCCACGTGATCGACTTCGACGGTGCGAGCGATGCCGAAGGCAAAGGCGCGGACACGTGGCATGCCGACGTGACGTTCATACCGACGCCACCGATGGGCACCGTGCTTCGCTCGGTCGTGTTGCCTCCCTACGGCGGCGACACGTGCTTTGCCAATATGAGCGCCGCGTACGACGCGTTGTCCGCGCCGTTGCGCGAGATGCTCGACGGTCTCACGGCGCTGCACGACTATCGGGTGTTCGCCCCCAAGCTCTTCCGCACCGATCCGGTCAACGGACCCGGCAAGCTCGAGGAGCGGGCCAAGGTCAATCCGCCCGTCGAGCATCCGGTGGTGCGCACGCACCCCCACTCCGGTCGCAAGGTGTTGTTCGTCAACCGCAATTACACATCGCGCATCGTCGGTTTGACCGAACGCGAAAACGAGATGCTTCTGCCGTACCTGTTCGATCACGCGCGTGATCCGATGTTCCAGTGCCGGTTCCAATGGCGGCCCGGCTCGGTCGCGTTCTGGGACAACCGGCTCGTGCAGCACTACGCGGTTGCCGACTACACCGCGCGGCGGCGCATGCACCGCGTCGTCATCAAGGGCGACAGGCCCTACTGAGCGAGGCAGCAGTGTTCGAACGCTTCTCCTCCGAGGCTCGGGCGGTCGTGGTTGCCGCCGAGCGTCACGCGAATTCGCTCGGCCAGAGTGTGCGGCCCGAGCATCTACTACTGGGCATCCTCGACCAGACCAACAGCGTCGCAGTGCGAACGCTCGTCGGTACGAGTGTGGACGTCGATGGTGTTCGTCGTGAGTTGTCGCCGCCGGGTCGATCCGAATCCAATGCCGGGACCCGCCGGCCGTTCACGCCAGAGGCCAGAAAGACGCTCGAGTTGTCGCTGCGAGAGGCTCTCGACGCGGGTGACGATCGCATCAGCACCGAGCACGTGCTGCTCGGGCTGTTGCGCGAGCCCGCCGGCGCGGCGGCACAGGTGCTCGCCCGCCACGGCGGCGATCTCGACCGAATACGCGTCGCGGTGCGTTCGGGCAACCGCTCGTTCGTCTTCGACATCGCAACCACGATGCAAGGACAGCTCGATCGACTCGAGCGTGAAGTGACCCGCCTTGCCGAGATCGTCGATCGCCTCGGGGCCGCGGATGAACAAGCGCCACTGCCCCAACGCGAGTGACATCGGGCGCGGGTACGCCACGCCGTAGAGGCACTGTGTACGGTCTGCGTTGGGGTCCAGATGAGCAACACGCGCACTTCTCTCGCATGGATCTCGTCGGCACTCAGCGCGCTCGTCGTGTCGATCAACCTGACGGTGATGAGCGTCGCATTCGACTCGCTGCGCCGCGACTTTCCCGCCACCGACCTCAGCGTCATGGGTTGGGTCCTGTCGGTGTACACGATCGTGTTCGGGGCCTTGCTGGTCCCCGCCGGCCGGCTCGCTGACCACCTCGGGCGGCGCACCATCTTTCTGTGGGGCCTCGGCATCATGTCGGTGTCGTCCACCCTCGCCGGTCTCGCCCCTTCGGTGTGGTTGATCATCGTCGGTCGTGTCGGCCAGGGCGCGGCAGCCGCGTGCCTGGTGCCGTCGACGCTCGGTCTCTTGCTCGATGCCGTGCCGGTCGAGCAGCGGGTCACGGTGACGGCGTTCTACAGCGCGCTGGCCTCGGTGGGCGGTGTCGCCGGGCCGACCGTCGGCGCGTTGTTGATCCGACAGTCCAGTTGGCGCGCCGCGTTCTTCATCGCGCCGGTCCTCGCTGTGCTGTCGTGGATCACCGGGTTTCGTTCGTTGCCCGAGACCAAGCGCGTCGAGGCGGGCCCGCTCCCCGACCTCTTCGGGGCGGTCCTCTTGGTGGCGAGCCTTTCGGCGTTTTCGCTCGGTGTATTGCAGTCGCGCGATTGGGGTTGGGTCGATGCGCGCACCGTCGGCGCGCTCGCGTTTTCTGTCGCGACCGCGGTGTGGTTCTGGCGACGGTCGAGCGTGCATCCCGTGCCGGTCTTACCGATGAAACTCACCCGCATCCGCAGTTTCGCGCTGGCGAACATCGCATCGTTGCTCTACGGAGGAGCGACCGGGGCACTGCTGTTCGCCACGGTCCTGTTCTTGCGAGAGGTGTGGGACTACGACATCGTGCAGGCGGGTCTGGGACTGCTTCCGCTGGCTGTCTCGTCACTGGTCACGTCGTGGATCGGCGGGCGCCTGGGCAATCGTTACGGAGAGCGGGCGGTCGCGGTTCCCGGTGCACTCCTCGTCGCCGGCGGCATGGGTTGGTTCGCGTGGCGCGTCGGCGCGCATCCCGAGTTCGTGCGGGAGTGGCTGCCCGGCGGCACGCTGATCGGGCTCGGTATGGGGCTCAGCTACCCGATGATCGGATCCGCCTGCGTGCGCGGTGTCGAACGTAGCGACTTGTCGGTGGCCAGCGCCGCGAACCGCATGACCCTGCAGGTCGGCAACGCGGTGGGCATCGCACTCGTGATCGCGATTCTCGGCGATGCGAAGGGGCACGCGATGCTCGGACAGATGCGTATCGCTTGGACGGTCACGGCAGCGCTGGTCGTCGCGGTGGCCATGACCATGGCGCTGCTCGATCGCCCCGCCCACGTCGTGCGCGTTACGGGGCGGCACGCTCAGGTCGTGCCGTCGCCGTAGACGATCAACGTCGACAACGCCAGCGCGAACGCCGCCGACAGTCCCGCGGCCCACGCCGAGTTGGCGAAGGCACCGGCGGCGACGCTGGTACCGATGATCGCGATCAGCAGCGTCTGGCCGACGCTCGAGCCGAGTTGGCCGGCCATGCTCAACACACCGTTGGCAACACCCGCGTCACCGTCGTCGACCGCGTTGGTGATCGCGGTGACCAACCCCGGTCGGCCGTAGCCCACGCCGAAGCCGGTGAGCAACACGCTGATCACCACCAACACGATCGAATGCTGCAGAACACCTACCGCGGTCACGGCACAGCCGACCATCAACACGGTGTTGCCCGACAGCAGCACCCAGCGCGTCCCGATGTTGCGCGCGTGTCGTGCCGACATGCTCGCGGCCACCGAGAACGCGGCGGGTCGTAGGCCGGAAAGAAGGGCAACGGTGCCGGTGCCGTAGCCGAAGACGCGTTTGAACATGAACACGCCCGACGTCGACAACCCCATGAGTGTGATGTGCACGAACAGATTGGTCGCGACGGGAGCACCCACGTCGCGTCGCATCAGCCACGAGGGCCGCAACAGAGGTTCGGCGGCGCGACGTTCGACGAAGCCGAAGGACACGAGGCCGACCAAACCGAGCACGGTCGCCAGTTGTACCGCGCGGTGATCGACACCCCAGTCGCCGACGCGATTGAGGGCGAAGAGCAATCCCACCACTGCGATCGTGAGTGTCATTGCGCCGGCGATGTCGAAGCGCACGTCTCGCCGGCGGGGCGTTTCGGGGAGCAGCGGTATTGCCGCGATCACCGCCACGGTCGCGATGGCGGCTTGGCCGATGAACATCGGGCGCCATCCGACGGAGTCGACGAGTGGCCCGCCGACCACGATGGCGATGACCGGTGAAGCCGACAAGACCGTGACGACCTTGCCGAATGCGCGTGCCCGGTCGGCCGGTGCGACGACGCGGGCCAAGATGCCGAACGCGGCGGGCGATGTCGATGCACCCGCAAGCTGTGATGCCGTGCGCAGCACGATCAGCGACGCCACGTTGGGCGAGAACGCGGTGGCAAACGCCAAGACGGTGGCCACGGTCCAGCCCCAGATGAACACGCGCCGGTGACCGTAGAGATCGCCGAGTTTGCCGAACAACGGCATGCTGACGCCGAACGCGATCGCCGGCGCGATGTTGACCCACGCAACGACGCTGGTGCGGCTGTGGAGATCGTCAGAGATCGTCGGCAGCGCGGCGACCAACAACATGTTGGCGAACGAACTCGCGGCGACCCCCGCCATGATCACGAACAGGACGGCTGACTCGTAGCGGGGATGGATCTCTATTGCGGCCCGATCACGTCCGCGCACGACGTGGCGAAGTGGGGGAGCCTCGCTCGCAACCTCCCCCGAGACAGTCATCCCGGCGCAGTGTAAACAACACTTGAGCCCGCCGAATCAGGGGGAAAGGAGTCCGCAAATGTTCGAAGGAGTGCGAGTCGTCGAAGTCGCGACGCACGTGTTCGTACCGTCGGCGGCCGCGGTGCTGAGCGACTTCGGCGCAGAGGTCGTCAAGATCGAGCATCCGGTGACCGGCGACCCGTATCGCCACCTGCACACCGCAACACTCGGTGTCGACGGACGTTCGGTCAATGTCAAGATCGAACACTCCAACCGGGGCAAGCGCAGCATCGGCCTCGACATCAAGCACCCCGAAGGTCGGGCGCTGTTGTTGCGCATGGTCGAACGCGCCGACGTGTTCGTCACCAATTTGCGACCGCGTGCCCTGCGGGCGGCCGGCCTCGACGTCACCGATTTGCGGGCGGCGAACCCCGGCATCATCTACGCACGGGGTCATGGGTTTGGCGTGCGCGGCCCGGGCGCCGATCGGGCCGGCTTCGATGCATCCGCCTATTGGGCGCGCGGTGGCGTGGGCCTGGCCTTGACGCCGGCCGACGTGAGCGACCCGATCTTGCAACGACCGGCATTCGGCGACAACCAGGGCGCGATGAACCTCGCATTCGGCATCGCCGCTGCGTTGTTCAAGAAGGAGCGCACCGGCGTGGGGTCAGTGGTCGACGTGTCGCTGTTGGCCACGGCGATGTGGAGTCTCGCGTTCGATGTGCTGTCGGCGCGCAACCCCGGGTACCTCGGGCGGGCGCCGACCCGGCCCTCGGGCTGGAACCCGCTGACATCGACGTTTCGCACGAAGGACGATCGCCACCTCACGTTCGTGTTGCTCGAGCCCGACCGCTATTGGGCCAGCTTTTGCGAGCACATCGACCGGGTCGACCTGACCGACGACAGCCGCTTTCGTGAGGCGACGGTCCGCAGTGCCAACGCCGACTCGCTGCTCGAGATCCTGCACGAGGTCTTCGCCTCGCGCACCTTCGCAGAGTGGATGCTTCGCCTCGCCGGCTTCGATGGGCCGTGGGAGCCGTTTCAACGTGTGAGCGAGCTCTACGACGACGAGCAGGTCGTGGCCAACGGCTATCTCGGTGCGGCGGGCGATGGCGGCTACGAGTTGGTGGCGCCACCGGCGCAGTTCGACGAGACACCGGTGCGATCTCGGCGAGCCCCCGAGCACGGCGAGCACACCGAGGAAGTACTGCTCGAACTCGGCCTCGATTGGGAGGACATCGCACGGCTCAAGGAGCATCGCGTCATTCTCTGAGGGGCCCGAGCGGCCCTTTGAGCGGGAACTGCGCCAGAGTGTGACCGATGGCTCGACGTTGTGTACCGTCTGTCGCTTGAACTTGGGGGGTGTATGGCGACCACGAACGGTTCGCTGATCAGCGTCGAAGAAGTCACCGTGCGCTTCGGTGGCGTCATCGCCGTCAATCGGGCATCCATGGCCGTGCCGGCGGGCGAGATCCGCGGGTTGATCGGCCCCAACGGCGCGGGCAAGACCACGTTGTTCGACACGATCACGGGCATGCGACCGCCGTCGTCGGGCAAGGTCTCTTTCGACGGCCTCGATATCACGGGCCGCAGCGCCGTATGGCGTAGCCGCAACGGCATCCGGCGCACGTTCCAACGGCAGCAGCCCTTCGGTTGGCTCTCGGTCGAGGACAACGTGTTGGTCGCGCTCGACTATCACGGCGGCGGGGGCGGGCTCGTCGCGGACCTTGTCGCATTCCCGGCGCGCAAGCACATCGAGGCCGAACGGCGCGAACGGGCGCGCCGCGCGGTTGAGCGCTGCGGACTCGCCGACGTGCGAGATGTCGCGGCGGGCAAGCTGTCGATCGGCAAGATCCGGCTGCTCGAACTGGCCCGGGCCATCGTCGACGAGCCCAGGCTCGTGTTACTCGACGAACCGACTTCGGGTCTCGAAGAATACGAGGCCCATCGGTTTGCCGATGTCGTGCGTGAATATCGCACGGCCAGCAACGCCGCGGTGCTGCTCGTCGAGCACGACGTGCCGTTCGTGATGAACCTGTGTGACCGAGTGACCGTGCTCAATCTCGGTGAAGTCATCGCCGAAGGCACCACCGACGAAATCACGCAGAATCCCGCCGTCCGCGCCGCGTACCTAGGCTGAGGAGAGATCGATGAGAGAGTTCCTGCAACTCGTCATTGCCGGCGCGGCAACCGGCGCGATCTATTCGCTCATGGCCGCCGGCCTCACCGTTTCGTACACGGCCACCGGCATCTTCAACTTGGCCTACGGTGCCATCGCCTTCGATTCGGCATTGCTGTACTACGAACTCAACACGGGCCTCGGCTGGCCGATCCCCGTCGCGTTCATCGTCGTCATCTTCCTGTTCTGCCCGCTGCTCGGGTTATTGCTCAACGTGGCTGTATTCCGACCACTGGCGACGGCACCGGACTCGGCCAAGATCATGGCAACGGTGGGTCTGCTCGTGGCACTGCCCGCGATCGGCCGGTACATCGTCGAAGGCGGCATCTCCACATTCGGATGGGGTATTCCCGACGCAAAGACCGTGCAATTGCCGCCGGGCATCTGGCGGTCACCGGCATCGGTCTCGCACTTCTGGCTCGACGTCAACCTCGACAGCAATCGCATCGCAGTCCTTGTCGTCGCCGCGATCGTGGCGGTTGCGTTGTGGTACATCCTGCGCCACACGCGACTCGGCCTGCAGATGCGGGCAGTTGTCGACAAACCCGACCTGGCAAATCTGCGGGGCGTCGACGACGGCCGCACGTCGGCGGTCGCGTGGGTGATCGGCACCGTGCTGGCCGGTCTCGCCGGTGTGGTCGGTGCGCCGGTACTCAACAGCCTCGAGGTCAACAACTACAACGTCGCGATGTTCATCGCGGCCGCCGCGGTGGTGCTCGGCGCGCTGCGGTCGGTGCCGTTGGCATTTGCGGGTGGCCTTTTCTTGGGCGTCGCGCAGAGCCTCGTGGGGAAGTATGCGGCCGATTGGCTGCCGTTCGCGAGGGACATCCCAGGGTTCCGCAACTCGGTTCCGTTCATGGTGTTGCTGGTGGGCGTGTTGTTCCTGAGCCGCGACCGCAACCGTCGCGGCGGCAGCGTCGTCAGTCAACCACCGCCGCCGGAGTGGACCGACGACCTACCGAAATGGCGAGTGCAATTGCCGTGGGCGATCGCATTCGTGGTGTTCTTCATCTTCTCGATGTTCATCGTCGACGACGTGTGGGTCGGGCTCTTCGCCAACGGTCTGGCTCTTGCGGTCGTCTTCATGAGCTTCGTCATCGTGACCGGTCAAGGCGGCATGGTGTCGCTCGCCCAAGCTGCTTTTGTCATGGTCTCGGCGTTCATCGCCGGGCGTTTCATGGTCGAGTACAACTGGCCGTGGATCGTGGCGCTGATCGTCGGCATGTTGGTGGCGATGGTGCTCGGCATGATCGTGTCGCTGCCCGCGCTGCGCCTCGGTGGCCTGCCGTTGGCGTTGGCGACCCTCGCGCTCGGTTTCTTGGGCGACACCGTGCTGTTCAAATGGGATTGGCTGCGCCGTAGTCAGAGTGGTTGGGACTATCGCGCCAAGACGCCGAAGGTGTTCGGCATCAACTTCCGCAACGAGAAACCGGCGCTCATCGCGTTGATGGTCATCGTCGGTCTGCTCACGGTGCTGGTGCACAACCTGTCGAAGAGCGCCAGTGGGCGGGCCATCACCGCGGTGCGCAACTCCGAGCCTGCCGCCGCGACGTCCGGTCTTTCGATCCCGCGGACAAAGCTGTCGATCTTCGCGTTGTCGTCTGCAGTAGCAGGATTGGGTGGCGTATTGATCGCAACGCGCAACGGTGCCATCGCGGACGGAACCTTCGTCACGCAGACCGGCCTCGCTTGGTTGGCGGCAGTGGTGTTGTTCGGCATCCGCAAACCGCAAGGGGCCATCATCGCCGGCATCGTGACCGCGACGTCGGCGCAGATATTCACCCGTGGTTTTCACTTCTTCTTCCTCCCGTCGTTCCTCGCATGGGACGGCCTCGGCTCGAGTACGGCGACGTATGTGCAGTCCGCGCTGTTCGGCATCGGAGCCATCCAGCTGGCGCGCCAGCCCGATGGCGTGCTCGCGATCACCGCGGCCCAGAACCGGGCCAAGCGAGACAAGCGGCGGGCGAAGCGGGCGGGCGTCGTCCCCGACGCGGAGGTGCGGGATGCGGTCATCAACGTGCGGGCCCGCCAGCGCGCCGAAGCCGCACCGGTCGCCGAGGGCGCCGACATCGCGCTGCGCGCGCACGAGATCCACAGCGGCTACGGCTTGGTCGAGGTGCTGCACGGGGTGTCGCTGTCGTTGCCGAAGGGTCACATCACCGCAGTGCTCGGGCCCAACGGCGCGGGCAAGTCCACCACGTGCCTGACGCTGGCCGGCCTGATCCGCCCCACGCAGGGGTCGCTCGAGTTGAACGGCGAGGACATCACGTCGACCGTCGCGTACCAACGGGCCAAGCGGGGCGTGGTGATGGCACCCGAGTCGCGGGGCATCTTCCCCGGCCTCACCGTGCAGGAGAATCTCTTCTTGTGGCTGCCCGACGTGGCGCAGCACGAACAGGCGTACGACCGCTTCCCGATCCTGCGCGAGCGCCGCAACCTGCCGGCGGGCAATCTCTCGGGCGGTGAGCAGCAGATACTCACGTTGACGCCGCTACTCGTGCGACCGCCCGACGTGTTGATCGCCGATGAACCGTCACTCGGTCTGGCCCCGCTCATCGTCGAGCAGGTGATGAGCATCTTCGTCGAGCTGCGTGAGCGCGGTGTGGCGCTGTTGCTCGTCGAGGAAAAGGCGCGTGACGTGCTCGAGATCGCGGATTCCGTAGCCTTTTTGAGCCTCGGAGAAATCACGTGGCACGGTCCCCGCAGCGCGGTCGACGCCGACCGCTTGGCCGAGGCCTATCTCGGCGGGCGTTAGCCGGCGCCCATGTAGGCATGGTGACGTAGGCCACGCGCTATAGTCGCGGCCCGTGTCACACGACACGCCCGTGGCGCCGCCCTTCGTGACGGAACGCCCGGCCAAGGGAGGGGACTAATGAGAGCAAGATTGGTACGCGGCGCGGTGATTCTCGCTGCATTCGGGCTGATTGGCGCGGCGTGCGGCGATGACGGCGGCACAGCGGCTACGACCACCAAAGGCTCCTCGGGCGCGACCACCCCGGGCGCCACCGCCGGCGCGGGCACGGGCGTGTGTGATGCGAGTAAGCCGTCGATCAAGATCGGTGGCGTTGGCCAGGTCGCGTTCTTCGCCGGACAAGATGACGGCGTCAACGCGCGCATCGCTCGTGAGAACAAGACGTGCATCCAGGGTCGCAAGCTCGAGTTCATCGGGATCAAAGACGACGGCAGCGATCCACAGAAGAACCTCGATCTCAACAAGAGCGCGGTCGAGAGCGACAAGGTCTTCGCGATGATCAACACGTCGGCGGTCATGTTGCCGCAAACGACCAACTACCTCGCCGAGAAGAAAGTGCCCTTCTTCGGGTGGGGCTTCATGCCCGGCTTCTGCGGCAAGGACTCGTGGGGCTACAGCTTCAACGGCTGCCTCAGCGGCTACGCGTTCGACAAGCTCAAGGCGGTCTCCGTTCCGGGCGCCAAGCTCAACAGCTCGCTGCTCGACCCGGTCGCGGAGTTCGTCAAGAAGGACGCCGACAAGATGTCGGTCGTCTACTTCAACAGCGATGACGACTCGGGCAAGGCCGGCGACCTTCAGTACGCGGCGTTGTTCAAGAACGTGCTCGACAAGCAGTTCGTGCCGACTCAGGGCGTCACCGACTACACGCAGTACGTCAACATCGTGAAGTCGAAGAACCCCGACGCGGTCATGTTGTCGACCGACTTCGCAACGGCGATCAAGCTCAAGGCGGCGATCATCGCCGGCGGCTACAAGGGCATCGTGTACGACTACACGACCTACGTGCCGGGTCTGCTGGAGTCGTCCAAGGACACCGCGGCAGCGCTCGAGGGTGGTTACTCCAACACTCAGTTCCCGCCATCGGAAGAGGGCAAGCCGGCGACCAAGCAGATCGCCGACGACCTCGCGGCCATCGGTAAGCCTGCATTCGTGACCCAGGGCGGTTCGATCGGCTACTGGTCGACCGATGTGATGATCCAGATGCTGAAGGCGATCACGGGCGACATCACGCCCGACAACTTCCGCAAGGTCGCCGAGGGTGGCTTCACCTACAAGCCGCTCGAGGGCGGCATCGGCGAGATCAAGTACCCCGACGGTCACTTCAACCCGGCCCCCTGCTCGGCAATCGTGCAGGTCAAGGGCGGTAAGTACGTGTCGGTCGTGCCGTTCAAGTGCTACAAGCTGGTCGATCCGCCGAAGTAATTGCGGGTGGTCTTGCGGATTGGGCGGTCTCTTCGGAGGCCGCCCGATCCACTTTTGGTCCATGCTTGGCTTCTTATGAGCAACCCGCTCTGTCTCAACTTGTTCCAGTATTCGCCGTACGCGGGCACCACGAGTGTGCCCTCGCTCGACGATCTGCTCATCGCGTCGGCCGACGCGGGCTTCGAGCTCGTCGGTCTCGACATGTACTCACTCGACCAACTCGAGGTTTCGCCCGGCGCCGTTGCCCGCTCGTTGCAACGGCACGGTCTGCGGTGCTTCGAGATGCTGGGATTGTCGGTCGACCGCGACGAGACGACGTCGTTGGCGATGGCGCGTTCGGTGGCGCGGTGGGTGGGCGAAGCCCACGCCGACTGGGTGCTGACCGTCGTGTCGGCGCCGGTCGATGACGAGCTCGTCGACCGCTTCGGTCGTTGCGCGGATCTCGTCGTCGCCGAAGGCGGACGGCTGGCACTCGAGTTCTTGCCGTTTCTCCCCGTGTCCACGATCGAATCAGCGAGCGCGGTATGTGATGCCGTCGGTGCCGCGCGGGCCCGCGTGCTGATCGATAGTTGGCATGTGTTTCGCGGTACGGACACCCTCGCCGGTGTCGCCGCTACGCCCGCCGATGCGATCGGCTATGTCCAGTTCGACGATGCGCTGCCGGTGATCGGCGAGCTCCACGACGAAGTCATGACGCGGCGCATCTGGCCCGGCAAAGGCGAGTTCGATCTCGTCGGCTTCGCGGACGCGGTGAAGGCCACGGGCTATCTCGGACCGATCAGTGTCGAACTGCTCAACCAATCGTGGCGCCTCGACGGTTTGCGGCCCGCCGAATTCGCACGGCGAGCCATGCAAACATCGCGCCCCTACTGGACGTAGAGGCGGCGCAGCCGCACTAGTGCGCGAACTCCGCGGGGATGTCGGCGGGATCGAGCTTGGTGATGCGGTCGCTGCGGAACATCTCACCGTCGCCGTAGCTGTCCTCGCCGATCAGCCTGCCCTCTTCGTCGAACGGCCAGAACAACGTGAGGCGCATCGTCACCATGTACACCGCGCTCTCGTCGTCGATCGGTGCGTTGCGGAGTTTGAGCACCCAGCCCGGATAGAGCTGCTTGAACCATCCTTCGGTCACGATGCAATCGTCGTCGACGACGATGCGTTCGATGTCGAATTCGCACACGTTGCGACCTTCGACGTAGAGATTTTGGTAGTGCGCGGTGACCGCGGCAAGGCCCTTGGGCCCGGCGCCGAAACCACTGCCCGCGACCCAGAACTTGTAGTCGGGTTCGGGGGCGAGCGTGCTCAACAACAGATCGAAGTCGCTCGTCGCCTCGGCCTTGAGGTGATCGCGCAATACCTCGAGCAGTTGCACATGCCGAGGGTTCGTCGTGCGATCGAGCCGCGCCTGCACGATGTGCCAACCCTTGTTCGCGTCGAACTCCATGAGTGCCTCGCTTGTCTGCGTCGGATGCGCCGCCCAGAGTAGAGCATCTACACTCCCGGCGCGATGGCCACCGTGCGCCGGCATGTTCGAATCAACCGACCGGCCGCCGATGTTTGGGCAATTTTGGGTGACGCAACAGCACTGCCGAGTTGGTTTCCGGGCATTGTCGACGCGAAGGTCGACGGCGTCATCCGCGTCGTCACGACGGGCACCGGCCTGCCGATGCCCGAAGAGATCATCACGTGCGACCCGCTGTTGCGACGGTTCCAGTACCGCATCACCGCGCCGATGTTCCGTCACCACTTGAGCACCATCGATGTGATCGACCTCGACGACGGCACGACACTCGCGATCTACGGGGTCGACGCGGAGCCGTCGGTGTTGGCGCTCACCATCGGTGGAGCAGCCGGTGCCGGGCTCGAGTCGTTGAAGACGATGCTGGAGCAGGGCGAGGGCCAACGCGGCTCTTGAGCGAGGGGGAACTCATGGGCCGCAAGATCTTGTTCGTCACGACGGATCAACAGCGCTACGACACGTTGGGTTGCAATGGCGGCCGCGTGGCGCGCACACCGGTGATCGACGCGATCGCAGCGAGAGGCATCCGCTACGAACGCGCGCAACCGCAGTCGGTGGTGTGTATGCCATCACGCGCGACGATTCTCACGGGCCAGCATCCTGCGACGCATGGTGTGTGGATGAACGGGGTGCCGTTGCCCGTCGATGCGCCGTCGGTCGCGAGAGTGCTCGGTAACGCCGGCTACCGCACCGCATTGATCGGCAAGTCACACTTCCAGCCATACTTCGATCCGTTCGCCCGTTTCGACGAAAACCGACTAGGTATGTCCGGTGCCCACCACGCCGACGCTCTCGGCCCCGACGGTTCGATCGGTAGTTATCGTGGATTCGACTATCTCGAGTCGGCGACGCACGGTCCCACCGGGCCGCTGCATTACCCGGCTTGGCTACGCACGCACCATCCCGAGGCGATGGGCCTCTACTACAACGTGATCGACACCGACCTCGAGGTCAACGCCGTGGGCGGCGGCGACACCGGCGGCCCGCAGATCAAGCACAACCCGATCCCACGCGAGTGGTACCACACGGATTGGGTGGCCGATCGCACGATCGCCTGGCTCGATTCGCTCGATGACGATGCCGACTGGTTCTGCTGGATGAGCTTTCCCGACCCGCATCATCCGTGGGATCCGCCGAGCTCCGAACTACATCGTGTCGACTGGCGCGACCTCGATCTACCAGACGGCTATCCGACTGACGCCGCCGATCGCGAACGCATCCTCGACGACAAGCCGCGCCATTGGCGCCTCTGGTACGACGGCGCGCTCGTGTCGAATTACGAGGCGCCGCGCAAGTGGGTGCCGGCGACTCTCACCGCCGATCAGGTTCGCGAGATCAACGCGCTCAACCACATCGAAGTCGAGCTCATCGACGAAGCGCTGGGTCGCGTGTTGCGGTGCGTCGCCGAGCGCGGTTGGACCAACGATTGCGACGTGGTGTTCACCACTGACCACGGTGAGCTTCAAGGCGATTTCGGTTTGATGTTCAAAGGGCCGTACCACGTCGACGCGTTGATGCGCGTGCCGCTCATCTGGGCCCAGGCTCCGAACGCCGGCGTGGCGGCCGCGACCGTGACGAGACCGGTCGGTCTGATCGATCTCGCGCCGACCTTCTGCGCGATTGCCGATGTCGGCGTGCCGCATTGGATGCAGGGTCGCCCGCTTCCCGTCGACGATCGTGACGCGTCGGCCCGCGGCTTCGAGCGGGTACTCACCGCGTGGGACAGCGAGTTGTTCGGCGTCGATGTGCACGTGCGCACGATCGTGCGCGACGACTGGGTGTGCACGTCCTATCGGCCAGGGACGGTGCACGACGGCAACGAAGGGGAGCTGTATTCGCTGACCGACGACCCGCTGCAGCAGATCAACCGCTGGAACGACCCGGCCTGCCGGGCGGCGCGCGACGACCTCGTTGCCGACCAGCGCGACCATGACCCGCCCGCCCGCACGCCGAGACTGCAGCTCCAAGCGCCGGTCTGACCGGGCAACCTGATGCTGACGCGAGCGAATGCGTGCAAAAGTGAGCACTGGTCGCTACCCTCGGGCTATGTCACCGATGCTCGAAGCCACGAAGACCAATGCCAAAGACGCCGCGCTCGTCGCGTTTGGCGTGCCCGTCGTGTTGTTCGATCGAGTCTCCGATCAGTTGAACGCCCGCCTGCACCTCGACTCCTATGTCGGCCTCGCCCGTGAGCACGCCGAGCGCGCGCTCGACGGGTACCGCGTCAGGCTGCAGCACCTCGTGGGTGGCGTGCAGCAGATCGTCCCGGGGCGGCACCGAGCAACGCCCATCGTCGAAGCCGCACCGGCCGCCGCCGCCCCGCCCGTCGCCGAGGCTCGGACCAAGAGGGTGCCGACCAGGAAGGTGCCGACCGCGAAGGCACCGGGCGTGAAGGCTGCCGCCAAGAAGTCGGTCAGGCCAGCGACGGCAACACGTCGATGAAGAAGCGGCCGCCGCCGCTGTGCAACGAACAGTGGCTGTCGTAGCGGCCGACCTGTTTGAAGCGAAACGTGAAGGTGTCGCCCGCGGGCACGGTCCACGGGCCGACCTCATGGTTGCGCGTGTCCAGGTTGGCCACGACGATGCGATCGCCGACGCGCACTTCGAGATCGCGGGGCAAGATGTCGACCGACCCTCCGGCGTCGAGCGTCGAGCCCGTACCCGCAGGAACGACGAACTCGTGGTCGATGCCCGAGCGGGGTCCGGGGTCACGGGTCATGACCAGCACCAGTGCCCCGGCCGCGACCACGAAAAGAGCGAACAGCCCGAACCAGAGGAGACGACCGCGCATCGGAACAAGTCTTGTCGATGGGCGTGGGTTTGTCCGAACGGGCGCCGCACGGCAAGGATGACGACCCGTGAGCCTCCGAGGTGAAGACGCCGGTATCGAGATGCGTCTCCCCGCCACCAGTTGGAGCCCCCGCATTGCGCGCCGCTTCGTGGCGGCCCGGCTCAACGAGAGCCTGTCCGGGCAGGACGTCGTCGGGGCCGCCGCGCTCGTGACGAGCGAGCTCGTGACCACCGCGGTGCAACACAGGAATGCGACCGTGCGAGTGCGCGTCGAAACGCTCGCCGACCACGTGCGGGTCGAAGTCAGCGACCGCGCGGCCCCCCGTTCCGGCGGCAGCGATCAGTTGGCGCTCAGCAATGGTGGCCCACCGCTCGTCGGCCGGCTCTGCGACCGCTGGGGTGTCGCCGAGACCAACGGCGAACGCTCCGTGTGGTGCACCTTCCGCCTCGCCTGACGGGCTGGGAATGACCGTGCAGCAGCCCGCGATCGAGATGATCGGCGTGACGCGGATCGAAGACGGGCGGGCGATCCTCGCCGATCTCGACTGGACGGTTGCGCCCGACCAACGCTGGATCGTGCTCGGCCGCAACGGCAGCGGTAAGTCGACGCTGCTGCGCATCGCGTCGCTGTACTTGCATCCGTCGAGCGGCACCGTGCGCGTGCTGGGCGAGGAACTGGGTCGCACGGATGTGCGCCAGTTGCGTCGACGCGTCGGCTACTCGGCGGCGGCGTTCGCCGACCTCCTGCGGCCCGCGCTCAGCGTGCGCGATGTGGTGATGACGGCAAAGTTCGCCGCGCTCGAGCCGTGGTGGCACACCTACGAGGATGCCGATCGCGAGCGCGCCGTCGAGATGCTCGGCCGCGTCGGGTGTGAGTCCCTGGCCGGGCACCTGTTCGCCACGCTCTCGTCCGGCGAACGCCAACGGGTGCTGCTGGCGCGCACGCTCTTCACCGAGCCGGGGGTGATCCTGCTCGACGAACCGACCGCGGCGCTCGACCTCGCGGGTCGCGAACAACTCGTGGCGAACCTCGACGCGCTGGCCGCCGATGCGACCACGCCGCCGATCGTGCTCGTGACCCATCACGTCGAGGAGATCCCGCCGTCGTTCACTCACGCGCTGCTGTTGCGCGACGGGCGCACCCTGGCCAAGGGACCGATCGAGGAGTGCATGAACGCCGAGACGCTGTCGCAATGCTTCGAGCTATCGCTCGAACTCGAACGGCGCGACGGCCGCTGGCTCGCCTGGGCCCGCCGCTGATCGCGGAGCGCTAGCCTCGGCGCGTGCTCATCGCCCAGATCTCGGATCTTCACATCGCCGAGGCCGACAACTACATGCGCCAGTTCGTCGACGCGAACGCCAAGTTGGCCGCGGCGGTCGACTATCTCAACGCGATGGAACTGCGACCCGACGTCGTTCTTGCAACGGGAGATCTCACTGATCACGGCCGACCCGCGCAATACGAGTTGCTCGCCGCCATCCTCGCCGAACTCGACATCCCGTTGCTGCTGATCCCGGGCAACCACGACGAGCGCGATCCATTCGTCGCCGCGTTCGCGTCGACGCATCCGTATCTCCCGGCGCAGGGCCCGATCCAGTACGTCGTCGACGACTACGACGTGCGGTTGATCGCACTCGACTCGACGCGCATCGATCATCACGACGGCGAGCTCGACGACCAGCGCTTGCAGTGGCTCGAGCACACGTTGGCGCAACGCCCGGACGACCCGACGGTCGTGTTCTTGCACCACCCGCCGTTCACCACCGGCATTTGGTGGATGGACTGCATCGGCCTCGGTGGCGCACGCCAGCTCGAGTCGATCGTGCTGCGCCATCCCAACGTGCGGCTCGTCGTCGCCGGGCATCTGCACCGACCCATCACCACCAACTGGGGCAGCACCGTGGTGTCGACGGCGCCCAGCACTACGCACCAGACGGTGTGCAACCTGCACCCCGATCACGAGCCGGTCATGGCGACCGAGCCGCCGATGCTGCAACTGCATTGGTGGACCGGCGACGCGTTCGTCACGCACACGACCGTCTTCGAGCCGCCCGCGGGCCGCATGGAGATCGCACGGATGGTCTCCGACTGGGAGACCACAAAGGCGCGCATAAAGCAGGGGCCACCATTCGCCAAGGGCGGGCCGTTCGGCTGAGCGCCGATGATTAGCATGGCCACCCCGAGCATGCGACCCTACGAGCCATGACCGAACCTATCTACGACGTGCGCTCGTTCTGGGAGTTGCTCGAAAAGCGTGCCGCCGCGACCCCCGATCGACCGATGTTGATCGATGCCACGGATCGACGCGTCACCTTCGCCGAGTTCAAAGCGTGGGCCGAACGCGTTGCGGCGGGCCTGCAGGCGATGGGCATCGGCGAGGACACTGTCGTCACGTGGCAGCTTCCCACGCGCATCGAGACGCTCGTCGCGTCGTTCGCCTTGTCCCGCCTCGGCGCGATCCAGAATCCGATCATCCAGATCTACCGTGATCGTGAAGTCGGCTTCGCCCTCGCGCAGATGCGCAGCGAGTTCGTGCTCGTGCCCGGCGTGTGGCGCAACTTCGACTACGTCGCCATGGTCGAACGACTCTCGGCCGACCTCCCGGCGCCGCCCAAGATCATCGTGGCGTACGACTCGTTGCCCGAGGGCGATCCGTCGACATTGCCGCCTCCGCCGGCGCCGCCCGCGAGCGCGGACGATGGGCCGATCAAGTGGGTGTACTACACGTCCGGCACCACCTCTGACCCCAAAGGCGCGCAACACACCGACGGCACGTTGCTGGCGGGCGGCATCGGCTTGGCATTGAAGCTCGACATGCAGCCGAGCGATGTCGGTTCGATCGCCTTCCCGTATTCACACATCGGCGGTCCGAACTACGTGGTCATGATGTTGACCCACGGCATGCCGGCGGTGTTGCTCGAAGCGTTCGTACCGGCCGAAGCAGTGGAGATCTACAAACGTCACGACGTGACCATGGCCGGTGGCTCGACGGCGTTCTACATCGCGTTCATCAACGAGCAGCGCAAGCAACCCGGTGAAAAGATCATTCCCACGTTGCGCATCCTGTCGGGGGGCGGCGCGCCAAAGCCACCCGAACTGTTCCTCGAGGTCGGTGCCGAAATCGGGGCAAAGCTTTGCCACGGCTACGGCATGACCGAGTGCCCGATGATCGCTCAGGGCGGCCCGCGCGACACCGACGATCAGTTGATGTACAGCGAAGGCGGCCCGGTCGAGGGGTGTGTCATCACCATCGTCCGCGAGGACGGCACCTACGCGAAGCCCAATGAATTGGGGGAAGTTCGTTTGCAGGGGCCGATGTTGCTCAAGGGCTATCGCGACGCCGCGCTCAACGCCGACGCATTCGACGATGCAGGTCGCTTCCGCACCGGCGACATCGGCTTCCTACGACCCGACGGCTACATCACGCTCACCGGGCGCCTCAAGGACGTCATCATCCGCAAGGGCGAGAACATCAGCGCGAAGGAAGTCGAGGACATCCTCTACACGCACCCCAAGGTCGGCGACTGCGCGGTGATCGGCCTTGTCGACCGCGAGCGCGGCGAACGGGTCTGTGCGGTCGTCGAGACCGCGCCAGGGCAGACGCCGCTGACGTTCGCGGAGATGGTCACCTGGTGCAAGGACGCAGGACTCATGACGCAGAAGATGCCCGAGCAACTCGAGGTAGTCGCCGAGTTGCCGCGCAACCCCACGTTCAAGATCCTCAAGTACAAGTTGCGCGACGAATATAACCAGCAGCAATGGAGGCCGCAGTCATGACCGATCGGCTGCGGGGCAAGGTCGCCGTCGTCACCGGTGCGAGCCGTGGCATCGGCGAAGCGATCGCGCGAGGACTCGCGGCCGAAGGCGCCCGAGTCGCGTGCGTGGCTCGCACGCGCAACGAAGGCGACAAACGCGTGGCCGGCTCACTACAGGCAACCGTCGCCGCCATCGAGGCGGCCGGCGGCGAGGCCTTGCCGCTCGTCGCCGATCTCCGCGATCTCGATGCTTGCGCGCAGGCCGTCGACGAAGCGCGCGCCGCGCTAGGCCCGATCGACATCCTCGTCAACAACGCGGCGTGGACATGGTTCGCCCCCGTCGCCGAATTCCCGGTCGACCAGTGGCTCCGCTCGTTCGCGATCAACGTGCACGCGCCGATGGTGCTGTCGCGGGCGGTGCTCTCCGACATGATCCCGAGGGGTTCGGGGGCGATCGTCAACATCTCGTCCGGTTCGGCGCGCGGCCCGGGCCGAGGCCCCTACCCGACGCCGCCGATCCTGCGCGACGGCGTCTTGTACGGCACCGAGAAAGCCGCGCTCGAACGGTTCAGCCAGGGTCTCGCCGAAGAGCTCTACCCGCACGGCGTCACCGTCGCCGCGCTCTCACCGTCGCAAGTGGTCGTGACGGCCGGTGTCATTTTCCATGAGGCGGTGTTCGATCGCGACGAGGCGCACACCGAGCCACCCGAGATGATGGCGCAGGCAGTGGTATTGCTGGCGAGTGAGCCGCTCGACCGTGTCACGGGGCGCGTCTGCTACAGCCAGCAGATCTTGCGGGAGTTCGGGTGGATCGACGGCGGCCGCGGGACGGGCATCGACTCGACCGGTTCGGGCTACTCCCAGATGTGAGCGGCGCGGAGCCGCTCGATCTCGTCATCGTCGAGATCGAGCATCTCGCGCAACACCGCCTCGGTATCGCTGCCGCGGCGGGCAGCGCTACCCCGCACACCGATCGTCGCGCCGTCGCTGCGCCACGGAGCGGTCGGTACGCGCACGCCGGGCTCGATTTCGTGGAACGCGTCGCGCTCGGTCGCCCACGGTGTGGTCGACAAGTCGCGGATCGATCGAAGTGGCGCGGTCATGATGCCGGCAGCTTCGAATCGCGCGTCGAGCGTGGCGAAGTCGGCCACCGTCGCTGCATGCTGTTGAAGAATCTCGTCGACGAGCGCACGATTGGCCTCGCGCGATTCGTAGTCGACGAGGCGTGCATCGTCGCGTGTCGCAGTTGCGTCACCACCCATTGCGTCGATGAAGCGTTCGAACATTCGCGACCGGTTGCCGACGAGGGTGGCATAGCTGCCGTCGGCCAACCGCACTACTGGGTGATTCCAGATGTCGAAGAGCCGATCCTCGTCGCTGCCGACGCAGTCGACTGCGGCCCAATCATCGGTGTAGGCGGAGACTTCGGCCATCGCGACATCGAGGTGCTGTCCCAGTCCACTCACACTGCGTTGATAGAGCGCGGCGAGAATGGCGGACAGCGCGAAGAATCCGGTGTTGAGATCGGCGTGCACGTGCACTTCTTGTTCGGGCGCGCGCCGGCGCAGCCGTGCCGACAGTTCGAGCAACCCGGTCTCGGCATGGATCAGCGGCGCGTATGCCCGGCGTTGAGCCCATGGCCCACTTTGGCCCCAGCCGCTGATCGAGCAATAGATCAAGCGGGTGTTGCGCGCCCGTAGCGCTCGGGCGCCGAGGCCCCGCTTGTCGAGCACTCCGGGACGAAAATTCTCGATGAGCACGTCGACGCGTTCGGCCAGTCGGGCCACCAGTGCCGCGGCAGTGGGGTCGCGGAGATCGAGGCAGATGTTGCGTTTACCCGCGTTCAATTGCGCGAAATACACGGATTGACCGCCGACTTCGGGGGTGACGATGCGCGTCGTGTCGCCCGAGGGTCGTTCGACCTTGACGACGTCGGCGCCCAGGTCGGCCAACATCCGCCCGACGATGGGGCCGGCTACGACCTCGGACAGATCGAGGACGCGGATGCCGGCGAGCGGCCGGGGCTCAGCCATCGCCGGACTTTAAGCTCGCGATCGAATCTTGGCCTAATAGTTGCGTCTTTGTGAATCGTGGGGCGATTTGGGAAATGAGGCGCTAGAAAGCCTGCATGCGCTCTGCTCCGCTTTCTGCCATCGTGCTCGCTGCCGGTGACGGCAGACGTATGCGCTCCACGCGCCCCAAACCGCTCCATGTGCTGTGCGGCAAAACCATGTTGCACTACGTCCTCGACTCGTTGTCCGAGTGCAAGCTCGAACGCGTCGTGGTCGTGGTCGGCAGCATGGGCGATCAAGTCGAAAAGAAGTTGCGCGAACAAAGCGCGGTTCACTACATCGAATACGTCGAACAGGCCCGTGCCCTGGGCACCGGCGACGCGGCAGCGACCGCGTTGTCGGCGTTCGCCGGTGACGACGACCTCGACGATCCCGACGTGCTCGTCCTGCCCGGCGACACCCCGCTGTTGCAGGCCTCGACCGTGGCCGCCCTCGCCGAAGAACACGATCGGCTCGGCGCAGCAGTCACGATCTTGACCGCCCGCCCTCCGCGGCCCGACGGTTTCGCACGGGTACGGCGCGTCAAGGATCGTGTCGCCTCGCTCGTCGATCACGACGAAGCCACCGACGACGAGCGCGCGATCGCCGAAGTCTCGACCGGCGTCTACTGCTTCCGGCGCAGCCTCCTCGCGCCGGCACTGCGCCGCGTCGCGCCCCGCAGTCGTTCGGGGGAGCGTTACCTGTCCGACGTGGTCGCGGTGTTGGCCGAGACCGGCCACATGGTGGCGACGCTCGAAGCCGATGACCCAACCGAGGTCATGGGGGTCAACGACCGGGTGCAGCTCGCGCAGGCCGAGGCCGAGCTGCGGCGGCGCACCAACCTGCGCTGGTTGCGCCGCGGCGTGACCATGATCGATCCCGACCGCACCTACATCGACACGACCGTCCACATCGGCGCCGACGTCACCTTGTTCCCGGGCACGTTGCTCCAGGGTCGTACCGTCATCGGTGAGGGCAGCGAAATCGGGCCCGACGCCCGGCTCGTCGACTGCGTGGTGGGTCGGCGCTGCCGCATCGAGAACACCGTGGGCCGGCTGGCCGAGGTGGGCGACGACGCCCAAGTCGGCCCGTACGCATCGTTGGCGCCCGGTGCTCACCTGATCGCGGGTCAAGTAACCGGACCGTTCTACACTGCATGATGCGCAGGTAGGGCGCGAGAGCGAGGGCACGCATGGAGATAGTGACGCGCAAGCACCTGTACCTGGTATCCGGTCGCTTGTCGCGCCCGCTCGCCGTCGAAATCGCCCACGAACTCGACGTGAATCTCGGCGAACCCAACATCGGTGAATTCGCCAACGGCGAGCTCAATTGTCGCTTCAACGAGTCGATCCGCGGCACCGACGTGTTCATCGTGCAAACCCACGCCGCGGCCGAAGGGCGATCGATCAACGACGCGATCTGGGAACAACTGATCATGGTCGACGCGGCCAAGCGTGCCTCGGCCAAGCGCATCACCGTGATCTGTCCGTTCTACGGATACGCCCGCCAAGACCGCAAGGCGTCAGGCCGCGAGCCGATCACCGCTCGGTTGCTCGCCGACATGTTCGAGGCCGCCGGTGCCAAGCGCATGGTGAGCGTCGATCTGCACTCCGGTCAGATCCAGGGCTTCTTCAACGGTCCCGTCGATCACCTGACCGCGATGCCCGTCATCCTCGACACGCTCGCCGAGTACGGCGAGGACATCGTGATGGTCTCGCCCGACACGGGCCGAGTGAAGGTCGCCGAGAAGTACGCGCAAGCACTGCACTGCGATCTGGCCTTCGTCTACAAGGCTCGCCGCAAAGACCAAAAGAACGTCGTCGAAGCCAAAGAGGTCATCGGTGACGTCAAGGGCCGCACCTGCGTGCTCATCGACGACATGATCGACACCGGCGGCACGATCGTTGCCGCGGCCGAATTGCTGGCCGAGCGGGGCGCCGAGCGGGTCATCGCCGCGTGTACCCACGGCGTCTTCTCCGGTCCGGCCATCGATCGCATCAAGAACTCGGTGATCGAACGCGTCGTGTGTACCAACACCCTTCCGCTCGAGCCCGAAAAGCAGATCGACAAGATCGAGCAGCTCTCGGTGGCGCCGATCATCGGGCGGGCGATCGACGCGGTCTTCCGCGACGAGAGCGTGAGCGAGATCTTCGACGGCAACAACCTGAGCTGATGGCCGTCGTCGGCGTACCCACCGAGATCAAGACCGACGAGAACCGCATTGCCATCACGCCCGCCGGCGTGCACGAACTGACGCTGAGCGGGCACACCGTGCTCGTCGAAGCCGGCGCAGGCCTCGGCTCGGCGTTCACCGATGACGACTACCGCAGCGCCGGTGCCACGATCGTCCCCACGGCGGCCGACGCGTGGGGCGCGCACATCGTGTGCAAGGTCAAAGAGCCACAACACAACGAGCTCGACTTCCTTCGTCCCGATCTCGTTCTGTTCACTTATCTCCACCTCGCCGCGTACCCGGCGGTCGCCGCCGCGCTCGAACAATCCGGATGCACCGCCATCGCGTACGAAACGGTGCAGGACGACCAGGGCCGCCTGCCGTTGCTCGCCCCGATGAGCGAGATCGCGGGGCGCGTCGCGCCGCAAGTGGGCGCGTACTTCCTCGAACGCAGCAACGGTGGGCGAGGGTTGTTGCTCGGCGGCGCACCGGGTGTCGAGCGGGGCAAAGTCGTGGTCATCGGCGCCGGCATGGCGGGCCAAAATGCGGCGCTCATCGCCCGCGGCCTCGAGGCCGACGTCACGATCTTCGACACCAACCTCGACAAGTTGCGCTTCATCGATTCGATCCATCGAGGCGCCATCAAGACGCGAATGAGCAACTTGCTCGACGTCGCGACCGAGGTCGTCAACGCCGATCTCGTCATCGGGGCCGTGCTGGTGCCGGGCGGCCTCGCCCCCAAGGTGGTCACGCGCGAGTTGGTAAGCCGCATGAAGCAGGGCGCGGTGATGGTCGACATCTCGATCGACCAGGGCGGCTGTTTCGAGACTTCGCACGAAACCAAGCACAGCGATCCCGTGTACACCGTCGACGGTGTACTGCACTACGCCGTCGGCAACATCCCCGGTGCCGTGCCGCGCACGTCGACCATCGCGCTTACCAACGTGACGTTGCCGTTCGTGCACGTGCTCGCCGATCTCGGCGTCGACGCCGCCGTCGAACGCCGCCCCGAGTTGGCCTCGGGCATCAACGTGCGCGGCGGCAACATCGTGCACCCCGCGGTCAAAGCTGCACTCGGCTAGTGCGGCGGCGCCGCAACGCCGGGCGGCGGCGGGGGGCTGAACACAGAACCACACGGCGGCCGCGTTCTCGCGTCCCTGTGCCGCGGCGGCCGCGCGGCATCGAGGGGCTTGTCCCCGCGATGGTCGAGTCAAGCGATTCTGAGCAACCTTGCGAAAGACACGAGCGACGGACACGATCGAGTCGACCTTGAATTCGCCACCGAATTCCTGGCATCTGAAGGGGTGGTTGATCATCATCCTGCCCGTCGCAATGGTGTTGTCGGCGATTCTGAGCAACTCCTCGGCTTGGCGGGGGGCAAGGTCGGCCTACTTCTGGCTTCGCTTCTCGTTCTCATATCGTCCGTTGTGATCGCAACCATTGCGGGTCGAGGCAGCACGTCCTAACGCGCACCCCGTTCTCGCCGTGAGGGAGCGCGCGTTCAGTATCGAACGCCTGCCCCGGTTCGGCGGGTTGCGTCCGACCGGGGAACAACTCCGGTAGCAAGAATGCACAGCCGCCGTGCACTTTTGCTACGAGAGTCCGCGGCGATCAGCGACAAGAACCGCACCCAGAACGTATTCTGGGGCAGCGCGCGATTCCGTGCGGCGAAGCCGCACCAATCCGTTGCGGCGGAGCCGCACAGAGCGCGCTTCGATCTTGGGGGTAACGATGAAGTTTTGGGCGTCGACCGCGTTCATGCACAGCGATGAGTTGATCGGTCTGGCGCGCTTGCTGGACGAAGCCGGTTACCACGGTGTCACCGTGAGCGATCACGTGTGTTACCCGCGTGAGCTCAAGTCGCCGTATCCGTACTCACCGCACGAGGACGGTAGACCCATCTGGGAACCCGAAGCCTCCTGGCCCGATTCGTGGGTGATGATCGGCGCGATGATCGGTGCGACGCGGAATCTGCACTTCTCGAACAGTGTGTACATCGCCGGCAATCGCCCGTTGTTGGTCGTCGCGAAACAGGTCGGTACTGCGGCAGTGCTGTCGCACAATCGCGTGGAGTTCGGCGTCGGGGCCGGCTGGATGCGCGAGGAGTTCGAGCTCAACGGCCAAGACTGGGACAACCGGGGCAAGCGCCTCAACGAGATGATCCGGGCGCTACGCGAGTTGTGGAAGCCCGGCTGGGTCGAGTGGCACGGCGACTACTACGACATCCCGTCGATGATGCTCGGCCCGGCGCCGACGGCAGCCGTCCCGATCTACAGCGGGGGCCACAGCGACGCCGCGCTCAAGCGGGCGGCGCGCTATTGCGACGGCTGGATCGGCAACGCCTACCCGTGGGATCAGGCGGCGCACTACATCGGCAAGCTCAAGGGGTACCTGCGTGACTTCGGGCGCCAGGACGACCCGTTCGAGATCATCATCGGCTTCTACGCCCAACCGAGCCTCGATCTGTATCGCCGGGCGGCGGAGGAGCTGGGGGTGACCGGCACCCTGTGCAAGCCGTGGGCCGGCATCCAGAGCGCCCCGGGCCAATCCGCCGAGATCTACCGGGATTCGATCAACCGCTTCGCCGACGAGATCGTGTCGCCGCTCCGCTGATTGTCTCCTCTGCTCTGCCGGGTACACTGGCGGGCCGCCAATTGGTGGCGTGATCGATCGGCGGCGCCGCCGTGTCAGGGAGCAATTGCCATGAGTGAAGACCTCGTTCTCGTCGCGGAGACCGGGCGCGAGACCGGCACCCG
>JBDTLT010000058.1:0-26026 GCA_039934635.1 Acidimicrobiales bacterium
GACCACGATCCCAACGACCACGATCCCAACGACCACGATCCCTACGACCACGATCACCGCGTCGGCGACAACGGTGAGCAGTCCGCCCCCACCGGCGCGGGTGTCGCTCGGCTCGGGGCCGGTGCTCGGTGCGGCGCGTGGATGGGCCTTGGCGACGCTCGATGGGTCGACGTTGTCGCTGGTCGATCTCGACACGGGCGCGACCGAACGCTTCACGTTCGACGTCGCGCTCGTTGGCGAACCCACCCGATCGACGATCTTCTTTTCGGATCGATTCGTCTACACCCAACACGACGGCGCGCCGTCGGTGTGGAGCCAGCGCTTCGCCGACGCGACGCCCACGATCTTGGTCAACGACGCGTCGATCATCGCGGCGTCGGCGAACGCCGGGCGCTTCTGGGTCGCGCTCAACCAGGCCGGCCTCAACGGCGAACAACTCGTGGCCGAAGTGGATACGGGCGGCCGCCGCTACAACACCGTCGCGGTGCCGTCGGGCCTACAGGTCATGGGTGTGAGCGCGACCGGACTATGGCTGCGCGGCAGCGGGCGCATCTACCACATGGCCGGCGGGGGCGCGCTGCAGGCCGTTGCCATCGGGACGATCGTCGATGCGTCGAGCACGGGTGTGCTCTATGACGATTGCGCGATCGCCGGACCGTGCACGCTGCGCGTCGCAAACACGCCGGGATCGCAGCCGTCGTCGTCGAACGTCGGGCCGAGCGCCGAGATCGAAATCGCCCACGGTTGGTACCGCAGCGATCCGGCGATGTCACCCAACGGACGCTGGCTGTTGCTCACCAACGCCGTGCTCGACCGCCGCGCCAGCAAGCAGATCGGCCGGGAGCAGTTCCTGAAGTCGTGGCTCTGGTCGCCGGATGGCGAATGGCTCTTCGCGCAAACCGAGAATGCCGGGACGATCGCGTGGAATCTCGCGGACGGACGACAGATCGCGCTCGGCGATTTCGCGTTGTCCGGGATCGTGGCGGTGACGCGATGAGTGTGGTCGAGAAGCCGGCACCGCGCTGGCGCCCCGTGGCGATCGGGGTCGGTGTCGTCACCGCATTGATCGGGTTGATCGCGGTGGTGCTCACCGTCGCCAACGGGTCGAACGAACCCGATACGAGATCGTCGCCGACGACGCGTGCGCCGTCGAATGACCCGACAACGAGCCTCACCTCGCCACAACAGGTGACGCCGCTCGATGCCGATCTCGACCGCGCGGCGTCATACCGCGTGTATCTGCATCGCCTCGGCGTCGCCAACACGTTGTACGTCTACGGGTACATCGATGCGCAGCGCGGCGAGATTCGCCACTTCGACGAGACGCAAGTGACCTACGGCAGCGTCGTCGGTCGAGTCGGTGACCAACTGATCCTGCAGGGCGCGCAGTTGCGTATCATCGACCGAGATTTCGCCGGTGCCGCGACGTCGATCGGCGGTGATGACTTCGTGGGCGTTTGGCGCGACCACGTGATCGTCGCCGAGTACTTTCCCGAGCGCACCACATTCCACGAGTATCGTGTCGACGGAACCGAGGCACGATCCGTAGCGCTCGTGGGCCGGCGTCCCGATGTCATGGGCGGCGTTGTGCGCGATTCGGTCGTCCTCGAGCGGGCCGGACGGCTGTTGTCGCTCGGTCTGGCGGACGCCACGGTGCGTCCTTTCGGTGTCGGGCACTTGCTCGGTGTGGGCGGTGACCGTATCTATTTCACGGCATGCACGGACGAAGGCGCGTGCACCATCACCGAGGCGACCCTCGACCGCCCCGTGCGCACTACACCGATCGGCGATTACGTGACGAGCGGATCGGAACGGGCCTTCGCTGACGTCGCGCCCAATGGTTTGGCCATTTACCTCTACGACTACCGCCGCCGACAAGATGTGGTCCTCGCGCTCGGCACGACAGTGGTCCTTCCTTCGAGCATCGACACGAGGTCGCGCGCGTGGGCACCCACCGGTGACTGGATCTTCAGCTTCGAGCAGGCAACGGGCCCGCTCGAAGCAGTGGACTTCCGCCGTGGCCAGGTGGTGACGATCCCGTTGTCGAGCGCTGACGCGGCTGCGTTGGCAGCGGTCGCCGTCTGGTGACAACCGCGCGCAGGGAAGGCATGCACACACCGACGCAACACGCAGTGGTGCGCCGTCAGTTGACGAAGCTGCCGCGCAACTGCGCAATGGTCTCGTCGGTGGTCATCATCCGGCAGTAGATGCCGTCGAGGATCTCGGACGCGAACCGTTCGTGCTCGGCGGTGCGGGCCGCGCAGCCGTCGCTCAACATGATCACGTTGAAGTTGCGGTCGCCCGCGTCGCGCACCGAGGTCTCGACGCAGTAGTTCGTGCCGACGCCGCAGAAGATCAAGTTGGTGATGCCCATGTTGTGCAGGATCTGATCGAACGAGGTGCCGTTGAATACTCCCGAGCTGCCCTTGTTGATGATCAACTCGTCGTCGAGCGGCGCGATCTCTTCGAGGATCTCGGTCTCCTTCGATCCGACGCTGGCCACCAACGTGCCACTGCGCTTTTGCATCGCGTTCATGTCGCGGCCGTCACGCACCAGCGAAGCGATCCGCAAGAAGATGACCTCGATGCCGGCACTGCGGCAGAACTCCTGCATGCGGGCAATGTTGGGCACCACGAGTGAGTCGAGGCGGTCGAAGTAGTACGCGAACTGGGCTTCGGTGCCATTGCGCTTGGCCTTCGCGCCTATGCCGTAGTCACGGTGCGCGTCGGAGTACTGCATGTCGACGATGACGAGCGCGGTCTCCCGCGGCGACAGCTCGACTTTCTTGAGTGACCCGAGGACACCGCCCCAGTTCTGCCACCGTTGATCCGCGTCGGAATTGTGTTCGGCCATGGCCGCCTTTCGGGTCGTAGGTCTCAAGCCTTGTCTTGTGCGAGGAAGTTGAGCACGTCGGCCCGCGTCAACACGCCGATCGGATGGCCGGCGTCGAGCACCAACACCGCGGGCGCGTTTTCGAGGCGTTCGACCGCCAAGCCCACCGGTTCGCCGATGCCGATCGCGGGCAGCGGGGGCTCCATCGCGTCACCGACGGGCTTGTCGAGAATGGTCGGGTCGTGAAAGGCGCGCTCCATCAGCCCTCGATCGTGCACCGCGCCCACGACCTCGGCGGCCGACAACGGTAGCTCGGCTTTGACGACGGGAACCTGCGAGATCGAGAACTCGCGCAACAGGGCGATGACGTCGCGGGCCAACTCGTCGGGATGCACGTGCACGAGCGCGGGGATGCGACCGCCCTTGCGGGCGAGGACGTCACCGACGGTGTGTCCCACCGAGCGGAGGAAGCCGAAGTCGGCGAGCCACTTGTCGTCGTAGAGCTTGGAGAGGTAGCCGCGACCGCTGTCGGGAATGAGAACGACCACCACCGCGGACGGCCCGAGATCGCGCCCGACCTGTAGCGCGGCCCACACGGCGGTGCCGGCCGAGCCGCCGACCAAGATGCCTTCTTCGCGCGTCACGCGGCGCGCCGTGAGGAACGAATTGGCGTCGCTCACGGCGATGACCTGATCGATGACCGACGGGTCGTAGGTGCCGGGCCAGAAGTCTTCGCCGATGCCTTCGACGAGATACGGCCGGCCGGTGCCACCCGAATACACCGAACCTTCGGGGTCGGCGCCGATGATCTGGATCGCGGGGTTCTGCGATTTGAGATAGCGAGCGACGCCGGTGATGGTGCCGCCCGTGCCGACGCCGGCAACGAAATGCGTGATGCGCCCCGCCGTCTGCTGCCACAACTCGGGGCCGGTGCTGAGTTCGTGCGACCGCGGATTGTCGGGGTTCTGATACTGATTCGGCTTGTACGCACCTGGGATCTCGCGGGCCAACCGATCGGATATCGAGTAGTACGAATCGGGATGTTCCGGCGCGACCGTCGTCGGGCACACCACGACCTCGGCCCCGTACGCGCGCAAGAGCGAGATCTTTTCGGGCGCGACTTTGTCGGGCATCACGAAGATGCAGCGATAGCGCCGACGCGCGGCGACGATGGCGAGACCGACACCGGTGTTGCCCGACGTGGGTTCGACGATGGTGCCGCCCGGACCGAGCAGCCCGGCGCGCTCGGCGGCCTCGATCATCGCGAGCGCGGGGCGATCTTTGACGCTGCCCCCGGGGTTGAGGAACTCGAGTTTGGCCAGCAGATGGCAGCCGAGATCGCGGCCGACCACGTCGAGGCGAACGAGCGGGGTGTTGCCGACGAGATCGAGCAGCGACTGCGCCACTGCCATCGGTGCACCGCGGTCGGTGATCGGCACGACGTCGATGCCGTCGAGGTGCAGATCGTCGTCGGTGTGCAAAGTGACGGGCAGGCCGGCGCGGTGCAGCGCAATCGCCAGTTGCTTGGTGTCGTCGCCCGAGCCGAGCACGCCGACCTCACTCGGGATGCGCCCGCGCAATTCGGCGATCAGCGACGGAGTGACCTCACCGCGGTCGACGTGGGTGAAGTGACGAGCCCGGGCCGCGAGGCGCTGCGGTATTGCAACTGCACCGACGATGACGAGCACGTCCACACGGCGAGCGTAGCGGTACGCGACAAGGGCCCGGCGACCATGCCGCCGGGCCCTGTCTTCAGTGCAGTGTGCGATTACTTGGTCATGAACGCTTTGTCGTACAGCGTCACGGCCTGCGCGGTGCGGACGATGCCGTGGACCTTGGCGCTCGTGATCACGGCCTGGGGAATGTAGGTGATGACCAGGGCCGGTGCATCGCGGATCCAGATCTCGGAGATCGTCTTGTAGGCGGCGACCTTCTTGGCGTCGGTGTCGGCCACGCGAAGTGCCTCGATGCCGGCGTCCATCTCGGGGCTGCAGTAGCCGTAGCGCTTCGCGGCGCAGCCGAGCGAGCCCAGCAGCTGCGTGTAGTTGCCGTCGGACTCGTCACTCATCGCGAGGCCCCAGTTGGCGAGGTCGAAGTCGCGCTGCGTGAGCACCTTGGCCACTACGCCGTTGATGTCGGTGTCGTTGGACGCCTGCACGTCCATGCCGGCTGCCTGCAACTGCGGCGTAACTGCCTGCGTCCACGCGACGTTGGTGGGATCGTTACCACCGATCAGGCGGATCTTGCCGTCCCAGCCGGCCGCTTTGGCCACGCCGACCAACCGCTTGGCCTCGGTCAGGTCGAACTTCTGGGGCGTGATCTTGGGGTCGTAGACGAAGTTGCTGAACGGCGAGGTGTCGGGAAGACCGATGCCTTGGTAGGCCCGGTCGACCACGACCTTGGGGTCGATGGCCGCCGCCACTGCCTTGCGTACGTTGACGTCACGGGTCGGAGTCTTGGTCTGCACCTTGGTGCCGTCGGGCTGGCCCGAACACGCAGGCACCGAGGCGGTGGTGGCGCCGGCACAAGTGATGTCGATGCCCGAGTTCATGATCATCAAGTTGCCGCCGACCTGCGGGATGTCGACTTGCAACATGCCGTCCTTCTTGGACTGGGCATAGAGCGCCGGATCACGCAAAAGCGCTGCTTGCAAGGTGCCCGTCTTGAGCGCGTCGTAGGTTGCCGACGAACCGTTGAGCAACACGAACTTCAACCCGTCGAGGTAGACCTCGCCGCCGTAATACGTGGGGTTGCGCTCGAGCTCGATGGACTCGCCCGGCTTGTAGGACTTGAGCTTGAAGGGCCCGGCACCGGCATCGCCGGGGTTGGTGCTGAACGCCTTCGCGTCGGGCGCCTTCTTGAACGCCGTCGGCGAATAGATCATGCCGGGTACGTGGCTCAGCAAGTAGGGGAAGCCGGCCCAACCGATCTTGAGCTTGTAGGTCACCGTCAGCGCATCGGTCACCGTTATGGTGTCGATGAAGTTGGCCATCTGACCCTTGACCGATGCATTGCCGTCTTTCAGCTGACGGTCCTGGACGAACTTCACGGCCTCCGCGTTGTAGTCGGTGCCGTCGGTGAACTTGATGCCCGACTTGAGCTTGAGCGTCCACACGGTGAAGTCGGCGTTGGGCGTCATGCTCTCGGCGGTGCGGCCGATGTACTTGCCGGTGGACTGGTCGATACGCATGATCGTGTCGTACAGCGCCGCGTTCTCGGTGCCGCCCACGGTGCCGCCGCCGGCGAGAGAGGCCGGATCGAGACCGCCCTCTTTGCTGAACTGGCCGATGGTCATGATGCCGCCCTTGACCGGGGTCAGCGTCGTCGTGGCGCCGCCACCGGCCGTGGTGGCCGTGCCGCCGCCGGCCGTCGATGTGCTGGCGGAATCGCCTTTGTCGTCGCCACCACAGGCCGACGCGACAAGCGTCACTGCTACCACGAGCGCAAGCAGGCGCACACGCGTAAATCGTCTCATGAAATCCCCTCGTGTCCTTTTCGAACTGGCCCTTTGGGCCGGGGAGAGCCTACGACGTGGGCGCCCTACCGTCTACGCGGGCGCGCGCCCGCACCTGCAGGCGACACCGTGTGGCAGAGTCGCACGATGGCCGTTGATTCGCAAACTGTTCGCCAATCGCTCGGGTACCCGGTGATCGACATCGATGGCCATCTGGTCGAACACCTGCCCGAAGTCATGCCGTTCGTGCGCGAGTTCCTCTCGCCGCCACTGTTCGAACGATGGATCGGGGGCGATTTCGCGCACCTCTTTTCGGTCGTCGGCGCGACCAACTCCGAACGGGCGCGCACACGGGTGCCGCAGGCCGGTTGGTGGGGCGCCCCGACGACCAACACGCTCGATCGCGCGACGGCGATGCTGCCCGGTCTGCTGTATGACCGCATGGACGAACTGGGTTTCGACCTGACCGTTCTCTATCCGACGGTTGGCTTCGGCATCGCGGGCGTTCCCGACGGAGATCTTCGCCGCGGGTTGTGCGCGGGTTGGAACGCGTACTTGGCGTCGACCATCGAGCCGTTTCGCGATCGCATCCGCGTCGCGGGTGTGATCCCGATGCACACGCCCGAAGAAGCAGTCGCCGAGCTCGACCACTGCCACGCGCTCGGCATCGACGTCGCCGGCCTTCCGCACGCCGTGATGCGACCGGTCGCCGAGCCGCTCCGCGACACGGTGGCGTTCACGTGGCCGGGTTCGACGCACTGGCTCGACACCTACGGCCTCGACAGCGCGTACGACTACGACGCGGTGTGGCAGCGTTGTCGTGAGTTGCGACTGCCGGTGACGTTTCACGGTGGCCTGGCGTTCGACAACCGGCACATGCAGTCGCCCTCCAACTTCGTGTGGAATCACCTCGGTCTCCACGCGTCGATGATGTCGCAAGTGGCGCGCAGCCTCGTCCTCGGTGGTGTGACGCAGCGATTCGCCGATCTGTCATTCGCCTTCCTCGAATGCGGTGTGGCGTGGGCCGCGTCGCTCGCCAGCGATCTCGTCGAGCATTGGGAACGGCGCTCGGCCGAGGGCCTGCCCGCCACCGATCCCGAGCGCCTCGATACCGCATTGCTCGCCGAGTTGTTCGAACGCTATGGCCGGCCGACCAACGGTCTCGACGGCCTCCGCGCGCCGAGTGGCCCGCCACCCGATGAGCGCGACGACTTTGCCCATACGGGCGCGACAACGGCCGACGAGCTCGTCGCTCGGTTGGCGGGCCCGTGTTTCTTCGGTTGCGAAGCCGACGACGCGATGGTCGCGACCGCGTTCTCGGCGGCGTTGCCGTCGGGCATCCGGTTGCAGGCGGCGTTGAGCTCTGACCTCGGCCATTGGGATGTCGACGGCATCGCGAAGGTGTTGCGGCACGCGTGGGCGCACGTCGAGGGCGGGCGCATCACCGAGCGCGACTTCCGTGACTTCGTCTTCGTCAATCCGGCGCGGCTCTACTTGCGCGCCAACCCCAGCTTCTTCGACGGTACGCCGGTGGCGGCTTACTCGTCTTCGATCGCGTGATGTGCGAGTGCCGTCACTTCGATCTTGAGCCAGTGAAAGACCGGCAGCGTCTCGAGGTCGACCTGCAACGCGGCTGCGTCTACCGCGTGGCGAATCGACACCGTGCGCCACGGTGCACCAGGGATGCGCCAGATGCGTTCGATCGAGCCTTCGCGTTTGAGTTCGATGCCGCGCTGACGTTCGGCCTTGAACAGTCGGTCGCGTTCGGCCGGATCGACACCTGCGGGCAAGTTGAGTTCGGTTGTCACCAAGAATTCCATGTCACATCCCACGCGTTCATTGCACGACTTCGCACCCTACGTGGCATCGCGCGCAGCGGGCAAAGCAGTGCGCAGCGGGCAACAGTGCGCCGCGGCAAAGCAGTCGCCATCGTGTGACCAGTAGGGTGACGATCATGAGTGTCACTGTCTCGATGTTCTGCTCGCACGTCGAACCGATCGTTGGTGCACGCGGTGAACGATTGGTGGAGCTCGCGACATTGATGGAGCAAGCCGGCGCGGATCAGATCGTCTTCAGCGAGCATGTAGTGCTCGGACGCGATCTCGAGATGCATGGCGGCGCGGCGTTTCCGTTCCCGGTCGACCACAACTATCCCGAGCCACTCATCACGTTGGCGGCGATTGCCGGCGCGACGCGACGCTTGCGACTGTCGACGGGCATTCTCATCGCGCCGATGCGTCCCGCCGTGTTGCTGGCCAAGATGGCCGCGACGCTCGACATGATCTCGGGGGGCCGGTTCGATCTCGGCCTCGGTGCAGGATGGCACGCCGCCGAGTTGAGATCGGCGGGTGTCGACCCGGCCAATGCGATGCAGGTGCTCGACGACACGCTCGGCGCCTGTCGCGCGTTGTGGGGCGGCGGGCCGGCATCGTTCTCTTCGCCGTCCGTCTCCTTCGACGGTCTTCACTGCTACCCGCAACCGGCCAGTGGCGCCGACTTGCCCGTGTGGCTCGCCGGGCCTTGCGCGCCGTCCACGTTCCGGCGCATCGCTCGGCTCGGCAATGGTTGGGTGCCGTTCGGCAATGTGACCGCCGATGCCATCGCACGCGGCTCGGCCCTACTCGACGACGCGGCGGCCGCGGCAGGTCGCGACCGCTCGTCGTTCGGCATACGGGCCTCGTTGCCCATCGGCACGGGCTCGCCGCGCGAGCGGCTCGACTACGCGCTCGCCGCCGCCCCCGAGTTCGTCGCCGCGGGTGCGACCGCGCTGCAGCTACCGCTATCGCGGTTGGCCGACGACTTCGACACGGCGTTCGAGCTCACTTCGATGGCGGCGCGCGAAATCCACGCGCTCTGAGCGGTGCTTCAGATGGTGATGCCGTAGAGCTTGGCCACGTTGTCGTGGACGATCTTGCGTTGATCGGTGGCCGAAAGCCCGGCCAGGTTCTCGTCGATGAACTTGCGTGAGTGCGGGTATGTCGACGCGAGGTGCGGGAAGTCGCTCGACCACATGATGTTGTCGACACTCATCGTCGACGTGGTCGATGCGAACATCGGGTCTTCGATGAAGGTCGCATAGAACTGACGGTTGAAATAGTCGCTGGGCTTCATCGGCAGGTTTACCGGTGACATGGTGTGCAGCTTTTCGTGCAGCTGGTCCATACGCCACAGATGGAACGGGATCCACGCGATCTCGTTCTCGGCGGAGATGAACTTGAGCGTCGGGAACTTCTCGAGCACGCCGTGGATGATGAGATCGGTCATCGTCCGAGCGACTTCTTGGTAGAGCAAGATGCTGCGGAACAACATGTCGCCGCGCGCCGGGTCAGAGTTTTGCCGCTTGGACGTGAGGCTGTGCAACGACATCTTCATGTCGAGGTCTTGCGCGGCGGCCCAGAACGGTTCGTATGCCGGATGGCTGTATGGCAGGTCTTCGGGCGGCTCGGCCCAGATCATCGCGCCCTTGAGTCCTTTGGCGGCGATGCGCTTGATCTCGGTGACGGCGCGCGGTACGTCGTCGAGCGCGATGAGGCCGATGCCGATGAGTCGATCGCGGCTTTCGCTGCAGTAGTCGGCGGCCCAGTCGTTGAACGCCCGAAAGCACGCGTCGCGCAGATTGCCGTCCTCGAGTGAGAACAGCTGCATGCCGTAGGACGAGTAGAGGACTTCGGCGATGACGCCGTCGCTCTTTTGCGCGTCGATGCGGGCGCGTGGATCACGCACATGCTGGGGCACCGTCTCGTAACCGCGCTCGAGCACCTCGGGGAGATCTTCGGGCGCAGTGCCGGCGGCGAAGAAGCCACCACCGGTTGCCGGCAGCAAGTCTTCGCATACGAGGAAGGTGCCGCGCTTGCCGTTGAGCTCGGTGACGAGCCGCGGCGCTCGGTCACGGAACTCGGCGTCGACGCGTTCACGCCACATTTCGGGCGGCTCGACGAAGTGCGAATCGGCGGAGATGATCGCGTTCGATGTCATGTCGATGATCCCTAGGGGGTGAGCTGGCGGATGGGAAGACGGTAGCCGCGGCGGCCCGCCGGAGGCAGACTGGCCTGGTGTTCTGCCGAAAACCGTTGGTTTTCCACAGCGGGCGTCACTCGTATGCGGTGACCAACACCACCGGTGCCATCCGCCACAAAGATGACCACCATCGCTCGAATAGGGGTAAGACCTTTGAAACCACTACGCAAGGAGTTCACATGTCTGCTTCAGAGATGGGACAAATGACCGGCTGCGCAGTCATCGATCCCGATGCGCAAAAGGTCGGCACCGTCAAAGACGTGGTCTATGACGATCGCACCATGGAGATGCGCTGGGCAGTGGTCGAATACGGCCTCACGCATCACCGCACACTCGTACCGGCATCGCAGCTGTACAAGTCCGAAGACGGCAACGTGGTCACGATGTTGCACAAGGATTTCATCAAGCGCGCACCGCGACTCCACGGCGAAGTTCCGTTGACGGCCGAATGCGAGCAGTATTACGGCAGCGACGCCTAGCTATCAGTGCGGCTCGGCCGCAACGGCTACCTAGTGCGGCTCCGCCGCCACGGGTTACCTCTGCGCCAGGACGTCGTGATGATGTCCTGACGTAGGGGGTCGATATGAGTGAGTTCAGCCATCCGGCGACGCCGATCATGTTCAGCATGTCGGTCACGCCGATGGACAGCCGGGGGCACCTCGACGAGGCTCGTATCAGGGCGCACTTGCGACGCCAGATCGATGCCGGCGTCGGTATCTATCTCGGTAGCGGCGGCTCGGGCGAAGGTCACGCGCTCACCATCGACGAGTTGGCACAGCTGTATCGCATCGGTGTCGACGAGTGCAAGGGCAAGGTGCCCGTCTACTGCAACCCGCCCGAGGCGCGTTCCGCCAACGAGATGCTCGCGAAGTCGCGTCAGGCCATCTACGCCGGCGCGGACCTCGTGCAGTTCTACCAACTCGATGCCGGTCACGGTCGCGTGCCGGTGCTCGCCGAGCAAGAGATGTACTTCCGCGATCTCCTCGAGCAGATCGACCATCCCGTCGGCATCTCGATCCACGCAGCAGTCGGCTACCTCGCGCCGTGCTCGCTCGTGACCAAACTGTGCCACGAGTATCCGCAGATAAAGTTGGTGAACATCCCGTTCGGCCCGTCGATGAGCTATCTCGTCGAGTTGAAGAACACGATCCCCGACACCATCAAGATCTACGTCGGCATGCACAACGTCCTCAGCGGGCTGGCCTTGGGTGCGTGGGGCGCACAGGTGACCGAAACCAATCAGGTACCGCATCTGTGTCAGGCGATGATCGATGAGTTCGTCGCCGGGGATGTCGCCCGCGCCGCCGAGACCTATGCGCACGTGTTGCGCCTGACCGATGTCATCGACATGGGGCGGCGAGTGTCGGCCGACGGGCCCAAGGCGGCGTTGAAGGCGCTCGGCTTTGACGTCGGCGCGCCACGGCACCCACGCGTGCCGGTCGACGACGCGACGGTAGACAAAATGCGTTCGGCCTTCGCCCGCCTCGGTACGCTCGAACTCGAAGCCGAGGCAGCCGCGCGCCGCACCGCGCGCCAGCGCTGAGGCTGCGGGGGATCGAGGGGGCGAACAATGGCGACGAGGGGGGAGCACAGCACCGTGCGGGCGCGGCGACTGCCCGGCGCGCCGTTCGGGGCCTCGGTCGACCTCGCTCGCGGATCGGGCCCGCTCGGTCCGTCGGTCGCCCACGTGCTGCGCGATCTGCTGGCGCACCACCATTTGTTGGTGTTGCGGGGCGAGTGGAGCGAAGCCGAACACATCGACCTCGTCGGTTGCTTCGGCCGCGTGCTCCCTCAGGGTCCGCGCGTGGTCGTCAACGATCATCCGGTTGGTGAGCTGCCGCTCGTGACGTTCGTGTCCAACATTGCGGCCGTCGGTGGTCTCGGCCCATTCGAGCTCGCTTTCCATCACGATCTCGCACACGTCGCCACGCCGCTCGGGGGACTGTCGCTGTACGCGGTCGACGTGGCCGATGGTCAGGCGCCGACGCGATTTGCCAACGGCCATCGCGCGTATCTGCAGCTGCCGCCGCAACTCCAAGACCGACTCGTCGGCCTGCAGGGGCTGTTCGCCGCCAACTACACGACGACCAGCGACCAGGCCGCGTCAGCGCGCGACGTACGCGACGCGCTCCATCCCACGTGGCCGCGCACGGTGCACCCGGTCGTGGTGCCGCACCCCGTCACCGGCGAGTCGTGCGTGTATGTGAACGAAATGATGACCGTCGAGATACTCGGGCTCGACCGCGCCGATGGTGACGCGTTGCTCGACGCGTTGTTCGAGCGGCTCTACGACCCCATCAACATCTACGAGCATCATTGGCAGAATGGCGATCTCGTGGTGTGGGACAACCTGGTCGTGCAACACGCGCGGCAACGGTTGCACGAGACCACGCCGCGCACGCTGCGCCGTGTGGTGTTCGGTGAAAAGACGCCCTGGGAGCAATGGCCGTATCCGGTGGCCGCGCGGTGAGCGACGCCGGTGCCGCGACGATCTCTCGCCACACGTGGTCAGTGCTGGTTCTCGCATCGATGTGCACGTTCATCTCTTCGCTGAACGCATCGATCATGAGCGTGGCCTTCCCCGACTTGCGCCGCTCGTTTCCCGATGTGTCGGCGGCGCAGCTGTCGTGGGTGCTCAACTCGTACACGATCGTGTCCGGCGCGACCCTCATCTTGGCGGCAGTCGCGTGCGAGCGATTCGGCCGCAAGCGGATGTTGTTGCTGGGCGTGTCGATCTTCACTGTCGCCGGCACTGCCTGTGCGCTCGCGCCCAACCCGCCGTTGTTGATCGCGGCGCGCGTGGTGCAAGCCGTCGGTTGGTCGCTCATCACTCCGGCGACGATCGCGGTGTTGCTGGCCGACGTGCCCGTCAACCGGCGCTCGACGGCAATCGCGATGTGGGCGGGCATCGGCGGTATCGCGACCGCGGTCGGCCCGTCGCTCGGTGCCATGGTCGTCGACGTCGGCACGTGGCGCTGGGCGTTCTGGATCAGCGTGCCGATCGGCGCCATCGTCGTTGTGCTCGGCGCGCGCGTCTTCCGTGAGAGTTCGCCCGAGGAGATGATCAAGGGACCGCTGCCCGATCCGATCGGCGCGTTGGCGTTGATGGGTGGTCTCACGCTGTGGATCCTGGGCCTCATCAAGACGCCGACGTGGGGATGGGCCGATGGCCGCACCGCCGGTTCGCTCGCGCTGGGCACGTTGTTGATCGCGTACCTGCTGTGGCGCTCGGCCCACGTGCGCAATCCCATGCTCAACCGACGGTTGCTCGGCTATCGCAACATGCGGCTCGCGGCGCTGATGTCGATCGGCTTTGGCACCGGTTTCTTCGCGATGTCGCTCGGGCTCGTGCTGTTCCTCGTACAGGTGTGGGACTACAGCGTCGTGCAAGCCGGCGCGCTGGTGACTCCCATCGCCGCGACCGTGACGTTGCTGTCGCCGTTCTCCGGTCGATGGGCCGACCGTCTCGGGCATCGAGTGATCGCGGTGCCCGCCGGCATCTCGTGGTGCGCCGGTTCGTTCTGGCTGCTCGCGTTCGTCGACGGCACGCCCGACCTCGCACGCGTGTGGTTCCCCGCGATGTTCATGCTCGGCATCGGGTCGGGGTTGGCCTGGCCGACCATCCACGGCATCCCGGTCATCGGCATCCCGAGGAGCGAGCTCGGCTCCGCGGTCGCCACCAATCAGACGGTGCTGCGGGTCGCGGCCGCGCTCGGCGTCGCAATCGCGATCACGCTGATCTCGGGCGAGACCGGCGCGGCCGCGCTCACGCCGTTCCAACATCTCTTCATCCTGATGGCCATCAGCGGCATCTTCCTGTCCGCGATCGCCGCGTTCATCCGCACCGCCCCCGCCACCGTCATCGACTGACCCGCCCAAAGCGGTGGTTTCGCGGGGCTCAGAGGTTGGGGCGGGTGAAGGGGAAGGCGGCCTGGAGGCGGGCCGCGACGGGGAACAGCGCGGCCTCGTCGAAGTGGCGGGCGACGAGTTGCACCGACAGCGGGAGTCCGTCCGCGTTGACGCCACACGGTACCGACAGCGCGGGATGACCGCTGATGCTGGCGAGCGCGAGGAAGGGCAAGCCGCCGTAGGTGATGCCGCCGTGCTCGGCGGGCGGACGGCCGGCGACGGTGGCCGGCGGCTGTTCGTGGGGCCACGCGACCACGGCGGTCGTGGGAAACATCACGACGTCGGCCGTGTCGAGTTCGTCGTCGAGTTGCGCCCGCACTTGCTTGGCTTCGTAAACCGCACGGGTGTAGTCGGCGGCGCCGAGACGGCGTCCGGCGTCGAGGAATTCGCGCGAATAGGGCGCAAGTTCGTCCCAGTGCGCGTCGGCAATGTCTTCGAGCCGGCCGAGCACCGCACCGGCGATGAGATCGAACATCACGAAGAACGGGTGCCGACCGGTGATGCGCAGCGTCGACTCCCGCACGGACAAACCCGACTGTGCCAACGCGCCGGCGGCACTCTGCAGCGCGGCAGCGATGTCGTCGTCGACCGCGCCCATGCCGAGATCGGTGCCCCACGCGACGACCGGCCGCGCATCGGTGGCGCGCGCCGCATCGAGGTAGCGAGCTGTCGGCTGGCGCGACGAAGTCGGGTCGGCGGGGTGATGCCCGGCGATGATGTCCATCATCAGCGCGAGATCATCGACGGTCCGCGCCATGGGGCCAACTGTCTCGCTCGGATGATCGGCCAGCCGCGCGCTCACTTCGCACGGGACGCGTCCGTAGGTCGGCTTGAGCCCACTCACGCCACACCATGCCGCCGGCAGCCGGATCGACCCGCCCGCGTCGCTGCCGAGACCGATGGCGCTCATGCCCGCCGCGATCGCGGCAGCGGTGCCGCCGCTCGACCCGCCGGTGGTGCGCGTCAGATCGTGCGGATTGCAGGCGCGTGGCCCGAACATGGTGAAGGTCTCCGCAGCCAACCCGAACTCGGGCGTGTTCGCCTTGCCGATGACGATCGCGCCCGCATCGCGCATGCGGGTCACCGTGGGCGCATCGTGATCGGGCACGTTGTGTTGATGCACGGCCGAGCCGTGCGTGGTGCGCAACCCCGCCGTGCCGATGAGATCTTTGACGCAAAAGGGCACACCGTGCAGCAGCCGATCGGTCGGGTGTTCGTCGGCGTAGGCCGCGTCGCGTCGCGCTTGTTCGGCGTTGACGGTGATGAACGCGCCGACCTTGGCGTCGAGTGCGTCGATGCGGGCAAGGGTCGCGTCGACGAGCTCACGAGCCGAGATCTGGCGCGAACGGACGAGTTCGGCCTGCTCGATGCCGGACAGCCAGAGCAGGTCTCGATCGACGGTGGCCTTGCTCATGATTCACCGAACCGGTAGATGCGCTGGGCGTTGCCGGCGAGGATGGCGTGGCGCTCGTCGCTCGGCACGCCGGCGAACGTGGCGTTGATGGTCTTCCACGAATACGGCCAGTCGGACACGATGTGCGGATAGTCGTTTGACCACAGCATGCGTTGCACGCCGACGCGATGGCGGTTGTCGACGGCATAGGTGTCGGTGACGAACGCGGCCGGAAAGTGCCGTTGCATGTACTCGCTCGGCAGCATCTTCAACCGTTGGTTGCGCAGCGCCGCGTGCGAGTGGCGCAGGTAGTTGTCGTCGGCCTGTTCGGCGAAATACGGCAACCATCCGCAATCGACTTCGGTGAGCACGATCGTCAGCGACGGAAAGCGGTCGAGCACACCGGAGAAGATGAATTGCAGCATGCGGTTGGGCGCGTCGTAGAAGTGCACCGTGCCGGGCAGCGCGGTTGCCTTGAGCTCGCGTGGCATCTCGTTGGCGAGTGACACGTGGATGGTCAGCGGCTTGCCCGACTCCGCAATGCGGGCCCATACCTTGTCGTCTTCGGGCTCGATGTCGAGGGTGCCGTTGGGATAGCAGCGCAACAAGAATGCCCGGATGCCCGGCAGTTCGGACACCCGATCGATCTCGGCCAGCGCCGCGTCGACGCCACGGTGAGGGATGATCGCCACGCCGCCGAGGCGGTCGGGCGCGTGGGCGGCGAACTCCGCCACGAAGTCGTTGTAGGCCCGCACCATCTCGAGATGCACGGCATCGTCGGCGACGCCCGAGATCCACTGCGAGATGCCGCTGGGGAAGATCACCTCGGCGTCGACGCCGTCGAGGTCCATCTCAGCGATGCGCGCCTTGGGGTCGTAGCTGCCGGCGTTGATCTCCTCGAAGCGACACCAGCGGCCGAGGTCTTCGGGGCGACGACCCGCGCACGACCCCCACCCGAACGCCATTGGGCGCTCGGCGCTCGCCATGACCCACGCATCACCCTCCGCCAGCGACTCGATCCGCGGCACGGCGTCGCGCACCTTGGCAGACACCCGTGACGTCCACAGATCACCTGGTTCGTTGTAGTGCCCGTCTGCGGAAATCAACCGGTACTGCTGGCCTGCAGTCGTCGTCATGTGGCCCCCTTTGCCGTGTCTGTTCTAGTGCATGATGTCGGGATACAGAAAGGCATGGCCAAATGGAGCGCCTATTCGACCCGTTGCGAATCGGCTCGATCACCGTGGCAAATCGTCTCTTCGTCAGCGCGCACGCGACACAGTTCGTCGAGGACGACCCCACTGGCTTCCACCGGTGGTCGGTGTTCGGCGCGCGCGCTCGTGCCTATTACGAAGAGCGGGCGCGCGGGGGCTTCGGCTTGCAGATCATCGGGCAGACGCAAGTGCATCCGCAATCGGGCACCGATCGCCCTTCTGCCTACGGCGATGCCGCGCCCGACGCCTTTCGCGCGATTGCCGACGCGTGCCACCGACACGACTCGAAAGTCTTCGTGCAGCTGAACCACAACGGGCGCGAGCGCGGCAGCAGTGGTCCCGACGGGTGGCAGCCATTGTGGAGCGCGTCGGCGATGCCGGCGGGTCACGGCGAGATGACCAAATCGATGGACCGCACCGATATCGCCGCATTGGTCGCGGCGTTCGCCAGTGCCGCCACAATGTGCCGCGACGCGGGCATCGACGGAGTCGAGATCCATGCGGCGCATCCGCACATGTTGGGGGAGTGGCTCACCTCGACCTACAACCGCCGCGAGGACGACTACGGCGGTTCGCTCACCAACCGGTTGCGCATCGTGGTCGAGATCATCGAAGCCGTGCGGGTCGCGGTCGGTCGCGACTTCGTCGTCGGCGCGCGTATCAACGGGGCGTGGATGCCCGACGTGGTGCCGCTCGACGAAGGCATCGAGATGGCCGAGCGGTTGCACGCAACGGGTGGGCTCGACTTCCTCGATGTGAGTGGCGTGCCGACGATCGGCGGCATCGGGACCGCCTTCGGCCCGATCATCCCGTGGGCCGCGGCCATCAAGCAGGCGTTGCCTTCGACGGTGGTGATGGGCGCGGGCCGCGTGGTGTCACCAGAGCAGGCCGAGGCCATCATCGCCCGCGGCGATGTCGACATGGTGGCCATGACGCGGGCGAGCATTGCCGACCCCGAATTGCCGGCAAAGGCGCGTACCGGCCGCGCCGGCGAAGTGCGAGTGTGCATCGGCGCGGGGCAGGGCTGCCTCATGCGCAACCGCGATCGGCGCCCACTCGCGTGTCAGCAGAACGCAGTGGTTGGTCGCGAAGCCGAGTGGGGCATCGCGACGCGAGTGCGGGCCAAGAAGTCCCGCCGTGTCGTGGTCGTCGGTGGTGGTCCCGCCGGTCTCGAGGCCGCGGTGGTTGCCGCGGAGAGCGGACACTCCGTTACGCTCTTCGAGCGCGACTCGGCGCTCGGCGGCCAGGTGCAACTCATCGTGCGCAACACGCGGCGTGAGGAGTTCAACCGCATCATCGAGTGGCGCGTGGCGCAACTCGAGCTGTTCGACGTGGCGGTGCGTCTCGGGCGTCACGCAGACGTCGATGCGATCCTCGCGGAGCATCCCGACGATGTCATCGTCGCCACCGGTTCTCGCCCGCGAACGCACGGTTGGTACGCGGGGGCCGCGACACGCGGCCCGCTCGATGGATCCGACCACGCGCACGTGACGACGACGTGGGCCGCATTGCGCGGAGCCTGCGACGCCGCCGCGCATGTCGTCGTGCTCGACGCGCACGGCTATCACCACAGCACCGATGTCGTCGAATACCTGGCGGCGCGAGGTGTGCGCACGACCGCCGTCACCGCGGCCCCGGTATTCGCCCCGGGTGTCGATGACCACGACCGTCCCGATCTGTTGCGAGCGCTACGCGACGGTCCCGTCGATTTCGAGGTGTCCACGATCGTCGAATCGATCGGTGCCGATCACGTGGTGGTGCGCGACGCCCTTCGGGGTGGCTCGAGGGTGATCGGCGGCGTCGACCGCGTCGTGTTGTCGATCGGCCAGGACCCTGTCGACGAACTGTGGGCTGCCCTGCACGATCGCGGCGTCGCCGCGTCGCGCATCGGTGACTGCGTCGCACCGAGAGGCATCGAGCACGCGGTTTACGAAGGCCACGGCGCGGGCCGCGCGATCTCGAGTTAGTCGATGGTGATGGTGACGCGGTCGTTGTAGAAACACAGCAAACCGGCGATCAGCTTGGCCTCCGGGATGGGTGCCTCGTAGCACCACACCAGGTTCTCGTAGGTGGTGCCGCCCACCTCGAGCGACCAGTACGTCGCCTCGCCTTTCCAGGGGCACGTGGTGCGATGATCGGTGGGCTGCAACAGGTCGGTGCGCACGTCATGGCGGGGGAGGTAGTACCGGGCGGGTAAGCCCTTCTCTTCGAGCAGGACGGGGCCGTACGAATCGGCCACCGTCTCGTCGCCGACGCGGACAACGACGTGCAGATCCGTCGGTGTGATGGCGATGCGCGGCTGACTCATGTTGTTACCCAATGCTCGGCTGATGCGATACCTTCCCACACGAGCGGCACCGTGGGTGCGGCATGAAGGCGGGGCACATGGCCGACGACAACGTGATCGTTCGATTCTGGCGTGGTATCGACGAGCACGACTGGGATCTGTTGGCGTCGACGATCGCCGACAACTTCGAGCGCCATGGCATGTTCGGCACCGAGGCCGACACCTGCCGGGGCAAGGCCAACTACCTGCAGTTCGTATCCGGCGTGATCGGGCGCATGGAGCATCACACGCTCAAGGCGCGCAAGATCTTCTTCTCGGCCGATGGCCGCCAAGCGGTGGCCGAGTGCATCGAGACGATCCGCACCGAAGGCGAGGATGATCTCGTGATGCACTTCATGAACATCATGAACCTCAACGCTGACGGATTGATCGAGCGCCTCGACATCTACTGGAAGACACCGCCGCGGCTGCCGCCGTGGTGGATCACGCCCGACGTCATCCTCAACCGCGTCAAGTAACACTGGGCGGGCGAGCGACGGATGAACGAAAAGTACGACGCCTTCATCTCTTACGCTCACTCCGCGGACGCGTTGCTCGCGCCGAAGTTGCAGGAGGGTCTGCAGCAGTTCGCCAAGCCGTGGAACAAGCGGCGGGCGTTGCGGGTGTTCCGCGACGAAGCGAGCCTGTCGGCCAACCCGGATCTGTGGTCGTCGATCGAGACTGCGCTGCTCGGGTCGCGGTGGCTGATACTCCTTGCGTCGCAGCCGTCGGCGAGTTCGCCGTGGGTGGACAGAGAGGTCGCGGCCTGGTGCCAGCACAAACCGCCCGAAAATATTCTGATCGCGCTAACCGACGGTGACATTCGTTGGAGCAGCGGCGCCGGCACCTTCGATCTCGCCGGTACTTCGTCGCTGCCGTCCGCGGCGCGCCTTGCGCTGCGCGTCGAACCACGGGTCGTCGATCTGCGCTGGACGCGCGGCGAGCAAGCCGCCGCGTTGACGTTGCGCGACCAACGATTTGCGGCGGCCGTCGCCGATCTGGCGGCGCCCCTCCACAACGTGCCCAAAGACGAGTTGATCGGTGAGGATCGCCGCCAGCACATCAAACTCACGCGTTGGCGTCGAGCCACCTTCGCTGGCCTCGCCGTGTTGACCATCGTTTCGCTCATCGCCACGTTCTTCGCGTTCGGTCAGCGCGACCAGGCGCGTGAACGCGCCGATATTGCGCAGTCGCGCCAACTCGCGGCGCAGAGCGCGGATGTGACCGAGCAATCACCGGCGCTGGGTGCGCTGCTGGCGATCGAGGCCTATCGCAAGAATCACACTCCCGAGGCCTACGCCGCGCTGCTCACCATCGCCGGCCGCCCTTCCATCGATCGGGTCCTGCACGGTGAGCCGGTCGAGGGAACCGGGATTGCCGTGACCTTGGACCCGGGCGCCGCGGCATACAGCCCCGATGGGCACTCGGTGGCGGCGAGCGGGTTGCGGGGAGACATCACCGTCTGGGATCTCGACTCCGGTCGTGCGATCTTCGCACTGCGCACCTCGGCGTACACCTCACAGCTCGCGTTTTCCGGGAACGATCGCCTGATCACCTACGACAGAGGCACGGCGTACTCGACGTGGGACCTCCGCACGGGGACCATGGTGAACCAAACGTTGAACCCGCCCGATGGCGTGATGAGCGCGAACGGTTCGACGATCGTCGCGTTTGCGAAGGCGAGTGCCGAGGTGAGCATCTGGAAGGCCACGACGCGCGCGTCAGTGCGAGTGGCGCTCCCTGCGGCGGTCGCGGCAGCGGGCGTGCGCGCCGACGGCGCCGAAGTCGCGGCCATCGCCGGTGGCCGGCTGCAGATATTCGACAGCGCGGGCAAGCCGTTACGATCGGTTGCCGCGCCGGCGTTCACTGTGTATCCGGCGCTGAGCGTCAGCGACGATGGGCGCACGGCGGCGCTGTTCAGCCAGCGCGCGTCAGGATCGCGAGACCCGGTGACGGTCGCACTGGTGGACACCACAACCGGCACCACGACCACGGTCGTCTCGAGCTTGGACTTCTTCAGCACCGCGCGTTTCAGCCCCGACGGCAAGCGGCTGGCGCTGACCGACGGAAGTTCGATGCAGATCATCGACGGGCCGACCAAGACGGTGATGGCAGATCCCCTCGACGTGCCGTCCGGGCCGTTGGGCCTCGCCTTCGACTCGAGCGGCTCGCGTGTGCTCGTGCCCGGCCGTTCGGGCGACAGCTTCGTCATCGATGTCGGCGGGCGACAGACGTTGGTGACTCCACTCGCGACAAGGGGCGCCATTGCGGCGTCCAACCCCGATCGAACCCGTTTCGCAGTCCTGTCGGATCGGTCGGTCACGATCATCGACGGCGCCAGCGGTGATCCTGTGGGTCCCTCGATCGCCCTCGACGCGCTCGCCAAGAACGAAGCCCGCTCCGTCGCCATCAGTGCCTCGGGCAACGCGGTCGCCGTGATGACGAACGACCATCTCACCGCATACAGCGTGGCGTCAGGCAGCGCGCTTGGTCCGGCGGTGCGCGTCGACTGCGGTATGACGAACGCCTTCACTTTCGATGGACGAACCGCAAGGATCTTTCATGCACCCGGCGTGGTGACCCTCGTCGATGTCGAGGGCGGCCGCCAGCGTCACGACAAGCCGTGTCCGCCGAAGATACTCGATGGCGCGTCGGTGGATGGCACCGGTCGCTACGTCGTGTTTGCCGAGAACATCGACAACGGCGCGTCCACCAAACTCACCCTGTGGGATGTCGAACGCGACCGTACGATCAGCGACAAGCTGGCGGTTTTCGGCGATGGCGAGTACGCCGGTCCGGCCGTGAGCCCGGGCGGACGTTTCGTTCTCGCCGGGATGACAGTGCGTTTCGTGACAAGAGTGTTCGATCTCGAGAACGACCCGCCGACGATCGGTGTGCTCGACCAGATGGCGTTTCCGAGCGCCGCATCGTTTTCGGACGACGGTTCGGTGCTGGCGTGGGCGACCGGCACGGAGTTGATCGTCTTCGACGTCGAGCACCACCGGCGACTCGGCACCGTGGCCAACCTGCCCGGCGATTTCGCCGACGGAGTTCTCGGGCCCAAAGGTGAGACGGCGATCGCGGTTCCCTACCCAACCGGCTCGGCCGACCTCGTGATGGTCGATCTCCGGCCATCGTCGATCATCGCCGTCGCGTGCCGAATGGCGAATCGCAATCTGACCGACGAGGAGCAGTTGTTCTATCTGGGCTCGGTGACGCGCCGGGCGACGTGTCCGGATCTTCCCCGCGAGCCACGGTCGCTGCAACCGCGCACGGACATACCGGTCATCAGCGCCGCCATCGTCACCACCACGACGACCACAACGACGCGCGCTGCCGCGACGACGACGCGCGCTGCCGCGACGACGACGCGATCTGCCGCGACGACGACGCGATCTGCCGCGACGACGCGCTAGTGACTGGTCAGCCGCCGACGGCCGCGTGCGACGCGGCCCACATCGTGCTCTCGCGTGAAATCGCACCTTCGGCGTCTTCGACGAAGCGGGCCCAGTCGTCCTCGGTCCCGATGCTGTCGATGAGACTCGATACCGCCGACAGCTCGAACGCGGTGAGTGAGTAGGCGCGCGCCAGCGTGGCGTGCTGGCGCAACTTCACCCATGCGATGATGCCGCTGCCCACCGTCGGGACAAGGCCCAAGAGGTTGAACGAGATGACCTCTGCCGCGAGCAGGATTCCGCTGAAGATGCCTCCTGCTTCGAAGAACAGCGCAACGGTGCTCCACTGGCTCGACCGCTTCTCGTTGTGCTGCGCCTTGGTGCGATACCACGTCATCTGATCGTCGATGCGGCCGACTCGATACGTCTCGCGGCGTACATCGAGCGGTGCCGCGCGAAGTTCGCGCATGGCCGGCGTGATCTCCGACGAATCGATACGCACCGCGCTGCGCAGGATGACGCTGTCGCTGTCGGTGATGATTGCTCGGATGCGGCTGATGTAGAGCTTGTCGGCGTCGGCTTGATCGAGCCGAAACGGCACGGCGCCGACGGCGTAGCGCCACGCGAGTGTTTTCGCCGACTCGGCCAGCGCGCGTCCCTCGTACCACCGCTTTTCGAATTCGCCGAGCCCTTGCAGGCGAATGAACGCGCCGCCGAGGAGTAGCCCCGCGGCCGCGATCCCGATCCAGGTGGCGTCCGCGCCGACGATCGAGGCCCAGTTCGAGCCGCTCTTGGGCCGGAAGCTGCCGAGCGACCCGACCGCCGCGGCACCGATGAGCGCCGCGATCTGGAGTTGCGTGCGCCGGACGACCTGGTGTTGGGCGGCGGCCGTGGCCGCGTCAGCGGCGCGGAAGACGGCCGGCAAATCGTTCTCGCCCAATGTCAGATCAGGGTTCACGGCCGGTAATTGCAGCAGGTTTGGGCGAGGCCCGCTCAGTGAGAACCGTGCGCCTCCTCTGTGCGTAGTGCTTGGTGACGCAACCCGCCGGACAAGAAATGGGTTGCATGAAGCAACTGACTGGAGTAGGGTAAGTCTTATGAAGCAACCCACCTTGATCTCCCCGTACGCCGCCAATGGCGGCCCTCCCAGCCTCAAGTTGCGGCCGCTTCGTTCGGGGCGCATTGCCGGCGCCACGATCCGCAGCCTCGAGCCCGGCGACCGCGACGACTTGCGAGCGATGTTCGACCGCCTCTCGCCCGATAGCCGCTACCGCCGGTTCCTCTCGCCGGCCGCATCGTTCGACGTCGCGCTGCGCAATGTCCTCGATCTCGACTACGTGCAGCGCGACGCCATCGTCGCCATCCTGCACGGCGAGATCATCGGCCTCGGCGAATGTCATGCCTTCCGGCGATCACCATCCGATGTCGAGGTCGCCGTCACCGTGGACGACGCGTTCCACCGCAAGGGCCTCGGCACCGAGTTGCTCGATCTCGTCATCGCCCGTGCCGCGGAGCACGGTGCGACCAACGTGCACGCGAGTGTGCTCGCGGAGAACCGGCCGATGCTCGACATGCTCTTCAAGATCGCGCCGCACGCGCACAAAGAGCTCGACAGAGGTGTTGTCGATCTCGTCTTCGCGCTCCAAACGAGCGCGTGACGGCGGGCGACACCAACAAGGGCGACACCAATAAGGAGGACTCGCGATGAAGCGCGAAGTTTCGATCGACATCGACGCCGAACCACAACACGTCTGGGACATCTTGACCGACGTCGAGCACTGGCCCGAGTGGACATCCTCGGTGACCGATGTCGTGCGTCTGTCACCGCCACCGTTCAAGGTCGGCAGCCGAGCCCGCATCAAACAACCGCGGCTGAAGGACACCGTATGGACGGTCACCGCACTCGAGCCACTGGTCGGCTTCACGTGGGTCGCCCGCCGGCCCGGTGTCACCACCATCGCGTTGCACCGACTCGAGCAACGCGTGCCGGGGACGACGACCGTCACGTTGGGCGTCCGCCAACGCGGCGTGCTGGCGCCGCTTGCGTGGTTGCTCAGCGTGCGGATGACGCGCCGCTACCTAGAGCTCGAACGTCACGGCCTCAAGGCGCGGAGCGAAGCTGTCGCATCCGACGACGCTCACCAGCCGAGGATCGTGGTCGCCGCCGGGCTATAGACGTGGGCCACGCCCGGCGCCACGACACGGTGCGGGCTCTCGGGATCGAACCACGGGTCGACATAGCCCCAGTGGTATGGGCTCACCATGTAGTCGACGCGTAGGCCAGAGAGTTCTTCGAACTCCTGCTCCCACACATGCGTCCATCGCCGCGGCCCGATGGTGAATTCGTCATCGACGCGGTGATACGCCCAATTGCGGATCGCGTGGATGTAGCGGGGCATGCCGGTGAGCACACGATCGAATTCGCGCGCCTTGTCGGGCGGCGTGGGTCGCTCTACTTCGATGAACAACGTGCGTTTGACGAAGTCGCTGATCGCGGGCTCGGCGATATGCGCGTTGGTCGCGGCGAATTGCACGGCATCGGCCCGCGTCACGACTCGCTCGAACAAGTCCGAGTGATCGGCGAGTCGCAGTTGATCGGACCACGGCGGGGTCTGCTCTGGCCCGGCGAACGCGAGGTCCCACGTGTAGTCACCGCCGCCGACGGTGTTGGGGAAATGACGGCCGAGATGCGCGTGCGTCAGGCCCGGCACGCGGCCGGCAACGTCGCCCAGCTCACGTTCGAACGACGCGCGGTCCGCGCGGGACAACTGTGGATCGACATGAAGCAGCGCGATTCGCCGGTACACGGTCACACCGCGCCGTCGGATGCTTCGTCGTAGGGCGCCAAGAACCGTCGTTGCCGCGAGACGACGATGGCATCGATGCGACGCCAGAAATCGGCAACTTCGACCGAATCGGTCACTTGGCGTTTCATCGCCCACACGGCGTCGACGTCGGGCAAGGTGAACTGCAGCACCAACGTGGTCGGCGCATCGTCGAGCTCGATCGGCGGCGTGAGGTACGCGCCGGCATAGTGCATACCCCGCTCGCGTGCCGCCGGTAGGTAGTCGGCGGCGAAGAGTGCATGCACCTCGCGCAAACGCGTTGGCGGCACGACCAACTCATAGATCAACTGAATGGGCATGCCGAAGCTCGGTCGTCAGAACAACGACGCCCAGGTGTACTGCCCGACGATCCCGTCGACCTTCAGATTGCTGTTGCCTTGGTACCAGCGCACGTTCTTATCGGTCTCTTCGCCGAAGTCGCCATCGACTGCTTGGGGGAGGTAACCGAGTTGCGCCAAGCGTTCTTGCACCAGCCGCGTATTCTCGGCGTCCGCGCAACCCTGGGCGAGATCGTTACCGCGAAATGGCGGCGGCGGTGGCGGATCCTCGTGCGCCGAATATTGGTACGACATCGATACCTCTTCGACCGGCGCGGGCAGGTTGATGACGGCCACCTGTGGTTTGTACATCTCGTAGATCTCC
>JBDTLT010000059.1:0-25475 GCA_039934635.1 Acidimicrobiales bacterium
ACGGAACAAATGCGCCGTCGTCTCCCAGGACATCGAGCGCGCCGCGGCCCATGCGGGTCATGATTCGCATCGACGCCGCGACATACGCGGAGTCGGTGAGCTCGACACCGATGTGGGCAATGTGCGACCCGAGAGGCCCCATCGAGAACGGCACCACATACATCGTGCGGCCCCGCATCGCGCCGCGGTAGATGTCGAGCATCTCGGCCCGCATCTCTGCGGGGTCGCGCCAGTTGTTCGTCGGCCCGGCGTCTTGCGGGTGTTGCGAGCAGATGAAGGTGCGGTCCTCGACGCGGGCGACGTCGCCGGGGTCCGAACGTGCGAGGAAGCTGTTTGGCCGCTTTGCAGGGTCGAGGGGAATGAACGTTCCGGCTGCGACCAGGCGCTGACACAACGACTCGTACTCGGAGTCGGAACCATCGCACCATTCGACGGCGTCGGGTTGAAGGATCGCGGTCCAGTGTTCGACCCAGTCGAGGAGACGACGGTGCGTGGTCTGCGGCGCAGTTGTGGTCATTGGTGCGGTACTCCCATTCTGAGTAATCAACGGGTGGGCTAAACGGTTTGACGGCGCCCGCGCGAGACAGGTTCATCTTCGATGACGGTGCTTTCAGACGCCTTTGGATCGTGAGGCGCGCGGGCAACGTGTTGATGCGCGTGCGCGATGGCATCGTCGAGGTTGCCGAAGAGGTGGTTCTCGTGTGCCAGCCGCTCGAGGGCACCGACGGTACGCAACAACTTCAGGTGTTCGGGGCGAGGCCCTTTGATCAACACGGTTATACCGCGCCGTTCGAGCTCGGCGACGATGTCGCCGAGTGCCTGGGCGCCGGTCGCGTCGAGCATCTGCAGTTGCGGCAGCCGCAGGATCACGACTCTCACGTCGCCCACCGAGGTGATCTCGGTCAAGAAGCGTTGCGCGGCCCCGAAGAACAACGCTCCATCGAGTCGGTAGGTGAGGATGCGTTGCGACAACAACGCGGCTTCGGCGTCGGTGGTCATTTCACTCGAACCATCGCCGGTGGCGGGGACCGGTTCGGCCACCGCCGCGGCCGTACGCGCCACGGCACGTAATGCCAGGATCGCAGCAACCGCCACACCGATTTCCACCGCAAGGATCAGATCGAAGATCACCGTCGCGGCAGCAGTGAGTACGAGGACAGCGGCGTCGGACCGCGTCGACCGAAGAACCATGCGGACGTTGTGAAACTCGACCATCCGCATCGCAGTAACCATCAAGACACCGGCGAGCGCGGCGAGCGGGATCTTCGCGACGAGCGGCCCGCCGAAGTACACGACAAGCACCAAGACGATCGCGTGGACGATCGCCGATACACGAGTGCGGGCGCCAGTGCGCACATTGACGGCGGTGCGGGCGATGGCGCCGGTTGCCGGCATACCACCGAACAGAGGTGACGCCAGGTTCGCGAGACCTTGACCGAACAACTCCCGGTCGGGGTTATGGCGGCCCGTGTCCGCCATGCCGTCGGCGACCTTGGCCGACAGCAGACTCTCCAACGCAGCGAGCAGCGCGATCGCGAACGCGGCCGAGAACAGCTCACTGACTCGGTCATAGGACACCGCGGGAAAGGATGGCGCCGGCAACGAGCCGGGTAGCTTTCCGATTCTCGATACGGACAGGTCACCGACCTGCGCGACAACGGTCGCGATTGCGACCGCAAGGAGCGACGCGGGCAGCGCTCGATGCAGTCGCGGCACGATGATCATGACAGCGGCCACGAGCACAACGAGGCCGAGCGCGGCGAGCGTTCCGTGGCTGAAGGCGTCGCGCAACGCCTTGGCCGCGACGACTGCGGTGTTTTCGCCGTCGGGTTTCGTAACGCCGAGCGCCGAGGGCACTTGCTGCAAGAAGATGATGATCGCAATGCCGACGGTGAAGCCTTCGATCACCGGCCAGGGTATGTAGGCGAGATAACGACCGACGTGTGCGAACGCGGCGACCACCACCATGACGCCCGCCATGAGACCGACGAGATACACCGCATCGACCCCGTAACGGTGGACGAGTGGAACCAGAACTACGGTCATCGCACCGGTCGGACCGGAGACCTGCACGTTGGAGCCACCGAAGACCGCGGCCACGAGGCCCGCAACGATCGCCGTCATCAACCCGGCCTCAGCGCCGAGCCCGGTGGTGATCCCGAACGCGAGTGCCAGCGGCAGCGCCACCACCCCGACCGTCAGGCCGGCGACGATGTCGCCTCGCCACGACCGCGAGAGACCGGCGTAGTCCGAGCGGCGCGGCAACAGCCGGATGAGCGAGGCCAACGCGGCCCGCAGCCATCGCGTCACCTGTGGTTGAGGGTCCCCGGAGAGATCCTTGCCGCTGTCCGCGGTCGCAGCGGTCACTCGCCTTCCCCCATTTCCGCGCGAAGGTCGGCCAGCAACCCTTCGGTGTTCGACAACGATCTGATCAAGACTCGCTTGGCGGCCCCGAGCAGTTCGATCAACTGCGGATCGACCACCGAATAGAACACCTGCGAGCCGTCCTTTCTCGCGGTGACCAGGCCCGAACGGCGCAGGATCCCGAGTTGTTGCGACAGATAGGACGACTCGATCCCAACCAAGGGTTGTATCTCGCCCACCGCGAGTTCGCGTTCGGCGAGCAACTCGAGCGTGCGGATACGCGCGGGGTGCGCAAGCGCTCGGAACAAGTCGGCCTTCGCCTCGGAGATCGGACGGCCGATGGTCGAGCCTGCGGAGTCGTTCATCATCTCACCTTTATGACTAACTACATAACAACTTCGTCATATTATAACTCGATCATAGTACCATCCTGCAGACCGCCCGCGACGCGAGATGGCTCGGCAACTCGGTCCAGCCACTCCGCGAGTTGCCGCCTGCGGAGGCGTTCGATCGCCCGGAGCTGACCGGCGGCGTAGGCAGAGGCCGCGCCCTCGAGACAAAGCTCCCGCGCAATCGCGCCGAACGATCGACCATCGGCCCGCAGAGCCAGCACGCGCCTGTCCTGTACGAAATCGATACTCATCACAACCTCAACCTTGAATGGACTTACCGAACCGAGGCTCAGGGCTCGATGGGGATGCCCGGCAGACACGGCCAAAGGTCGCGGAGGCCGCCGTACTTCTGGTCGGGAAGGCGGTCGATCGCCTGCATGACGGCGTCGCGGGCGCCGAGGGCGCGCGCGGCGTCGAGTAGGTCGGCTTTGCTCCGCAACGGCCCGTCGAACCGGCTGCGCAATACGTCTGCGATCTCGATCCGTGTTGTCACGGGAACCCCTTGGCTGAGTCAATGATATATTGATCATATAAGCATGTTGTTGTGGCGTAGTAGCCGTGGAGCGAACTATGGATAAGAATCCGGGTTCGTGGCTGCGAGCCAGGCCAACTGACTCCCTGCTCCCCCACAACGTCAGCGCCGTCACGCTGAGCCAACTCCGCGTGCTCCTCGCTGTCGAAGAGCAGGCGTCGTTCTCTCGGGCGGCGGAGCATCTCGGCATGGTGCAGTCGAATGTGTCGGCGCAACTTGCGAAACTCGAGACCGCGCTGGGAGTGCATCTCGTCGACCGCCACGCAGGGTGCCTCACGCCCGAGGGCCGCGTCGCGGCCCGCCACGCGCGGCGTGTCGGCGCGGAACTGCATGCATTGGATTCGGATCTCGCCAACCTTCGCGGCGAGATCGACGGCGTGGTCCGCATCGGATTGATTGCCACGGCCGCACTCTGGGTGACCCCGCTGCTTCTTCACGCGGCCCAGCGCGGTTATCCCGCGGTGCGGGTCATCGTCGAAGAAGGAACGTCGGTCGGGCTCGTCGACCGACTCGTTGACGCGCACATCGACCTTGCCGTCATTGATGGCTCAGCCGTGCGAAGCGATGTGATCTTCGAGGCGTTGTTCGAGGAGGAGCTGATCGCCGCGATACCGACTTCGGCCCACCAGCCGTCGGACTACTTCATCGGGCTGGGGGAGCTGGCCGAGTATCCGCTGATTCTGCCCGCCCCGCACACCGCGTATCGAGAAGCGCTCGACGACGCCGCCCGCTCATCGAGCGTGACTTTGCGGCCTATTGCCGAAGTCGACGGGGTTCGTCTCATCGCAGCGCTCGTAGCCGATGGTCACGGAGCCGCAATCCTGCCTGCGACTGCCGTACACGGGTGGCCGGACGGTCTGTGTTACTTGCGCAGCATCCGTGGCTTGCCGCCACGCGCCATCGGCGTCGCCCGACCAACAATCGCCGCCGGGCATGCAGCCATTCGCGCCGTCAACGCACTACTTGGCGAACTGATCGCCACAGAGCTCGCAGCGACCAACGGCCTCCGCCCGCCGCCCGACGGCGTCACATCATCACTCGCGTCATAGGGCTTCATCGCACGACAGACCGCCAGGGTTCGACCCAGGGAGCAACAAGCAGGCCCTCGGTCGGGTTGCACGCAACTGGAGTCCGATGTCCGTCGCGATAGATCGTGGCCTCTCGTAGCTCGGCGCCCAAGTGTTGGCGAAGCACGTCGACAATGCGATACCCATCGGCGTCGTCGACAAGATCGATGATCACGCGGGCGCCCCCTTGCTTCACACGTACATAGTGATAGTGGACGCCGACGTCGTCGAGCACGAGATCGAGGCACACCGCTGCGTCGGGGCCGACCACAATGCCCAGCCGTGAACCAGTTAACGAATCTTCAATAGCCGTCATCCGACACTGGGGGGAACGTCTGCCCCCACACCGGCGGACGGACGGAAATCCACCAACGCCAACTCGGCCAGCAAATCATCGCTTTCGGCCAGCGATGCCGAAATGATCGCCTTTGCGGTCTCGAGCAAATGAAAGATCCGCGGATCGACGACCGAGTACAGCACCCGAGCGCCATCCTTGTGCGACCGAATCACGTTCGCCCGCCGTAGCACCGCGAGCTGTTGCGACAGATGCGACTGCTCGAGGCCAACCTCACCGAGCAACTCACCAACAGTACGTTCACCGTCGCGGAGCAACTCGAGGACGCGAATGCGCGCAGGATGACCCAACGTCTTGAAGAACTCGGCCTTGACTTGATACACGGGACGACTCATCGCAGGCAGCCCCTCGGTCAGCGACGGCGTCGCACTCGGCGCGACGGCACCACCAGCGGACGCAACCATCGAGACTGCCTCGCCGAGCGTCCCGCCATCCATGCCACAACGGCCAACGGCCCCGTGGCCACTAGCGACAACCAAACCTCGTGGTTCACCAACTCGGGTCTCCTCTTCAGCGCAACAGACTGTCTCGAAGCTGACGACCCCAATGACGCCAGTCCGCACATTGCCATGTCATGACCAGATTATCATATGGCCATGCGAATAGGGCTCGCGGTCGGTCTGGAGGCTGGCTGGATGGATGGTGGGGTCGCCTGGCTGAGGCCGGGCCCGCGTTCGTCGTTGACGCGATTCGCACGCCAGTAGGACGGCGCGGCGGCGCCTCTAAACCGAGCCAACCCTCCGACCGGTGGATGGTCACCAATCCGCGCTGCCCCTTTCACTCGCGCGAATCAGTTGGCCGAGTCCCCGCTCCCGTTTGATGCTCAGACCCGCACAAGGGACGGCTCATAATCGGTGGCGGTCGGGATTTACGTGAAGATGACGGTGGCGCCGATGATGATCGCGACGATCACCAACGCGATCAGCGCGCTGCGGAGACTCACGCCGTAGTCCGGCGAGTCGTACTGCTGCTTTCCGTCACGCGGGACTCTGCTCGACCCCTCGGCACGCAGCCGCGGGTCGCCGCCGCCACCCAGTCCCCCACCTAACGTCACGGCTTGGTTGCCACTTGCGGCGCACGTTCAGCGCTCCCGTGATCGACCTCGAAGAGTGCTGCCTCGAGATCTACGTCGGAGCCGGCTACTTCTGCGAGCACCGCAATTGCACGCACGAATCCGTGCGCATCACTCGCGTCGTGTCGCGTCCCACGAACGAGTACAGAGCGCCGGGCAGCGCTTCACTGATACACGAGCCGACGCGAGTTGCACCAACGCGACCTCGACGGCGCAACAATGGGGGCATGACCATCATCGACGATGCCCAGGCGCTTGTTCGCGGAATCTACGACCTCGGCTTCAACCAGGGAATCGAAGCGGTGTTCGACGAGTGCTACGCGCCCAATTTCGTTCACCACAGCAAGGTCATCCATGACGTTGCGCCAGCCGGCGAGGGCGAGAAGCAGTCGATGATCCGGTTCCGCACGGCGATCCCCGACGTGCAGTTCGAGATCCTCGAAATGGTCGGCGACGAAACGCGAGTCATCGCGCGCCTACACATCCACGGCCATGCCAAACAGCCATATGGCACAGTGCCCAAAGGCGCCTACAACGTCCACGCAGTCGCATGGTTCCGCGTCGAGTCGCAAGGTTCACACCTCCACGTGGCGGAGGAGTGGCTCTTCGTAGACGCTGCTGCCTGAGATGTCTCGCGAAGCCCGATGGCAAAACGTGCGCCGCACCCATCGGATGGGACACGCCGCCGGCCAAGACGATCAGGTACACCGTCGGGCGCCGTGTTCGTTTCGAAGATCGGCAACGCAGGCGATCAGTATCGGTCAGGATCCTGATCGGCGGCGTTGGTCTGCTCGCGCCAAGTCGCGGCGACGTTGCCACCGACGGGAAACCCGCCGCGCTCGCGCAGCATCTGCGCAGTGTGCATGAGGTTCCACGACATGATGGTGGCGTTCTTATTGGTGAACTCGCTGTCGTAACCCATCGGCGCCTCTGAACCGTCGACCGCGTCGCCGTAGCTCGGGCCGGGACCGATCTCGCCGATCCAGCCACAGTCGGGCTGCGGCGGGATCGTGTAACCGATGTGGGCCAACGCGTAGAGTGTTTCCATCGCGCACGCCTTGACGCCGTCCTCGTTTCCGGTGACGACACACCCACCGGTCTTCCCGTAGTACAGGTATTGACCGCGTTCGTTCTTCTCGCTGCTGTACGCGTAAAGGCGCTCGATAGCGAGCGTCGCGACGCTCGACTTCACGCCGAGCCAGATCGGTGTACCGATCACCAAGATGTCGGCCGCCATGACCTTGGCATGAATCGCCGGCCAATCATCCACGTCGTCACCGAGCTCGGTACTGTCCTTGACCATGCCGAAACCGATCCGATGCTCGAGCATGTGGATCAGCTCCACCGCGACGCCCTCCGTCGCCATGACTCCCGCGACGCGCGAAAGCAAACGACGCGTGTGCGATTTCGCCGGATCGCGCACAAGCGAACAGTTCAACAACACCGCCGACACCCCCGCGAACTGGCTCATCGGCGTGCCCCGTCGACGGTGATTTCGCTCGCGTCATGCATCGCATCTGCTCCCCAGCGTCGCCGACGACAACCCCGTGAATCTACCGCCGTGTAAATACCCGTCGGCGCGCCGACGCCAGCCCCGAAGAAAAAGCGAGCCATCCGTAACCGGGGGCAACGTCGAATACCGGATGGCCGCCCAGCACCGAGGGCTCGATAGCGGCTGCGACTGCAGCGGCGACCACCACGCCCGCGAGAATCGTCTGGTCCAAGTGGCCGACGATTTCCTCCATCGTGAATGTCACTGCCGCGCGCGGCGCGTGAAGGCCCGACGGCCGCCAGCCCACATATCGCGCCAGCGACAAGCGTGCCCCCCCCCCTACACTTTCCCGCTCCGAGGGAACCCAGCGGGCCAGCCGGCGTAGGACAGCGAGGTCCAGCGATCCCGCACTCGAGCTGCCACTCGCGCACGTGTGAACTTCAGCTGGGCACGCCGAGCGGCTCGGTCGGGTGCGGCAGATGTTTGGCTGCACTCCACCCGCGCGGCGAGAGCAGCGCATTGGCAAGTTCGTAGACGAGCTGTTCAAGGTCGGTGGCAACTGTGTCGTTCCACCGATTCCAGAAACCGAAGTTGCAGACTGCTGCGATCATCTCGACGATCTGGGCTTCGTCGTAGTACTCCCGCAAGTCGTCGATGTGTTGATCGGTGACCGCGTTGGGTGCTTGGCCCATCGCCAACGCCAACCGCAAGGCCACTCGCTCTGCGTCCGAGAAGAAATCGCTGGTCTCGAATTCCCAGATCGCCGTGATCTTCGCTGCCGCCACACCGTTCGTTGTCGCGGTCTTTGACGTGTGCGCTTCACAGAACCGGCAACCCACTGCGCTCGACGCGAGGTGACTCATCAACACCTTCAACCCGGTGTCGACGCTGTTGAGCGAACGCAACGCGGCCGAGAGGGCCTGCAGCCGCGCAATAGCGCTGGTTGGTGCGCGACCGTGAGGAACGCATTGGGGAGATAGCCGGCGAGTTGCTCGATCTCTTGGAAGTACTCCTCGAACTCCGGGAGTCGATCCCCATTAGTCGTACCGCGGTCCCGGTCTGTCCGAGCGGGCGCGTCCGCGCGGCTCTTTCAGTCTCCGGAGCCCGTGCGATCCGCGTGACGTCCGGTCTTGGGCGCGGGTATCCGAATGTCGAATTGGCATCCCAGCCGGTGGTTGCGAACGTCGATCTTGCCTGCGTGTGCTTCGACGAGGCCTCGTGCGATCGCGAGGCCGAGTCCACCGCCGCCACCGTCGCGCCCCCGGGCCGAGTCCCCGCGGAATGCGGTGTCGAACACTCGGTCGATCTCCGTTTCGGGTATCCCGCCACACTGGTCGCGCACCGACAGCACGACTGCTCCCGCGTCGGCGCGGCCTTCGACGACGATGACACCACCGGCCTGCGTGTGCCGTACGGCATTGTCGAGGAGATTGGACAAAGCGCGAGTCACATCAGCTGCGGGCACCATACGGCCGCCGATCTCTGCGACGTCGCACTCCACACTCACTCCGTTGATCCCGGCACGGTGAACGATGGCGATGACGGCATCCTCCACGAGTTCGGCGACGGGCGCGGTGGCCGAAGTGGTGGCAATGGCGCCGGCTTGGATGCGACTGAGGACGAAGAGGTCATCGACCAGCGCCGTCAGCCGCTCACTCTCGTGCCGAATCGATTGGTAGTAGCGGCGGCGATCGTGCTCACTCGCGGCGATGCCATCTTCGAGTGCTTCGGCGAGTGCTCGGATCGACGCCAAAGGGCTACGCAGATCGTGCGAGACCCACGACACGAGTTCGCGCCGCGATCGATCGAGTGTCCTCTCGCGTTCGCGCGAGGACTCGAGTTGCGCGGAGACAAGTCCGAGTCGACTCGCGAGTTCGCGCATTTCGCTTATTCCGAACGGAATCGCCTCGACGGGACCTTTGGGCTGATCGACCAAACGATCGGCGATGACCGAGACTGCATTCGTATCGGTTTGGAATCGATTGGCGAGGCTCAACGACGCCGCCACCGCGACGGCCACGGCGATCGTCATGACCGCAATCAGAGCGTTGAGATCGTGCACCGAGATGAACATCGCCTTTGCTGCCGCCAGCGTGCCGACGACCACCGTCGCGATCGCGGCGGTCGACACGACGAGGATCTGGCTGCGCAGCGAGGCCTCTCCGCGCCACGCGAGATACCAACGCGCCGCTACTGCGACCGCAACCGAGAAGACGGCCGTCGAACCGAGAAGCACCGCCGTGTCGCCGATCGGTGTACCTACGTTGACCGCAAGGACGATCGCGATCACCGCGCCGACACCCAATACGGCTCCGGGAAGAAAGCGGTCGCGCTTCATGCCGTGAACCGGTATCCGACACCCCGTACCGTGCAGAGATGCCGGGGGGTAGACGGGTCGACTTCGACCTTCTCGCGAAGGCGCCGCATGTGCACCGTCACCGTTGCGGGATCGCCGTATTTGTAACCCCACACGGTCTCGAGAAGTTCTTCGCGCTGGAATGCCCGATTGGGGTTGCGCATGAGCCAACAGAGCAGGTCGAATTCTTTCGCGGTGAGCACCAAGAGTTGTCCGTCGCGGCGCGCTTCGTGCGCGAGAACGTCGACCACCAGCGAGCCCGCCCGCAACATGACGTCACCACTGCTCGTGATGCCGCCACTCGCCCGGCGGAGTACGGCGCGAACGCGCGCAGTCAGCTCTCGCGGCGAGAACGGTTTCGAGACATAGTCGTCGGCACCTAGTTCGAGGCCCGCGACACGATCGTCTTCCTCGCCGCGAGCGGTGAGCATCACGACGGGAATGGGCGCAACTTCGCGGAGCCGGCGAAAAACCTCGAATCCATCGATGCCAGGGAGCATGAGGTCGAGAACCACGAGATCGGGGAGACACTCTAGGGCAACGCGCAACCCATCGTTGCCATCGCCGCACCGCATTACTTCGAATCCCTCTCGCTCCAGATAGCGCGCCACCACTTCCGAAAGCGTCGGATCATCATCGATCACGAGCACACGCGGCGCGGCCGTCGTGCTTCGCGGTTCAATCGGCGCGGCTGCCATGCATTGATGGTACGACGCATTGGGCGCGCACGCGGCGGGGGCGGCCACCAGAGTTTCGCGAAACGTAAGCAAAGTATCCGCTTGAATCAGCCAGCGCGGCAATACCCTCCGATCCGTGAGTCCACCCGGTCTGCTCGTAATGGCAAAGGCTCCGATTGCCGGACGCGTGAAGACGCGACTGTGCCCGCCGTGTACACACGAAGAGGCGGCGTGCATCGCAGAAGCAGCGCTGCAAGACACGCTGGCGGCCGCTCTCAGCTGTGATCGACGGGTCGTGCTCGCGTTGGAAGGACCACTTGGACGGTGGCTACCGCCCGGGGTCGAAGTAGTTCCCCAGATAAGCGGAACATTCAACGAGCGGCTGACCGCAGCGTGGACGCACCTGCCTGACGGAGGCGTACAGATCGCCATGGACACCCCACAGGTCGACGTGGCGCTACTCAGTTGCGCACTTGCGGGCGTGCACGACCATCACGCATCGCTCGGACTCGCCACCGATGGCGGTTGGTGGATCATCGGGCTCCGCCGTCCTGATCCGTCGGTTTTCGCCGGGATCAGCATGAGTACCCCAACGACCGGGCAGCAACAACTGACCCGCCTTCGCACGCTGGGGTTCGACCCGATCGTGCTTCCGACGCTCACCGACATCGATACGTGGTGCACCGCCCGCTCCGTTGCTCGCGCAATCCCGGGATCCCGAACGGCGCTCGCGATCGAACGTGTCGACGAGCGAATTGCCGTCAGCCGATGAACGGACCTCGGCACGCTGTACAGACGCTGCACGAAGAGATCTCGACCCGGCGCGATCGCGCGCTCGAACAGCCCGCTCATGACGTACGCACCGCGGCAGTGCTCGGTATTGCGCTCGGCGTGTGCTTCTCTCTCTGCTTCGTCACCGGGCTCGTCTCGCACACGCTGCAGCAGCCGCCGCAGTGGTTCGACTGGGGGTCTCGGCCGGCGGGACTGTACCGCATCACACAAGGCGTTCACGTGATCTCGGGAACCGCGGCGATACCGCTGCTTCTCGCCAAGTTGTGGTCCGTCTATCCGCGGCTCTTCCTCCCACTAGAGCGACATATCGTCCCGGCAATCGAGCGCCTGAGCCTAGTTCCACTCGTCGGTGGCTCTTTGTTCATGTTGTTCACCGGCACGGCCAACATCGCACGGTGGTACCCCTGGCCCTTCTTCTTTCCGCGCGGCCACTATTGGGGTGCGTGGATCACGATCGGCGCGCTGGTGATTCATATCGGGGCGCGGGCGTCGAACGCGCGTGTCGCGCTACGGCGTGACTCATCAATCACGACGGCCGCGACCGCCTCGAGCGACCGAAACCCCATCAGTGATGGAAGAATTCGGCCGATAGGGCGGCGCACACTTCTCGGATGGGCCGGCGGCGCCAGCCTTGCGTTGACCGCGGTTACTGCGGGGCAGACGGTGCCATTCCTGCGCCGGATTGTGCTCTTCGCTCCGCGTCGTCCCGATATCGGGTCGCAGGGCCTGCCAGTGAATCGAGCTGCCTCAGAAGCAGGAGTCATGGATCGAGCGCAAGATCCGCAATGGCGGTTGATCGTCGATGTCGACGGCGCGGAAAAGCTGTCGCTCGACCTCGCCGCGCTGGCCGCGCTCCCCCAGCGTCATGCCACCCTGCCGATCGCGTGCGTCGAAGGGTGGAGCGCCAGCGCGCGATGGTCGGGCGTCAGCGTGATCGACGTGCTCACGCACGCCTCAATCACGCAATTCGACACCGTCGAAGTCGTCTCTCTCGAAGACGGAGGGCTGTACAGCCGATCGATCCTCAACACCTCACAGGCACGCGATCGCGACACAATCCTTGCGACGACTGTGAATGGCGAGACACTGAACCTCGACCACGGCTTCCCGATCAGGTTGATCGGGCCGAACCGTCCCGGCGTAATGCAAACCAAGTGGGTCACTCGGCTGGTCGTGCGATGACCACGCCGGCGCTGCCGCATCGCGGCCGCATGTTCTGGGGCAGCATGGTGGTCGGTTGGGCAATCATTCTGTTCGGAATCCGTGGACTGTTCATGGACCGCGCGGCAACCGCACCGGCCGGATTCACGAAGTGGTTCATCGGCCTCGCGATCGTTCACGACGCGCTCCTGGCTCCTGTCGTATTCACTGTGGCTTGGCTCGCGGGACGAGTGCTGCCGCGTCGCGCAGTGGTCCCGGTACGCCTCGGGCTGGCCACAAGTGGGCTCTTGATCCTTTACTCGTGGCCCCTTGCCCGCGGCTACGGACGCAGAGAGTCGAACCCGAGCGCGCTCCCGCTCGACTACGGCCGCAACCTCGTCGTAAGCCTCATCACTATCTGGATCCTCGTAGGTCTGTGGATCGCGATCGCCTCGATCCAAAGCCATCGACGCCGCGCGGTCCCCCAAGTCACGAGGTCGACATGACGGTCCACGACAACTCAGAGATCGAGGTACTCGATTTGTACACCTGGGCTCGCCCCGCGGACCACATCGATCGGTCGGTGCTGTGGGGCATACCGGGGCCTGTGCTCGAAGTCGGTTGCGGGCCTGGCCGGCTCGTCGCCGCGCTCGCAGAGGCAGGAATCCCGGCGCTCGGGATCGACATCGCACCGCTCGCTATCGAACTAGCCGAGCGCCACGGCGCCCCGATGATGGCGCGTTCGATCTTCGATCGTGTCCCGGGCGAGGGTCGATGGCCGACGGTGTTGTTGCTCGACGGCAGCATCGGCATTGGTGGCAACCCGACGATGCTGCTGCGCCGAGTTCGTCAAGTGCTTGCACCTAGGGGCCTTGCGCTCGTCGAGGTACTCGGACCGGGCTGTTCGCAAACGAATGGCAACGCGCGCATCGAGAGCGAAATCGAGACATTCGAAACGATCCCGTGGGCCACGCTCGGCATCGACCATCTCGAAATGGTGGCCGCGGACGCAGGGTTCACACTAGAGACCGCACGCCAGGTGGGCCGGAGGTGGTTCAGTTGGCTGCGCAGCGAATCGACCACCTGAGGTCGGTCGCCGACGCCGGCCTCTGCACATGGGGATGTGTCGTCGCCGTCGGTACGACGATCGGCCTGATCCTCAACGAGCTCGGCCGCAACGTCGTGTTGCCGGCGCCACCACTGTTGGCTCGGGTCGGGCCGGGGCCGCGCCCCGGCGTGATGCTGCCACTCGCAGTCGGCGCCGCGCTCATCGCGGCAATGCCCAACTCGGTCGAACGGCTTCGGTGGCGAACTCTGCTGGCGTCCGTTCCGCTCGCGGCGACGGGTTGGACGCTCGCACTCGCATTGGCCGAGGGTACGAGCGGGTTGACCCGAGGACCGACCTCGCGTACCGACTACCTCGCCGACGTGCCTCGCGTGCGAGCGGACCCTGCGGGGTTCCTGCGTCACTTCACCGCGGACATCCATCGCTATGAGATTCACGTGCGCGGCCATCCTCCGGGCATGGTGCTCCTTCTCACGGGCCTCGACCATCTCGGGCTCGGTGGCGCATCGTGGGAAGCGGCCATTGTCATAGTGCTCGCCGCCACTGCACCAGTAGCGGTGATGCTCGTACTCCGTGATGTCGCAGGCGAACAAGCGTCGCGACGTGCGTGCCCTTGGCTAGTACTGACTCCCGCTGCCATTTGGATTGCGACGTCTGCAGACGCGCTCTACATGGCGGTCGGAGCCTGGGCGATCGCGTTCGTCGTTCTCGGCTCCGGGCGCCGCGGTCCTCTCGGCATAGTGATGGCTGCTGGCGGCGGCATTCTCGGCGGCCTCGTACTGCTCGGATCCTACGGGCTCATCCTCCTGGCGACCGTACCGGTTGCCGTGCTGTGGTCCCATCGTCGTGATCGACCGGGCACATTCCGCGCGGTCGCAATCTCGGTCACTGCAGCCACCGCGGTGCTCGTCGCAATGATGCCACTCGGCTATTCGTGGATCGATGGCCTACGGGCGACAAGGCACGAATACCAGGTACTCGACATCGACCGTCCGTATTGGGCATTCCTGTTCATCAACCTCTCGGCATGGTCGCTGGCGCTCGGCCCAGCGACGTTCATGGGCCTGGCCCGTCTGCGCGACCGGCGATTGTGGCTCGTCGTCGGCGGTGGCATCGCCGCGGCAGCACTCGCAAATCTGAGTGGATTGTCGTCGGGAGAAGTCGAGCGCATCTGGTTGCCGTTCACACTATGGGTACTACCTGCCGGCGCCGCTCTCTCCACTGACCGACGCCTCATGCGCATGGGACTGGCGCTGCAAGCCCTGTCGGCCATCGTGTTGATTTCGATTGTTACCACCGAATGGTGAAGGAGTGAATACCTGATGCGAATCCTCGTGACCGGCGGCGCCGGATTCATTGGTTCCACGATCGTTGACGCGCTCGTCGATGACGACCACGATGTGGTGGTCGTCGACGCGCTCATCGAGCGGGCGCACCGTCGTCCGCCTTCGTATCTCAACCCCGGTGCGACGTACATCACCGCCGATCTTGCCGATACCGACGTCGTCGCCGGCGCAGTACAGGGCATCGACGCAGTGTGTCACCAGGCATCGTTGGTCGGGCTGGGTGTCGACTTTGGCGATGTCGTCGAATACGTCGACAACAACGATCGCGCGACTGCGGTGCTGTTGAAGGCTTTGCACGACCGTGCGTTCACGGGTCGCATCGTGCTGGCCAGCAGCATGGTGGTGTATGGCGAGGGCCGGCATCGCTGTCGCGTACACGGTGTCGTTACTCCGGCCGCACGATCGCGGGCGCGCCTCGACGCTGCGCTCTTCGAGCCGACGTGTACGCGCTGTGATGCGGAACTGATTGCCGAAGCCGTCGACGAGGCCACCGCACCCGACCCCCGCAACGTATATGCCGCGACCAAACTCCACCAGGAGCATCTCTGCGCACTGTATGGACGCGAACACGACGCACCGGTTGTCGCACTCCGCTATCACAACGTGTACGGGCCAAGGATGCCCCGGGATACGCCTTACGCGGGCGTTGCGGCCATCTTTCGCAGCGCAATCGAATGTGGAAAGGCGCCATTGGTGTTCGAAGACGGCGGGCAACGGCGCGATTTTGTGCACGTGTCCGACGTCGCGCGAGCCAACCTCGCCGCGTTGTACGCCGATGCCTCGGTTCGGGGCGCGTTCAATGTGGCGTCAGGTGAGCCTCATACTGTGCTCGACCTCGCAAATGCACTCCGTCGAGCATCCTGGACATCAGGGCCCGCACCCACGGTCGATGGTTCGTATCGGCTCGGCGATGTGCGCCACATCGTCGCCTCGCCCCGCCGAGCCGCTGATCATCTCGGATTCGTGGCGACCGTCCCATTCGAGACCGGCATGCGCGAATTCGCGACGAGCGCCCTCCGTGACTGACAGCGCGCGATCACAGCGAGCGCAGCAGTCGGGACATGTCGACAACCGCGCGCACCGTCCCGCGCACGGTGCCGGTCTCCTTCGACTTGCCCGACTGGCGGCGGTGATACGGCAATGCGATCTCGCGAATCAAAAGGCCGGCGCGATGTGCGCGAATCACCATTTCCAGCGGCCACCCCGAACGACGGTCCTCCATTCCGAGACCGAGCAACGCCTCGCGACCGACCGCTCGCATCGGTCCGAGATCGTGCAGCCGCACACCGGTTCTCCGCCCGAGTTGGGCCGCGACAACTCGATTCGCCAGCCGAGTGTGCAACGGCCATGCGTCGCGATCGGCAATACGGCGGGCCACCACGAGATCGGCGTCACCCCGCTCCACGAGCGCCGCGACATACGGAAGTGCCAGTGGATCGAGCGAACCGTCGGCATCCATGAAACACACGACGTCGTCCCGGCACGCTTGCAATCCGGCCCAACACGCCGAACCGAAACCGCGCGTGGGCTCGTCGACCACCGTTGCGCCGAGCGACCTCGCGATATCGCCCGACCCGTCGCTCGAACCGTTGTCGACGACAATCGCTCGATAGCCGACGGGCATGCGTTCGAGCAGCCAAGGGATATTGCCCGCTTCGTTCAAGACCGGCAGTACAACATCAGGCATCGCGATGAAGGTAGCGCCGATGGTGGACTCTGACTATCTGATCCTGACGGAGGCCACCGTTCCTGACTACATCCGGCAGCGGCCCGAGTTGATGGCTCGCATAGACCCCGGAAGCATCTCCGTCCGCGAAGTCGGCGACGGCAACCTCAATCTCGTATTCGTGTGCCGCGACGACGCCGGCTCGGCGATCGTGCTGAAGCAGTCGCTTCCGTACGTGCGCGTCGTCGGCCCATCGTGGCCCCTCACGGCCGACCGATCGCACGCCGAGGCAAAGGGATTGACCGAGGCCTTTCACGCATCGCCGGCAACGGCGCCCCGACTCCATTGGTACGACTCGCTGAATCACGTGCTGGCAATGGAGGATCTCTCGTATTTGACCGTGTGGCGGACAGCCCTGAACAACGGCCACATCGCCCCAAACACAGCCGCTGAATGTGGTCGTCACGTTGCCCGTCTGCTCCTCGCAACCGGACACTTCGGCCTGGACGGCGCGGCATTCCAGAGCAATGTGCACGCCAATCGCAACCTCGCGATGTGTCGCATTACCGAGGACCTCGTATTCACGCAACCGTTCGTGGAGCACCCGAACAATCGCTTCGACGATTGCCTCCGGGCTCGGGTTGACCTCATCCGGTCCGACAAAGACCTCCTCGATCAGGTCACAAGACTCAAGGCCGACTTCATGACGCGTGAGGATGCACTCATCCACGGCGACTTACATACTGGATCCGTCATGGTCGGTACCAGCGATGCGCCGATTACCAAGATCATCGATCCCGAGTTCTGTTTCTATGGTCCGATCGCGTTCGATCTCGGCGTGCTATTGGCCAACCTGTTGTTCGCTTCTCTACGCGCCGACTGCCTGGCCCGAGATCAGCAACGTCAATGGCTGACCGGACTTCCTAGAGAGATGTGGAACGCGTTCGAAGAAGAGTGTTGGATCTTGTGGCCGCAACACGTCGATGAGTCGATGTCGACAGACCAAGTCTCACACTGGCTGAAGCGGGTAGCACGCGACGCCATCGGTTTCGCCGGCTGTGAGGCAGTCCGGCGGATCGTCGGCTTCGCCAAAGTCTCCGATATCGAAGATCTCCCTCCCCAACTCCGCGTCGTCGGCGCCGCTGCCGCGCTCGACACCGCCCACAGGTGGATCACCGAGCCAGACGCCGAGTGGTGCTCCGATCTGCTGACAACGACTCAGGTTTGGCCGCGGTCGGTGAGCACCGATGACAGGTCATGATGGTGATGTGCACAACGGCGTGAGCATCGAGGTTCGCTCACTGCGCCACGTCTATCGGCACCGGGGTCAGGACCTCAGGGTCATCGACGGCCTCGATCTCACGATCGAGTCGGGTTCGTACCTGTCGGTCACGGGTCGTTCGGGTGCGGGTAAGAGCACGCTGCTCGCGTTGCTCGGTGGGCTCGAAGCCGTGCAAAGCGGTTCGGTGGTGGTCGGCGATGTCGACCTCATCGGGCTCACGTCGCCCGCTCTGGCTGCGTTCCGCCAAACGACCGTCGGATTCGTATTCCAGCACTACGGACTGCTCGAGACGCTTACTGCGCTCGAGAACGTCGAATTGGCCGGCGCATTGAAGGGCATCCGGCCGCGCCTTCGGCGTGAGCGATCGCGAGAGTTGCTCTACGCGGTAGGCCTGTCGGCGCGCGCCGGCCATCGTCCGCTCGAGATGTCCGGCGGCGAGCGCCAACGTGTGGCGATCGCGCGTGCGATGGTGAACGAGCCGCGCCTCGTGCTCGCGGACGAGCCAACCGGCAACCTCGACGAGGAATCGTCGATAGCGGTGGTCGAGTTGCTCGAGCGCATGCGACACGAGATCGGCTGCACTCTGATCGTGGTCACCCACAACAGCGCGCTCGCGAAGCGAGCGGATCGCCGGCTCGAACTCAGTCCTGCGGTGAACGCATGAGGTGGTCCGATGTGATTGCACTGTCGTACCGCAACGTCATACGTCGACCGGGGCGCGCAGTGCTGACGGTGAGCGCGGTAGGCCTGGCAGCTGCGCTGTTTACTGCGTTGCTGACCATCTCGGGTAGGGCGCGCACCGAAGTCCTGGATCAACTCACGCATGGTGGACCTCTAGCGGGCATCAATGTCGCGGCCGCCGCGCCGAATCAGATCGAGGCCGACGTCGATAACCCGCAACCGGGAGCCAGCCGCGTCCTCGACGACGCGGCGCTCGGACGGATCGCTGCAGTGGACGGAGTTCGGACGGTCACGCCGATTGTGAGCGCGCAGGTCATCGCCGTGCCGGGCGATCCGATCCTGCTCGCGGACGGGCGCACCATCGCGATGCGCGTCGAGGACGGACCCCGGGGCGCTCTCTTCGAGACAGTGCTCGGCATCGACCTCGATCATGTGCACGAACTTCCGATCTCGTTGCTCGCCGGCCGATTCCCGGCGGTCGGCGCGCGGACCGAGGTGGCGGCGACGGTCGGTTGGCTGGCGCGCCTCGGCCTCGATCGTGCCGACGCCCCGACGATCGTCGGCACGACGATATCGATCGGCGCGACACGCGCGTTTGGCGACGGATTCCGCACGCGCTGGACGAAGGTCCACGTCGTCGGTGTGGTCGCACAGCAGGCCTCTAGCGCCGGCGGGCTCATCGAATCGATCGACCAAGTACGCGACGCGCTCAACTGGACCGCGGCGAGCGTCGACAACAATCGCTTCGAAGTGCCCAAGTCGCCCTACAGCGGCGCGTTCGTCGTGTCCGCCGATCTCGACCGGGTTGCCGCAGTGCGCAACGACATCGCCGGTATCGGATACTCGACCTCGGCACCGGAGAACCTCATCGCCAATGTTCGGCGCTACCTTCACGTCGTTCGGGTTGTGCTCGCCGGCATCGGGCTCATCTCGCTCGCCATCGCCGCGCTCGGCGTGAGCAACGCCTTGCTCGCCGCAGTCCGCGAACGTCAGCGCGAGATCGGCGTCATCAAGGCGATCGGCGCGCGCGACCGCGACGTGGTGCGCATCTTCCTCGTCGAAGCCGGCGTGCTCGGCACAATCGGCGGCGTGCTCGGGGTCACGCTCGGCGTCGGCATCGCGGGCGTCGTAGCGATCATCGTCAACAGCTACCTCCACAGCCAAGGACTCCCCGGGGTCCGTGTCGGGTTGCCGATCGATGTCGTGGTTGGTGGAATCACGGGAGCGGGCGTGCTCTCGATGGTCGCGGCCGTTGTGCCCGCGCTGCGAGCGTCGCGGCTGCCGGCTCGCCAAGCGGTAGACGCATGATCCTTCGGCGTTTGTCGCTCCTCGTCAGCGTCGTCTCCGCCTCGATACTCGCCGCGAGCTGCAGCAGCGACCCACCATCCGCGGCGCCACCGGCCTCGTACATCGCGACCGCTCCCGTCTACGTCGCGATCGGCGCCAACGAGACGGTAGGTGACGGATCGACGCGTCCACTGCTCGACTCGTGGGTGCAGATCTTCTATCGCACTGCACTGCCGGACGACACCGTGTTCATCAACGTCGCCGCGCGAGGCGCAACCACCGCGGACGCGGCCCGCGTGCAGGTTCCCCAGGCGACGAGCCTTCGGCCGACCATCGTCACGGTCTGGCTAGGTACCCAGGATCTTCTGAAGGGTGTGAGCCCGGCGAACTTCGAGTCGGCGCTCGATCAGGTGTTGATCGGCGTCGGCGACGCCCGCGTCACGAAGGTGCTCGTCGCGTCGATCGGAGATCTCGCGTCACGCGTCGACGTCGTCAACGCGGCAGCGGCACAGTTCGGCACGGCCGACGCGGCCCGCTCCGCGATCGGTGCCTATGAACTTGCCATCGAGCGAGTCGCCGCCCGAAACGGAGCGAAAGTCGTCGACGTGCGAGCCTCCGAAGGCTCCGCCGGCGCCGCGCCCGCCGGACTAAACCTCGACAACGCGGCGCACGCGCGCGTCGCTGCCGCGTTCGCCGCGGCCGCCGCATGAGCATGCCAGCAAATCACCAAGGACTCGAGCGGATCCTCCTGGGTCTTGCCGCGTTTGCACTCCTCGGCACCTTGTTGGTGTTCACCATTGTGCGTCGAGACGGCGACTCGGTGCCTGCCGTATCCGACAAGCCGTACACCTACGTCGCACTCGGCGACTCGTACTCGGCCGGAGAAGGACTCGCACCATACAACGCGGGCACCGACTCGCCGCCGAACGGCAACGATTGCCACCGCTCGCAAACGCAGTCCTACGTCGAACTGCTGGCCCAGCAGGTCAAGGCCACCACGTTGAATTTCCTGGCTTGTAGCGGAGCGCAAACGGCCAACATTTTTCAATCAGAGCAACACTCGGGCGAGGGCGTGCAAGTGGCTCCAAGCGTGCTCGACCCAACCACGAGCCTGGTCACGATCACGATTGGCGGCAACGACGTGGAGTTCTCCAACGTCGTCGCGTTCTGCGCCAAGACCGCGGACTGCAGCGAAGCGGTCTACACCCCGAAAGATCAGCCGGGACACGGAAGCATCGGGCCGCTCGACCGTTGGGCAGCCGCCCAACTCGACGGGCTCCATCTTCAGCTACACGAGCTCTTCGCCGAGATTCACAAACGAGCCCCAAAAGCCAAAGTGATTGTCGTGGGCTACCCACACCTCTTCGGGGACGCGCCCAGTCAATCCCTCGCTTGTCAGCTGCTCTATGGCCTCGTAGACAGCAACGAACGAAAATCCCTCAACGCGCTCGCCGACGATTTGAACAAAACCATTCAAAGCGCCGCCAAGGAAACGGGCGCACAATTCGTCGATATTGCGCCCTACTTCAGCGGGCACGATCCATGCGCTCCACAAAGCGCATGGATCAACACCGTCCTTTTGCAAGGCGAATCGGTACAGCGAGGCGCATTCCATCCCAACGCCATCGGCCAGCAAATGTACGCACGCATCATTCATTGCGCCATAACTGTCGCGGTATCGGTCATGGCCAAGTGCGTGAACGTTTCGAATTGACGTCCGCCCGTGACCGCGTTCAGCTCGAGGCTTCGACTAGATCTCTCATTCGTCAGCGTCTCGTGTCGGTCGATTCAGCCGCTGGCGACCACCGTCGACCACACAGACCGATCGACGGCCTCGGTGGTAACAGCTTACGGTCTGATAAATGCACACGAGCCGGGAGGTCCAACACGTGACCACCGACAGGACAGGCCCCGCGGTCGAGCGGCCGCGTGTCGACAGCCTGCTGCGCGACGGCGACCTCAAGCCGTACGCGCTCGAGCACGGCATCGAATGACGGACCCGTACGCGCCGCGCAACCGCGGCGTCACGCACGCGCGAGGTGTTCGGCCAACATCAACGTCGTCGCGTTCGGGTTGACGCCGACCACGTTCGGCATAATCGAAGCGTCGATGACGCGCAACCCCCCAACCCCGCGCACTGCACCCGCGGGGTCGACGACGGCAAGCGGGTCGTCGTCGGGGCCCATCTTGCAGGTGCCGGTGATGTGGTGGCTGGTGGTCACTGACTGCTGCACCCACGCGTCGAGGGCGGCATCGTCGGCCAGTACGTCGTCGAACGGCGCCACGCGGCCGGCCACCATCGATGCGTACGCGGGTTGACGGCACAGCTCGACGACGTACCGCACCGCGTGGCGGTAGGTGGCGAGGTCTGCCGGATCGGACAGGAAGCCGTAGTCGAGCGAAGGCTTCACCGCGGGGTCGGGCGACGTGAGCCAAAGGCGCCCGGCGCTCGCGGCGTGGGCGAGCATGATCGCCACTCCGGTCGTGTCGGCCGCCTGTTCGGGGCTGAGGCCGCCGCTGAACGCGCCGCCCACACCGGCGGCGCCGCCCTGCAGTGCGCCTGCCATCGAGACCGCGGTCAGCATCACGTCGTTGGCGTAGGTCGACCCCGGTGACGTGATGCGGCACGAAAGCTGCACGGTCGGCGCGGTCGGATCGGCGCGGCCGTGGTCGGTCGCGGCGAAGAGCGGCGTCACCACGGGGTGGTCGCGGAGGTTACGGCCGACACCGTCGACATCGGCGACGACGTCGATGCCCAGCGCGCGCAGGTCGTCGGCCGGGCCGATGCCGGAGCACAACAGCAGTTGCGGCGACCCGACAGCGCCGGCACTCACCACGATGTCGGACGATTCGAACACCACGGTTCGGTCGTCGCCGATACGGACTTCGACGCCCACGGCAGTGCCGCCATCGAACACGATGCGCGTCACCGCGGTGTCGGCGAGCAACGTGAGATTCTCTCGCGATCGCACCGGGTCGAGGTACGCGATCCCCGCGCCCATGCGCTGGCGATCGATCATGTTCATCGGCACGAAGCCGACACCGGTGGCGTCAGGATGGTTCATGCACCGGTCGAACGGCTGCCCGGCGGCGAGACACGCGTCGAGGAACGCCTGGTGGATCGGCGTGATGTTGCCGCTGGTGAAGCGCTGCACCGGCGTCGGCCCGTCATGGCCGTGCACTGGGTCGCGACAGTCGCAATCGCGCTCGGTCGCGCGGAACGATGGGAGCACCGAGTCGTAGTCCCAACCCTTGTTGCCCAGCGACGCCCACTCGTCGAAGTCGTGGCGCAGGCCGCGAAGGAACATGGCGCCGTTGATCGCCGAGCTGCCGCCGACGACCTTGCCGCGTGGCACCGGCATCGAGTTGGCCTGCGCCGGATGCGCGGTTGCGCGATAGCCCCACATGTGCGGCCCGTCGTAGGCCTGGCTCAACGTTGCGATGCGCCGGATCTGCGGTGGCCAGTCACCACCCGGATAGTCGGGACCGGCCTCGATCAACAACACCGACCGATGGGGCTGCCCGGTCCATCGATTCGCGAGCACGCAGCCCGCCGAGCCGGCTCCGATCACGATCGTGTCGTAGACGCGTCGAGTCGGCACCTGTGCCCGCGACGAGTGTGGCGCACCAGCATCGGCCATCGTGTCCCCCTCAGAGACGAACGCCCGCATCCGGGCTCGTGGACATCAGCCTGTCACGCGAGCATGGCTCTGAGGCCACACGCGCTACCGTCGCCCGACCCGCGAGCTGGAGGATGGTCATGAGCGCGGACACGAATGCAGACCGGGCGCACTACACGGTGTGGACCTACCCCTGGGACGTTGCGCGGTTGGGCGTCGACGCGGTGCTCGCCGAGATTGCCGATCACGGCCTGCACGGCATCGACCTCGCGGCGACGTACCACCCCATCTCCGCGCTCTCGCCGCGGGGCGACACCGTGGGCGCCTTCTTCTGCCCGCGGGGCGCCGTCTTCTTTCCTGCGCGCGCGGCACGCTACGGCCGTGTGAAACCGCACGTTTGGCCCGATCGCGACGTCGTCACCGCATGGACCGACGTCGCGGCACACCTCGACGCGCGCGGGCTCGAGCTGAACGCGTGGACGATCGGCCTCTTCCAACCTTGGATCGCGCAGGACTACCCCGAGACGGCGCGCGTGTATTCGGACGGCACTCGCCTCGACGCCGGCATCTGTGTGAGCAGCCCTGCGGTGCACGAGTACCTCACCGCGCTGGTGACAGACCTCGCAGACCAGTTCCCGGTCACGCTGGTCAAGCTCGAGGGCATGTTTCCGCCGCTGTTCGACTACGGGTGGACGCGACGGCGCATCTACTTCAGCCTCACACCGCGTCAACAGCAGTTGATGGGCCTCTGCTTTTGCTCATCGTGCACGAGCGCCGGCGCGGCCCAGGGGATCGACGTCGATGCGATCCGCGCGCGCGTTGGCGCGTCACTCCACATCGGCACCGACGACTCGAACACCGTCGCGTCCCCCGACAACACCAATACCGATACCGATGCCGATGCCGAGCTCGACGCGTACGCCGCGCTCGCACCGGCGGCCGCCTCACGACTCATCGCCGACCTCGCCCTCGCGCTGCGCGCTGCTGGTTCTTCGACACGCCTCGGGGTGTCGTTGCCGTTCGAGGGCGACATCGATCAGTCGGTCGAGGCCGTGCTCGACCACGTCGCCACCGTGTTGCTCGCCAACCTCGCCGCCGGCAGCACCGAACTACGCCGAGCAGCCGACACGGTTCGGGCCCACGAACCGGCGCCGTCGCTCGAGTGCTTCGTCCACCCGCCGTTCACCTCGACCGGCAGCGGCGGGATCCCGCACGGCATCCAGGAAGATCTCGCCGATCCCGCATGGCGCGCGAACCTCCGCGCCGCGCGCGATCTCGGGGTGCAACGCTTCAGCCTCTACAACTACGGCTTGCTGACTGCCGACACCTTCCGAGCGCTCGTCGCCGTGGCCCGCAACCCCTGACCGGCCACCCTCACCGCGCGTTCAGCACCGCCGCAACGGCCGCGGGGTTCGAGACCATCGGGCAATGCCCGGCCTCGACATCGATCACCTCGACGTGGTCACCGACCTGGTGGAGGTTGCCGATCATGTGGTCTTGGATGTGCGTCCGGAGCGCGTTGTCGAGCAGAAGTCGGGCGTAGACGAGCGGGACGTCGGGCGACAGACCCTTCCACGAAATCGGCTCGGTGAAGAACCGATGCGAGTCGGCGCAGGCACGCTCGAGCGCGAAGCAAGTCTGCTCCTCGTCCATGTCATTGCAATTCATCAGGCGACGGTGTTCGTCGCTGGTCGTGGTCGAGCCTCCGTCCGTGCGCAGACGCTGCGCCGCGAGCTGCTTCACCTCGTCGGGGAAACACTCCATGACCGTCTGCCCCTCGAGTGCGATCGGCGTTCCGAAGAAGACGAGCCCGTCGACGCGGTCGCCGAGCGCGCCCGCGACCCCGGCCATGGTGACGCTCGCGATCGAGTTGCCGGCGAGGACGACGCGATCGAAACCTGCCTCCTCGATGTCACCGAGCACCGACTCGACGGCGCGCCTGATGCCCACTTCGGCGAGGTCGGCGGGATGCCGCCCGCGCCCCGGCAAGTCGACAGCCAACGACGGCCGATCGAGCAGCGGCTCGACCCGCTCCCAGAACCACGATCCCTGGTGGCCGCCATGGATGAGCACGAACGAATGCAACGGTGACCTCCTCGAGGATTCGGATTTCGACGGTCACCCGAGGCTACGTCAACTACTCGGGTTGCCTCGAAGACTCCGGTCGGCGTCGCCGAGAGCTCGAACTCAACGACATCAGAATGAGCTGGGCTGGCTCGGTAACCGAACAGTCAAAATAAAGGCGCAGTTCACTCGTCAGTCGCCGATACGAAGGTCGGTGCGGAAGC
>JBDTLT010000060.1:0-25090 GCA_039934635.1 Acidimicrobiales bacterium
GGCCTCTACGTAGAGACCCGGAACTATGGCGCGACCGGAGCGTTCTGGGCGTCGCTCGGCTTCGAGAACGTTTTCGAAACCGACCACGGTTCAGGACAGTGGCAGCATCCCAACGGAGGACCGTATGTATTCGTCAACGAGCAGCACGATGCGCCGCTCGAGATGCGTCCGATCCTGCACGTCGCCGACTCGGCTGCCTTTGCTCCCGACCGCACGCTCGACATCGCGACGCCGTTCACTCCGCAACACTGGGGCGTCGTCGAGGCCATCATCCGGGACCCTGACGGTCGACGCATTGGCCTTCAGGCGCCGTTGCCCGCAGGCGTCGCGGCACCCGATGCGGATTCGCATCACAATGAGAAGTATGGCGCACACTGACAAAGGGGCCGAGCAGTGACCAAGCCGAACCACATAGGGCTGACGGTGACCGACCTCGATGCTTCGACCGCGTTCTACTGCGATGTCGTCGGCATGGAGGTCGAACGGCGCTACCCCGTCGCCGACGACGCGTGGTTCAGATCGCTGACCGAGAATCCCGACGCGGTCGTCGAAGCGGTGATGCTGCGCCTCGGTACGATCCGCCTGCAGCTCGTGCAGTATCACCGCGGCGGCACGCCGGGAGGTACGGGTCATGCCGCGCTCGGCGGACTGCATCTGTGCTTCGAGGTCGATGATGTCGATGCGACCTTCACCGCGCTTTCGAGCGGCGGCCGCTACCACTTCGGCCCGGTCGTGCGACGCGAACCGTATGGCGGCCGCAGCTTCTATGTGCACGATCCCGACGGAGTGCCCGTAGAGCTCGAGCAGCGCGACGCGTGACACCACCGAGATGGGGACACACGGCTCGAGTATTGCGCCGAATACTGCTCATCGCCACAGCTAGTTCGGCAGTGATATTCGGATTGTGTTTGATCCTGGTTGCAGTGACGCTTGGGCGATGCGATGCGTTCGGAGGCAGATGCCCGGGCGACAACCCGCCGCTGCTCGACGATGACGTCTTTGGCATGGCCGCACTCGGCGCATTCCTCGTGGTCGCGGTGCCCTCCTTCTTCCACCGGCCGTCCAAACAACGCCTCCTCATTGCGGTAGCCGTCGGGCTCGCGGCGGGACTGATCATCGGACTGATCGCACGCTCATCGGTGCGGTGACAGATTTACGTGATCGCGCCATCCGAAGTACGACGGACCGGACTTCAACTAACGTTGCGGTGCATGTCAGCCATCCCACGGTCCTTGCGCGAGATCGACGCGAACTGGCTCACCGACGCGCTGCGCGCAGCCGGCCACGACGCACCTCAGATCACCAGCTATGTCTACGAGCCGATGCCGGGAATCGTCGGCGTTCTGGGCGAGATCGGCATCATGCGCGTCGAGTACGCGTCCGTCACCGAGTTACCCACGAGCTTCGTCGCGAAGTGTCCGCTCGACGAAGACTTCGCCCGCCTCTACAACCAGATCATGCGGATGTATCCGCGCGAAGTCGGCTTCTACCGCGACCTCGCCGACACGGTGCCGATGAATCTGGCCAAGTGCTACATCAACTTGTCCGACGACACCGGCGACCAGACGTTGCTGATCATCGAGCACGTGGCGCCGGCACGGGCGGGCGACATCCTCGAGGGCGCCCACTTCGATCACATGGTGCGCTTGGTGACTGACATGGCCGTCATGCACGGGCGCCACTGGATGAGCGACCGGCTCAACGAGTTGCCGTGGCTCATCACGTGGAACGAACCGTCCTTCCAGATGGGCATCCCGATCGTCCAGCAGAGTTGGGAGGCATTCCACGGGACACAACCCGGTCGAATGCCGGCCGACATCAAACAGATCTGCGAGCGGACGTGGATCAACGACCTCGACCGCTGGCTCGACGTCTACAACGAACGGCCGTGGACCTTGGTGCACGGCGACTACGAGCTCGACAACATGTTGTTCACGCCGACCGCCGATGGCGGTGAAGACGTGGTCGTTGTCGACTGGCAGACCGTGCAGCGCAGTTTCCCCGGTACCGACTTGTTCTGGTTCCTCTGCGTGTCATCCAACGACGAGTCGGTGGCTCGCGAGGACGAGTTGCTCGATCGCTATCGCGGCACGCTCGCAGCACACGGTGGCCCTGATTGGTCACGTGATCGTCTGATCGACGAGCTCGCGCTCGGTTCGTTGTACTGGGTGGCATGCATGCCGGTGACGACGATGCAAGATGTGTCCGCGTTCGGTGACAAGGCCGAGCGCATGAGCCGCCGATTCTCGAAGTTCATGGACTCATCGATCGCCGGCGCAACCCGTTGGCAAATGGTCGACCGCCTCGCCGGGATGCTCTGAGCCATGCTGAGTTGGATCATCGCCGCGGTCGTCCTCGTAGTAGCGACAGTGGCGTGGCGACTGTTGCGCGGTTTGTGGAAAGAATCCCACGCGCACGTCGATGGGCTCGCGCCGGCAAAGGTGCGGCGAGCGTGGCCGGCGCCGAGCGATGTCGGTCAACGCGTGATGTGGTGTCCGCTCTTGGCGGGCAAGGTCATCCTCACCGACACCCAACTCGACGAGGGCGATATCGGTACGGTGGTCGGCTTCAGTGGCGTGGAGTTCCAACCGGTGATCTCGTTCGACGCCCGGCCGACGCACAAGAACTTCGTCGACAAGTGGGGTGCGGCCCGCGTGCTGCCGGTGGAGTTCGAGCACGCGCGCCCGCGCACCCCACCACCGACCGGCCGAACGACCCCGAAGAAGAAGGGCCGCTGAACCTCGCGTAGGGTCGACTATCGCCTCTTGGCGGGAAGCGACCGAGCGTAGGTTGCGCCGATCGCAACCCACTTCGCGAGTTGGCGCTTCGTGCGCACCGAGTCGGCATCGACGCGCAACCAGCCCTGCATCTCGCGACCACGCATCTCCATCGGGCGTGCGCCCGGCTTGGCCATGAGGTTGTCGGAGTCCGCCGGCTCGACGCGGACCAACACTCCACCCTGACCGCTTGCCGCGATGGCCATGTGTCCTCGGATCATGAAGGCGAGCCCGCCGAACATCTTTTTCTCGGTCAGGTCTGCTTCGTGGACCAACAGCTCACGAATGCGATCGGCGAGATCTTCGTCATAGGCCACGACGCGATTGTAGGGACCGGCGGAGGGAGGTCACCGACGCGTGCGCGCCAAATGCATACGCTGGACGACGATGCCGGTCAACCGAAGTCGTCGTGCGAAGGCCGCGCGCAAGCGCAAACGTCGAATGGACCGGGTCGAGCATGACCTCAGCGACGGGCAATGGACCGCGCTCAAGGACGCGTGGGGTGGCTGCGCGTATTGCGGTGCGGCCGACGCGCCGCTACAGCGCGACTGTGTGCTGGCCCTCTCACGCGGCGGCCGTTACACCCTCGACAACATCGCGCCGGCGTGCCGCTCGTGCAACGCGAGCAAGTGCAACGAAGAAGTCACCGGTTGGATGCGACGCAAACGACTCGACGAACGCACCTTCTTGTTGCGCCACCTCGAGATCAAGACCGCGCTCGCACTGCAGTTTCCCGCCGAACCCGCGCCGGCCGAGACCGTCGTCGCCGAAGGTTCGCTCAGCGGCCGAGCTCGGTCCCGCCGTCCACCGAGATGATCTGACCGCTGACCCACGAGCCGTCGTCGGACAGAAGGAACGCGACCATCGCCGCGATGTCGTCGGGGCGACCGAGACGGTGCGACTTGCCGAGCTTCAGATACTGGGCCTGCTTCTCGGGCGTGAACTGCATCGGGCCACTGCTCGGTGGGACCCCACCCGGCGCCACGGCGTTGGCCCGAATGCCTTCCCGTCCCCACCGACCGACGATGTGGCGCACGATGGCGGTCATGCCCGTCTTGCTCGAGGCATACGCCACGCGCATGGGCTCGCCGGTGTAGATCGCGTCGGACACCGTCGCGACGATGGCCCCTCCGCCGCGCTCGAGCATCGCGGGAATGCTGTGCCGGGCGCACAACAACAACCCGGTCATGCCGACGTCGATGGCGCGCTGCCACACCTCGAGGGGGAGCGTGAGCAGATCGTGCTGACCGTCGACGCCGATGCTCCCGGCCGACAGGTCCATGGCGTTGGCGTGCACACCGTCGATGCCGCCGTACTCGCTCACCGCCCGCGCCATCAACGCCGCCACCGAAGTCTCGACCGACGCGTCGAATTGGTGCGCCACCGCCGTGCCGCCCGCACCCGTGATCTCGGCCACGGCCCGCTCGGCCGCCTCGAAATTGACGTCGCCGACGACGACCCGGGCGCCCTCCGCGCCGAGACGGACCGCCGTCACGCCGCCGATACTTGCGCTGTTGCTGGAGCCATCGCTCGCCCCCAGCCCGCCCGCGGCCACCACGATCACTTTGTCCTGAAGCCCCCGCATGGCGTCATTCTCGCGCCAACACCGGCTCGACGGGCGTGAACTTCACCGGCAGATGCTTGATGGAGTTGAGGAGGTTGTTGCGCAGCCGTTCGGCCGGGCCGGTTGCTTCGATATCGGGCAGTCGTTTCACGAGGCCTTCGAACATCACCTTGAGCTCGAGCTTTGCCAGGCTCGCGCCCAGGCAGTAGTGCGGACCACCCGCACCGAACGCCATGTGGTGATTGGGCGAACGTGTGATGTCGAAGCGGTGCGGGTCGGTGAACACGGCCTCGTCACGATTGCCCGACGGATACCACAACGTGACTTTCTCGCCGGCGCGGATCGACTGCCCGCCGAGCTCACAATCGACCGTGGCGGTGCGACGGAAGTAATTCACGGGGCTCGTGTATCGCAAGATCTCCTCGACCGCGGTGTCGATGAGTTCAGGGTGTTCCCTAAGAAGGTCCCACTGATCGCGATGTTCGAGGAATGCGACAAGCCCACCACTGATCGCGTTACGCGTCGTCTCGTTGCCCGCGAGGATCAACAGGCTGAAAAACATGTCCTGCTCGAGCTCACTGAGCTCGACGATGGTTCCATCTTCCATCGTCGCGGTTGCGCCGATGAGCCGTGTCCACAAGTCGTCCGCCGGCTCAGCCCGCCGCTTGTTGGCGAGCTCGCGTGAGTAGTGGAACAGCGACACCATTCCCGTCGACACCTCGTATGCCTCGGGGCCGCGCTCGGTCTGGAACTCGGGGTCGTTGCTGCCCAACACCTGGTTCGTCCACGTGAAGAGCTTGCCCCGGTCGTCCATCGGGACACCGACGATGTCGGCGATGGCCATCAGCGGTAGCTCGCACGCCACGTCGACAACGAAATCCGCGGTGCCCCGCTGCGCGACACGATCGATGATGATGTCGGTGCGCAACCGCATCGTCTGCGTGAGCCGGCTCACCATGCGTGGTGTGAACCCACGATTGACCAACTTGCGCAACTCGGTGTGCTTCGGTGGGTCCGTCATCACCATCTGCGAGCCGACACCCATCTCGACGCGGACATCGTTGAGCGATATCCCGCCTCGACCATTGCGACCAGGGCCGGTTTGATGGCTGTAGGCGAGGCCCGACCGATGGACTTCGGTGATGCGGTCGTAGGTGCTCACAACCCAAAACGCTTCTTCGTGCGCCGTCTCCGGATGGCGCCACACGGGCGCCTCGCGCCGCAGCAGGTCGAACCAATCGTGCGGCATCCGCGTCGCGAACAAGTCGAGGTCGGTGAGGTCGATCTCTGCGAGTGACGGTGCCATGGCGCTCCAGACGAGATCCGAATTTGAATTCAGCCTAGATTCATCCGCGCATGAGCGAACGCAACGCCAGCCGTACGGTGCCCTCCGTGTGCCGGTTCTGCCATGCCGGGTGCGCCATCCTCGTCGACATCGAGCGCCGCGATGGCCAAGACCGTCTGGTTCGGGTCCGGGGCGACCGCGACAACCCCGTGTACCGGGGCTTCACCTGTGAAAAGGGGCGACAGCTCCCCGAGCAACACCACCATCCCGACCGGCTGCTGCACTCGATGCGCAAGCGCCGCGACGGCACGCACGAGCCGATCGCCAGCGCCGTCGCCATCGACGAGATCGCCGCTCGGCTCGGCGCCGTCATCGCCGCGCACGGACCGCGTTCGGTTGCGATCTACACCGGCACGGCCGGCAGCCGCAACCCTGCGGGCCGGCCGATGCTCAACGCGCTCATGGACGCCATCGGCTCACCAATGCGGTTCGACTCGAACACGATCGATCAGCCCGGCAAGGCAGTGGCCCAAGCGCTGCACGGCATGTGGGGAGCGCCACCGCAGGACTTCGACAGTGCCGATGTCACGTTGCTCATCGGGATCAACCCCTTCGTCAGCATGGCCGGCGGCCTTCCGATGCCCGATCCCGTTCGCCGCGTTCGTGAGGCGCAAGCGCGCGGCATGCGCCTGTTGGTCATCGATCCACGACGCACCGAGACTGCCGCCGCCGCCCATTTGCATCTTCAGCCGCGGCCGGGCGAGGACATCGCGATCGTCGCAGGCATCCTGCGCGTGATCGTCACCGAGGGCCTTACCGACGACGAGTTCTGCACCGCGCACGTCGACGGCGTCGCCGCGCTTGCCCGAGCGGTCGCGCCGTTCACACCCGAGCACGTGGCCGAGCGGGCCGACATCGATGCCGATGAACTGGTGGCCCTGGCCCGCGCGTTCGCTACTGCCAAGCGCGGGGTTGCCGTGTCCGGCACCGGACCCAGCTTCACCGGCCGAGGTTCCACGCTGCTCGAGTATCTCGTGATGGTGCTCAACACGATCTGCGGCCGCTATCTGCGCGCGGGTGAGCCGGTGTGGAACCCGAGCGTGCTCACCGCGCCGATTGACCATCGAGCCCAGGCGATTGCACCTTGGCCGGCACACGGCTACGGCGAACGCATGCGGGCGCGCGATCTCGGTGAGGCCGCCTGTGGTCTGCCGACTGCCGCCCTCGCCGACGAGATTTTGTGGGATGGCGAGGAGCGCGTGCGTGCGCTCATCTGCCTCGGCGGCAATCCTGTCGCCGCGTGGCCGGATCACGAGCGCACTTGGCTGGCGATGCAGTCACTCGATCTGCTCGTCACGTGCGATATCAAGATGTCGGCCACGGCTAAAGCCGCGCACTATGTCATCGCGCCGCGGCTCACGCTGGAGATGCCGGGCAGCACGTACGTATCCGAGGTCATGTACCACTACGCCGTCGGCTTCGGGCTGCCGGTGCCCTACGCGCAATACACACCGGCCATCGTCGAACCGCCCGCGGGGTCGGACCTCCTCGAGGAGTGGAAGCTGTTCCTGGGGATCGCACAACGACTCGGCCTACAACTCGATCTGCGGCCCAACTTCGCCCAGCCGACCGATGAGCCGTGGCGCCTCGACCCCGACGCGCCACCGACCCTCGACGAACTGATCGCGTTCCTGTACCAGCATTCGCGCGTGCCGTTGGACGAGGTCAAGCGCCATCCGTACGGCGCGGTGTTCGACACCGAGCCGGTGCTCGTCGAGCCGGCAGAACCGGGGTGGCCGGGCCGTCTCGATGCCGGCAACTCCGAGATGCTGGCCGAGTTGGCCGACGCCGGTCGCAGCTGGTGGCCTGACGACCCCGCGTTCCCCTACCGGCTTGTGTGTCGGCGCCATGTCGGCGCGCTCAACTCCTCGGGCCGCGATCTACCTCGGATGCAAAAGGTGCCGTACAACCCGGCGTTCCTGCATCCCGATGACCTCGCGGCGCTCGGGTTCGAGCCGGGTCAGGAGATCGAGTTGCGCTCGGCCAGGGGTGCGATGCGAACGGTGGCGGCAGCAGACCCGACGCTGCGTCGAGGGCTCGTGTCGATCACGCATTCCTACGGCGACGTGCCCGGCAACGAACTGAACTTCCGCGCGTCCGGATCCAATGTGAACTTGCTCGTGCGATCGGACGCGAATCACGATCGCATCACCGGCATGCCACAACTCAGCAACATCGCCGTCGCGGTGCGCGGCGTGGGCCCACAGGCTTGACGAGTCTCGATTCGATTCTCGTGCGTATGAGGGCAGGGCGAGCAGTTCATCACACCGCGCTCACCGGTCAGCCGTTAAATTTGCGCCTATGCGACTGGGTATCGCCGATCATTTCGGCTGGGCCGTTGCCGTGACGGCGTCGGCCGACCACCACGTAGATCGTCGGCGGATCGAGCTGATCGAACCCGGCGTGTCGCCGGCACCGACGCACTACGACAGCCCGCATCTCGATCTAGCCGCCACTGTTGCGCTCGTCGCGAAGGTGCGAGCGTCGGTCGTTCGGGCAACGGCGCGTGCCGTATGAGGCCCGGGCCGCCGTGGACGAAGGACCATCGCGTCGCACTCGCTGCAACGCTTGTGGGCGGCTGACTCTGCCATGGGACCGATGAGCGCTTTTGTGATCGTGCATGGCGGTTGGGGCGGTGGCTGGGAGTGGTCGCCCGTTGCACGACTTCTGCGCGCGGCAGGTCATGATGTTTTCACGCCAACCCTTACTGGGATGGGGGAACGAGCGCACCTCGACCATGCGCGGCACGTTGGCCTGAGCACCCACATCGACGACATTGTTGCGGTGCTCCAGTTCGAGAATCTCCGAGACGTCGTGTTGTGTGGCGCTAGTTACGGAGGCATGCCGGTAACCGGTGCGGCCGACCGGGCCGCGGACCGAATCCGTCTGGTGATCTACGTAGACGCGTTGGTCCCCCGCGCCGGCCAGTCCGCGGTAGACCTCTTGCCCAAGTCGTTCGGTGCGATGGTGGGCGCCGGGATCGCGGAGCATGGACCGCAGTGGCGAGTCCCGATGCCGCCGCAACTATTCGACGCGCTGATCCCACCCGGGTCAGTACCCGACCGCGTCCGCGCCGACTACCGCGCGCGCGTACGAGACCAGCCGGCGGCGACGTTCATCGAACCTGTGCGCCTCTCCGGGGCGGTCGACCACCTTCCGCGCGCTTTCGTGCGTTGCACTACGGCCAACTTCGGCGACGAGTTCGGCGACGATCCGATCGAGGCGTGTGCTGCTCGAGCGCGGGCCGAGGGATGGTCGTATCGCGAGTTGGCGGTGCCCCACGACCCGCAAGTGTTCGATCCCGTCGGCATTGCCGCGCTCATCGACGAACTCGCCCAGCGGGCGTGACGCGAGCGACAACGGCGGTTGCTTGCTTTGGTCTGCGACACTTGCCGGCTGCGGCCGCCTGGGCCGTCGCCACACAGGGGGAACAAGATGCGCACGCCCGCCAACCCACTCGACTCGCTCGTCTTCCCGCCGGAGATCGATGCGCACATGCGCGCGCTGATCTCCCGCGTGGGAGGCGAGTTCTGGGGGCGGGGCGTGATCGAGCCGAAGACCCGCAGCCTCACCACGATGGCGGTTCTTTGCACCCGCAACCTCCAAGCCGAACTCGCACTGCATGTGCGGTTGGGCATCGAACGCTACGGCGCGTCCCGTGAAGAGATCTGTGAGGTGATCGCGCACTGCGCCCTGTACGCGAGCTTCCCGACCGCGGTCGCCGCCTTCCGCACGGTTGCAGAGGTGTTCGCGACGCTCGACGCCCTAGACGCCGCCGAAGCGTCCGACTGATCACATCGCGCTGTTTGGGCCCACGGCGGTTCGTGCGGCCGAAGCCCCAGCCGTGGGAGGCTGGTGGCGTGATGGGCGCGCCTTCGGGGACAGTGACGTTCCTGTTCACCGATCTGGAGGGGTCGACGCGTCTGTGGGAGGAGCGCCCCGAGGAAATGCGGGCCGCGTTGATCGACCACGACGCGATTGTGCGGTCGGCTGTCGAGACCAACAACGGTTACGTGTTTTCGACGGGCGGGGACGGGTTCGGGGCGGCGTTTCGGCGTGCGGCCGATGCGGTCGCGGCGGCCGAACAAGCGCAAGCCGGGCTAGCCACCCACCCGATGTTACGCGTGCGGATGGGGATCAACACCGGCGAGGTGCACGAGCGCGACGGCGACTACTTCGGGCCGCCGGTCAACCGCACGGCCCGACTGATGGCCGCGGGTCACGGCGGACAGACTTTGTTGTCGGCGGTCACTGCGGAATTGGTACCTGGTCTCACGTTGAAGAACCTGGGCGAGCACCGCCTGCGTGATCTGGGTACGCCGATGCTCGTGTGGCAGCTCGGATCGGGCGAGTTTCCGCGGTTGCGCACGCTCGATGACCTGCCGGGCAATTTACCGGTGCAGCGCACGAGCTTCATCGGCCGGGTCGACGACGTGAAGGCGCTCACGGCACTGGTGGGACAGGAACGGTTGGTGACGCTCACTGGTCCCGGTGGGGTGGGTAAGTCGCGGTTGGCGCTGCAGGTCGCGGCCGAGGTCGCAACCGCGTTCCCGGACGGCGTGTGGTTCGCATCGCTGGGAGCGCTCGAAGAAGTCGCGCTGTTGTCGGCCACGATTCTGGAGGCAGTGGGAGTGCCGGAGCGGCGCGGTGAGCCAGCCTTGGACACGTTGTGTTCGTGGATCTCTGCGCGCAAAGCGATGGTCGTCATCGACAACTGCGAACACCTCGCAGCGGAGACCGCGGCGATCGTAGACCGAATGTTGGAGGTGTCCGCGACGGTGGCGATCATGGCGACGAGTCAGACGCCGCTCGGGGTACGCGGAGAACATGTGTGGACCGTTGCCCCCTTCTCCGGCGGTCTGCCCCGGGACAGCGTCGAGTTGTTCGTGGACCGCGCCCGCATGGTCCGCGCCAATTTCGAGCTCAGTGGAAGCAACGAGGCCGCAGTGGTCGAGATCTGCGAACGGCTCGACCACGTGCCGTTGGCCATCGAGCTGGCGGCGGCGCGGGTGCGGGGAATGACCCCAGCGGATATCGCGCGACGGCTCGACCAACGGTTGCAGCTGCTGAGTTCGACTGATCGCTCCGCGCCAGAGCGGCACCGCACCCTCGACGCCGCCGTGCGATGGTCCTATGAGTTATGCGACGGCGCGCAGCGGCAAGTGTTCGATCGGCTCTCGGCGTTCGCGGGACCGTTCACCATCGATGCCGCCGGAGCGGTGGCGTCCGGTGACGGCGTCGAGGAATGGGAAGTGCTCGACGCGGTCCTCGCGCTCGTAGACAAGTCGCTCGTCGTCGCTGACGAGTACGACGACGAGACGCGGTACCGACTGTTGGAGACGATGCGCCAATTCGGCCAGGCCAACCTCACCGCTGCAGGGATCCAAGTGCATTATCGCGAACGGCACGCTGATTTCTACAGCGAGTTCGTGTTGTCGCGCCGGGCACAACTTCACGGCAAAGGAGACTTGCCCGCACTCAACGCCATCGAGCGTGAGCTCGACAACATCCGTGTCGCGCTGCGCCATGCCGCCGATGATGTTTCGTCGTCTCGGTTCGACGAGCTTTTCACTCTGCTGTACGTCGTGTGGAACCGCGCTCGGGTCTTGGAGGGCGCGGCGTGGGCCGCCGAGCTCCAACACAGACCCGTTGTCGATCCGGCGGCCCGCATCGTCGCCCTCGGCTTTGCCGCAGCGGTGATGAACAGTGTCGATCTGGCCCTTGCGGAGACGTACGCAGATGCAGCAGAACAGCTATGGGCATCCACCGCGTCGACACCTCCGCTCACCGCGATCTCCGTGGTGAGCACCTTGGAGATGATGCAGGGCCGTACCGAAGCGGCCATAGCGAAGTGCGTGCGGGTTCACGCATTGGCCGTGGGCGAGCCCGATCTGTTCATTCGGGCGCACGCGCTGGGCCAGTGCTACACAGTGCTCATCCTCTGCGGTGGATTGGACCGCTTGCCTGGCATCCAGCGCGATGTGATGGACCTTGTCGAACGACTCGGCAGCAACTTCATGCTCGTCATGAACATGCTGTCGTTCGCATTGGCGACAGCTCCGACCGATCCTGATCAAGCGGGCGATCTTCTGCTGCAGGCCTATGCGCTCAACGAGGAATACGGCGCCCATGTTGTCAACACCACTACCGCTATGTTCCTCGCGGTCCACGAACTCACTGCCGGTCACCACAGCCAAGCCGCGCACTGGGCCCGTCGATCTCTCGAATCGGCCGTCACCTATGGGCCTACATATCTCGCGCAAGGAATGTGCGCGACGATTCCAATCGTCAAGCGCCGAGCGCCCAAAGACGCCGCAGTGCTCCTCGGCGCGTTGCGGGCTCACCGCGCACGCCGGAACCAAACCGGCACCGAGCAGGAAATCACCACCGAGACCCGCCAGGAGTCCTCGCTGCGCCGGGCGATCGGCGATGAGTTCGACCCTCTTTACGCCCGCGGTGTCGCGCTTTCCGAAGCCGACATGCTCGCGCTGGCGTTCGCGCAACTCGACACCATCGTCGATGAATTGCAGCCGTGACCGGAGACTCGACCGGCACCGTCGACTCGCTCGAATGACCTTCGGCTCTACAACCTCGACTCGCTCGGGGTGATCCTGAAGACGGCCGCCGATGGACGGTTCGTCGTGGGAAGGAGCACAGATGCCCGAGCAGAAGTCCAAGCCACGACTTCCGCCTCGCTGGTTCATACGAGCGTTCTGGTTCACTCATCGACGCGTCTACCGTCTGACGCGGGGCCGTCTGGGTCTGTGGCGGCCCAGGCCCAACGGGTGGGGTGCCCTGCGGCTCACCACCGTCGGCCGTCGGACCGGCCTAGAACGCAGTGTGATGGTCGGTTACTTCGTGGATGGCCCGAACCTCGTGACCATGGCGATGAACGGCTGGGGCGACGGCGAGCCGGCGTGGTGGCTGAACCTGCAGGCCCACCCCGACGTGAAGGTCGACCTTCGCGACGGTCCGCGTCTCGTAACCGGTCGGGCCGCCACTGGCGAAGAACGCGAGCGGCTGTGGGCTCGGTGGCAAGAGATCGACAAGAACCTCGACGCCTACGCGGCACGGCGCTCGATGGAAACCGCGGTCGTCATCTTCGAACCGCGCGCCACGACGTCGTGACGCGCGTTAGTCGAGTGGTAGCGACAGGAGCGGTGCGTACTGTTGGCCGCCGGCCACGTCGGTGTCACCTGGCGCGCCGCCCGGCACCAAGCGCGGCACGGCGACCTTGACCGCCAGCGCCGGCTCGAACCAGTGCACCCTGACATCGTCGGGCGCAAGGCCGTAGAGCGCGGCCACGCTCTCGGGAGTGATAACTCCGCGCTGCTGCATGTCGTGAAATGTCTCGTTATCGGGGAAGAACAGATCGAAGCTGACGGTGAACGGTCCGGCGTTCTTGCTGCGCACCGACACAAGGACGTCGCGGACGATTCGTGTGGTCATTGTCCGACCTCCTCGAGCTCGATGCGGAACGGCTCCATCGGGTCGTCGACGTCGATCACGTGGTGCGCGTTGAACTGGAACACCTCGCCGTTGTCGAACACCGCCTTCGAGAACGGCCAGGCGACCGTGGCTCCGCCCCGCCATCCAGGACTCTTCGCGTGCATGAACGCGTACCAGATGACGCTCGTCGCGGTCTCCGTCGTCTGCGGATCGGGACCGGTCACGTCGACGACGAAGAACGCCTCGTGGCCTTCGAACTGCTTGATCGGCTCGCGCGGTCCCATCACGCCGTCGCGCCCGTACACGCGCATGTGCACCTGGACGAGGTCACGCCCACCCGGACCCAACAGCTCTTCGCAACGCGTGGTGATGTCGCCGTCGATGAACGCCATCCACCCGTCGATGTTCTTCAGGAACGTCTCGTCGCGGATGCCGAACATGAACATGCGCTGGAAACCGGCGCGTTCGACGCCTTCGAGCTTGACCGTGTACGGCGTGCGCACCGACGTGGCACCGCTCACACGCACGGCGCGGTCCGACACGGCGTCGTAACGCACGTTGCGCAGGTCAGTGGTCCATCCCGGTTCGACCATAGTAAAGGGGTCGGCAACCTCATGGAGTTGCAGCGACGCGACGCTGAACGGTGTGCAGCGAATGTCGTCGGCCAGTGGTTGCACGACGAACGAGTCGCGCTCCATCGCGATGTGCAACACGTCGAGGCGGCGGCGGGGCTCAGCCGCCGACGATCCGCACTCGGCGATCTTGCCCGCGTGCCACGCGAGGCCCGGATCGAATCCGCGGGCGAGCGGTATCGCGGCGAAGATGCCGGTGTCGGTGGCCCGGCCGCCGAGCACCACATCGGCACCGAGATCGAGCGCTGCTTGAAACTGCTCGGCACCCATGACGCCGACGATGCGCACACTTCGGCGGATGACGTCCTCGTCGTAGTGGGGCGCTGGATAAAGCGGGTGGAGCCGGCCGGCGCGCAACTTGTCCGCGACGTAGTCGGCCGACAGCTCGCTGTAGATCTTGGCCACCTTGAGCTTGCGGCCGATGGTCGATCCGATGTCGCGGGCCATGCCGGCGAACCAGTCGACCCCCCAATCACGACCCGACGTGGCGCTCGACCCGATGAGCAACGGGATGCCTTTGCGGGCCGCGCCTCGCATCAACAAGTCCAGGTCGCGGCGGTAGGCGGCGTCGGGCCAACCCGGTGCGACGCCGGCCAGCGCGTTGGGACCACCGTCCACGCTGCCCGCATCGGCGCCGATGAAGTCGGGGTCGAGGGCCAGGCCCCGCTCGAGCGACGACTCGAGGAAGCCCGTGCCGAGCGAGCCGATGCACAGGAACGACAGCGAGTTGGAGTCAGCCATAGGGCTCCCCTGCGGAGACGACGGGACACCCCGATCCTTGCACGCGTCGGATTGACTCGCCGCGTCGCAACCGCCGATGGAGTAGACCAACTCGATCGCCGCACGAAGGGGGCCGCGCGATGGACAGGGTCGAGATCGAGGGTGGCCCGCTGCACGAGCTCGTGTCGCGTTACGTCGAGAGCGTGGCGCTCTTCGACGTGGAGCTCTACCGATCGGTGTGGACCGATGACGCCGTATGGGACGTCGACGGTCGGGGCCGCATCCACGGACCCGACGACATCACCGCGCTGTTCGTCCGCCTGCGCAGTCGCCAAGAGCTGGCCGTGCAGCGGTTGATGAGCGGCCGCGTGCAAATCCGCGGCAACGAGGGTGTCGGACGTTGGGTGATCCATTCAGTCACGCGCACGAATGGGGCGGGCACGGAGTTGATCGGTGTGTACGACGACCGCTACCGCAGCTGCGACGACGGTGCATGGCGCTTCGTGCAGCGAGCCTTCTCACCGCTCTACCGCGGCCCTCGCGAACTCTCCGGCACGGTCTGGCCACCGCCGCCGTCGGCGCCACTTACGTTTGCCTGAACGTTGCCGGAACGCGTCGCGCCGCTATGTAGCCGGTGGAGCGGACGCGAGTTGCAGGGCGTGGGCCGTGTCCGCGTACTCCGTGCCCTCGGCGATGCGGTCGCCTTCGAAGCGGAAGACGTAGCAATAGTCATTCGCGTAGGGATTGCCGTTGATGAGGACAGCCGTCATGCTGGCGTTGGCCATGACGATGTCACCCTCGTCGGCGACGACGTGATGGATCGTCCAGTGGATGGTCGGCTTGCGATACGCACGCGACGGGCCGGCGAGCACCTCGAGCGCCCCGTCGATACCGAATATCGGCCGAGGGTAACGGCCACCGGCAGATGGCGGCACCCACCACAGGACATTGTCGGTGAGCAGTGAACGCAGCGCAGCGGCATCGGATGCGGCATAGGCGGCGAGCATGTCATGCACCGCTTGCTTGCGTTCACGGATCCCCATGCTGTGACCTCCGAAATCCCCGCAAACAGTAGGCGCCCTTGTGCGAACGCTGCGTTTGCGTCGCGTTACCGACGCTCTAATTGGCGAGCCGAATCACCGAGGACATGTATTCACCGATCATCATTGCGGTGAGATTGGTGTTGGCCCGAGGCACGTGCGGAACGATCGACAGGTCGATTACGCGCAAGTTGTCGACACCGTAGACACGACAAGTCGAGTCGACCACGGTGCCGATGCTGCACGTCGCAGAGGCGTGCGCGCACCCGTCGATGACACGTGCAATCCAGGCGTCGATCGTCGCCCGGTTGTCGAGATCAGACAGCATCGTACCGTCGATGCCGCGAGCCTCTCCGCGCATGTAGGGCGCGAACGACGGGTGCGCGAGGACCTCCCTCATAATGTCGATACCTCGGCGCAACCGGTCGAGATCGCGTTCATCGCTACCCAAATTCAAGTTGACGTTCGGGTCGATCGTCGGATCGGTGGTCGATATCGAGAGACGGCCGCGCCCAAAAGACTGATTTGCCAGCGCGCCCATACACCACCAGTTCGGCATCAACTTCGATGGACCATTGCCGAGAGCCTGCATGTCGTTGAACGGTGTGCCGTCGACGCCGCTCGACCACCGAACGCCGGTGTTCGTGTGCCGGCCGTTTGGTGCACCGGGCAACTCGTCATCAACGGGGAAGCCGAGAATCACCGCAGGATGCTCCTGCATTCCTTCTCCCACCGGAAGATCAATCCTTTGGGGAATGTCGAGTTCGCGCAACAAGCCGGACGGGCCGATCCCCGATCGCTGGAGGATGGCGGGCGAATGGACCGCGCCCGCCGAGAGGATGACTTCATCACCGAAGATCTCCGTGCGACGGGCAGCACTGAGTGCCGCAACGCCGATGGCGCGTGTGCCCGAAAAGAGCACGCGATCCACCAGCACGTCTCCTCGAATCGTCAGGTTCGGACGGGTGCGAGCGGCCTCCAAATAGCCGTCGTTGGTGCTGACCCGTATCTCATCGCGCGCGTTGTACGCAAGCATGCAGACGCCCGTCGATCCCGGCTCGTTGCAGTCCGGCATCCATGGGTTGCCCAGCGCCATGAAGCTCTCGCGAAATGCAAGATCGAGCGGCGCCCACTCGTCGGGAGTTGCGCGGCTGATGGTGATAGGCCCACCGCGACCGTGGTACGGAAGATCCCCGAACATCAGGTCATCTTCGAGCCGCTTGAAGCACTCCATGACCGCGTCGCGGGACCAATGTCCGTCCGACGGCGACCAATCGTCGAACTCGTCGACCGGAGGCCTGATCGCGACCATGCCGTTGATCGACGAGCTGCCGCCCAGGCCGCGTCCACGCCAGTACGGTTCGGGTTGGCGCTCTGACGTTCGACGGACGTTCAGGGCCGGCCATTGAAAACTCGGGAACTGCTCGAGGTCGAGAATGTCCGACCAATGTCCTCGACGCATTTCCGCGGGCGCATCCGCGCTTCGGTAGTCCGGGCCCGCTTCGAGTAAGAGCACCGATACCGCGGGATCTTCACTCAGACGACTTGCCAGGACCGCGCCCGACGAACCCGCCCCGACGATCACGTAATCCCAATGTTCGGTCATTCCAACCTCTCCTGGTTCAAAGCACGATCGGGAGTTTCGCGAATCCTCGATTGGTGTCGGAGTGCAGGCGTACGACCTCGTCGCGTCGTACGCGGTAGTTGGGAAAGCGCGTCAGGAACTCGTCGAGCCCGACGCGCAACTCGGTCCGTGCGAGACTCGCACCGAGGCAGTGGTGGATGCCGAAGCCGAAACCAAGATGCGGGTTCGGTGTTCGTGTGATGTCGAAGTGGTCGGGGTCGTCGAACACCGCGGCGTCACGGTTCGCCGACGCGAACAACATGTGCACCCGGGCCCCGGCGGGGATCACGGTGCCGTGCAACGCGATCGGCTCTGTGGTCACTCGAGACAAACCTTGGACCGGGGAATCCCAGCGCATCATCTCGTCGACCGCGGTCGCGAGCAGCGAATGGTCGGCCACGATCCTGATCCGTTCCCCGGCGAACTCGTCGAGCGTCATCAACGCGATGCCCATCCCACTGGTCGTGGTCTCGGTGCCGGCGAGCGTGAGCAGGAAGCACAACGCGACAACCTCGTCCTCGGCAAGTGCGTCGTCGTCGGGCGTCGAGCTGAGCAGCACGCTCATGAGGTCGTCGCCGGGAGCCTCTCGACGACGCGCGCAGGACTCGGCAAGGAACACCGACAGCTCGCGGCTGGCGCTGTCCATGGCCTCAGCGCCGACGTCAGAGGAGTAGACGATCACGTCACCACAACGCTGCAACACGTCGTAGGTCTCCGGCTCGAGACCAAGTAGCTCGGCCATGACCTGATACGGCAAAAGGGCGGTGAACTGACTGAACGCGTCGATCTCACCTGCAGACGGCAGCGTCGCCACGAGATCGCGCGCGAGTCGTCGGATCACCGGCTCCATTGCGGCCATCCGCTTGGGTGTGAACGCACGCGACACCGCCTTGCGTATCGCGGTGTGGGTGGGCGGATCCGATGTGATGATCGTCGGGGCCTCTGGCGCAAAGCCACTCGGCACCACCCCCGAAGCCGACGAAAACCGTTCGGGTGAGCGCAACATCATCTGCACGTCGTCGTAGCGCGATATGACCCACAGGTCGCGCTCCTCCACGTGGTAGACGGGATGCTCGTCGCGCAGCGCGCGGTACACGGCGTGGGGATCGTCCACCCACACTTGCGGGATCGGGTCAAGGTTCATCGCAACACCTCGCGCGTTCGACACACGTGCCGTCCATACGCCATCAAGCTCGCCCCCGCGTTCGCCGTGCTCCTCGCGCCGCACCCTACACCTGGGACATCAGTCCTCGGTGTGGGTGACCGGCCGTTCGCCCATCCACTCGCGCAACGTGTTCTTCAGCTTGATCTGTTGGATGAAGAGGTCGTGCTCAGGGCCGGCAGGGTTGTTCGACTGCGGTGCTTTGAAATAGAAGCTCAGCCACTCCTGCAGACCGCCTTTGCCGGCGCGCAGTGCGAGGTCCATGAACAGTGCGAGATCGAGCACGATCGGGGCCGCGAGGATCGAGTCGCGGCAGAGGAAGTTGACCTTGATCTGCATGTCGTAGCCCATCCATCCGAAGATGTCGATGGCGTCCCAGCCCTCTTTGTTGTCGCCACGCGGTTGGTAGTAGTTGATGCGCACGACGTGGTCGACGTTGCCGTACAGATCGGGGTACAGGTCCGGTTGAAAAATCGTGTCGAGCACACCGAGCTTCGATACCTCCTTGGACTTGAAGTTCTCCGGATCGTCGAGGACTTCACCGTCACGGTTGCCGAGGATGTTCGTCGAATACCAACCGCGCATACCGAGCATGCGCGCCTTGAAGCCCGGAGCGAGGATGGTCTTCATGAGGGTCTGACCGGTCTTGAAGTCCTTCCCGCAGATCGGCGCTCCCTGACGCTCGGCGAGAGCGACGATGCAGGGCAGATCGACGGTGAGGTTGGGGGCCCCGTTCGCGTACGGCACGCCCAACGACAGTGCGGCATAGGCATAGATCTGCGAAGGCGAGATGTTCGGATCGCTCGACTTCAAGCCCGCTTCGAACGACTCGATGGTGTCGTGCACCGCGGTCGGTTCCTGATACGCCTCGGTCGACCCACACCACACGACGACGAGACGGTCGCAGTTGTTCGCCGCCTTGAACCGCTCCATGTCGGCCATGAGCTGAAGGGCGAGGTCGTATTTGGTCGCGCCGGTCTTCACTCGCTTGCCGTCGAGACGCGAGACCCAACGCTTGTCGAACACGGCATCCATCGCCACGATGCCTTCGAGTTCACGAGAGAGCGGCGCGAGGTCTTCGTTTGTGAGCACTCCGGCGGTGCGGGCCGCTTCGAGGGCGTTCGAAGAGATCGGGTCCCAACCACCGAACACGATGTCATCGAGCCCGGCGAGCGGCACGAAGTCCTTGATCAACGGGTTGCGGTTCTCTTCGCGCTTGCCCAAGCGGATGTGAGCCATCTGGGTCAACGACCCGATGGGTTGCTTGAGTCCCTGACGAGTGGCGAGTACGCCGGCGTAGAGCGTGGTGGCGACGGCACCCATGCCCGGAGTGAGCACGCCGAGACGGCCGGTAGCGGGAGCGATGGTTGTAGAGGTCATGGGCACGAGCATCTACCAAAGGAACTACTGAGGCAAACGGAGTTAGCATAAGTAACTCTTTGAACGGAACAGTACGTGCGCGAACTCCCCAACCTTTCGGTGCATCAACTCCTCTATGTGCGCGAGGCCGCCCGCGCCGCCACCTGGTCCGAGGCGGCGCGTCGTCTGGGCGTCACGCAGCCCGCGCTTTCCCAAGGCGTGGCCGAGGTCGAGCGACGCCTCGGAGTGAAGCTCTTCGACCGGCGCGCCCGGCTCCGCATGCCAACGCCCGAACTGAGCGAGGTGCTGACCGTGGCCGAACAGATCCTCAGCGGCATCGACGATCTCGACCGGCGACTGCACGAGCTGCAGACCGGCCAACGCGGCGCCGTGCGTCTCGGGATGATCGACACCGCTGCCCTCGGATCACTTGCCCCGACCGTGGCCGCCTTTCGTTCAACGTTTCCCCGCGTCGCCCTCACGATGGTCGTGGAGGCATCCGTGTCGCTGTCCGAAAAAGTTGCGGCAGGCGAACTCGACCTCGCGGTGGTGGTCGGACCAAACCCGGTCATCGAACGGCTCGATCGACGCCTCGAGGTCACCCCGCTCTTCGACGAGAGCATCTACATCTATCCCGCCGTGGAAGCCACCGGCTCGGCGCCACGACGCGTCGCCCCCGCGGAGTGGGGCCCCTGGGTCACATACCCGGCCGGCTCGCAAAGCCGCCAGTTGATCGCGGCGGCACTCGCCCGCAGGGGCGCATCCATGGAGGTGGTCGCCGAATCGTCGAACCCCGACGTCCTCCGTCAGATGGTTCGTCTCGGAGTCGGTTGGTGTGCATTGCCCGAAGACGTCGCGGAGACCGGCTCGCACCCCCTTCTCCGGCTTCCCGGCGCCGCGCTTGCGCAACGAGGCATCGTCGCGATCCGCCGAGCCGACGCGCTGCCCAACGCGAGCGCGGAACAACTCTTCGACGACCTCCGGTCCGCGTCGACCACGCGACGAAAGGCCCGTCGCGTAAGACTCGAGTGATGGCCAGCCGTGTCCGTCGCGACATGACAGACGACATGCGTCGATTTCCGTCACCGGCGCAGCTGGCATGGGTCGAGCGCACCGTCGGGACCGGCGCGCGAGTAACCGGTGGTCGTCGCATGTTCGGCGGCATCTCGTCCTCCGTGCACCGCTTGTCGCTTCGGCTGCCGAACGGCAGGTCGGCGCACGTCGTACTGAAGCGCTTCACTGACCCCGGCTGGGGCGACACGCGCGCGATCGTCCAGAACGAAGCCGCGGCGCTCGCCGCGGTCGAGCAAATGGACGTCCCGGCACCTCGCCTGCTTGGGATATCACCCGGCGGCGCCGAGACCGACGGCGTGCCTTCGCTGCTCATGACCCGCGCCGCCGGCCGGGTCTGGCTGACTCCGCATGACATCGACTCGTGGATCCGCCAGCTCGCGATCTTGCTGCCCACCCTCCACGCAGGGTCCGCCGATGTTCGGACGCGCCAGCCCCGAGACTTCGACGCGCTCACGGTGCCCGAGTCGGCTCTACGGCCCGAGGTGTGGACCGCGGCGAAGGACGTCATCAGGGCGCAGCCGCCACCGACCGAGACCGTGTTCATTCACGGCGACTATCAGACTTCAATGTGCTCTGGTCGCGTGGCCGCCTCAGCGCGCTCGTCGACTGGAGCTGGTCGTGCATCGCATCTCCCGACCGCGACGTCGGTCACTGCCGGCTGAATCTGGCCGTGCTCTATTCGCCCGAGATCGCGGAGAAGTTCCGCCGCGCGTACGAGGCCGAGGCGGGGCGGCAGGTCGAACCTTGGTGGGACATCCATCAACTGCTCGCCTACACCGACCACTGGCCGACCTTCATCCCGGTGCAAGTCGCCGGACGCGCCCCGGTCGACCTTCGTGGAATGACCGGCCGAGTCGAGCAGCTGCTCCTCATGGCCCTTGCGCGATGAGTTCGGGCGTGTCAAGCGGTCTGAGTAGGTGCGGTATGCACACGGTGCCGACGATCGATTGGAGTGAAGATGGCCAAGCTGATCTATTCGGTACTGGGCTCGCTCGACGGCTACTTCGAGGACTCGGACGGGAGGTTCGACTGGGCCGCGCCCGATGAGGATGTGCATGCGTTTGTCAATGATCTCGAGCGGCCGATCCGGGCCTACCTGTGCGGGCGCCGCATGTACGAGACGATGGTCTTCTGGGAGACCGCGCCGACTGCCAACGAACCGGCCGTGTTCCGCGATTACGCAGAGATCTGGCGGGGGGCGGAGAAGATCGTGTACTCGCGCACGCTTCAGACTCCATCCAGCGCGAGGACTCGGATCGAGCGCGAGTTCGACGTCGACGCGGTTCGGCAGCTAAAGCTGTCGTCAACGTCCGACCTTTCAATCGGGGGCGGCGATCTCGCCGGCCAGGCGATTGGCGCCGGGCTTGTCGATGAGTGCCATCTCTTCTTGTGCCCGATCGTGGTCGGTGGCGGCAAACGCACCCTGCCGGACAACGTCCGAGCGCAACTCGAATTGCTCGATGAGCGCCCGTTCAAGAACGGCTTCGTCCATCTCCACTACCGCGTCATCGTCTGATCACGACAACGTGACGCGGCAGATCGCCTGCTCGGTTGCTGTTATTTGCCAGTGCGCTCGCGGTGCTTGCATCCTGGCCAGCAGCAGGGTCGACGCTGGCCCTCCTCCAGCTCCTCTTGGGTTCGGCGAATGCGGCGTTCTCGGGTGGTCGGTTGCTTGGCATCCTCGACCCAGCAGATGAACTCGTTGCGGGCCAACGGCGTGATGTCGTTCCAGGCATCGAGCGCCGGGGCGTTGGTGATCAGGGCCTTGCGCATGTCCCCTGGAAGCTTGTGCACCACACCACCGCGCACTTGCGGGCTGCTCATTAGGCTCACGGTAGCGGTCGGCGCAGTAAGTTCCGCCGCGCGTTCTGTGACGCGGTGATTGACTCTGCACTCGTGGAATCGCCCGCCGTCACCATGCTGTGGGAGTCGGTCGATCCGACCGAACGCTTGATGCAGCGCTTTGGTTTCCGCGGCGGTGCGGCGGTCGCCGACTGGGTCGCCGACGCCCTGCAACGGCGTTGGGACCTCGACGTCACGAACTGCGAGCGTGTGGTGATCAGCGATTGGAACGTGATGGCTTGGGTAGTGGCCAACGAACGTCGCCTCATCGCCAAGTGGTCGGCGCTGCCGCAGCGCTTCGCGCGCCTCGAGGACGCGGCGCGTATCGTCACTTGGCTCGACAGCCGCGGGATACCCGTGGCGGCTCCGATCCCCGCCGCTGATGGCCACTTATTGGTTGAGTTCGACAATGACGCGAAGGGGCGAGTGAAGTCCCGGTTACCGCTGCCAGAAAGCCGGTTTCTACTTGGGCTTCTTCCTTTCATCGAAGGCGATCTCCTCGCTGTCAACGACCCCGCTCAGGTCACGGACGCGGGCCAGATGCTGGCCGCGGTTCACGAAGCGCTCGCTTCCTATCCCCTTCAAGTCGGCGGCCGTCGTTCCGATGGACAGGAGCAACTCGTCCACAACGACTTCCGCTCGGCCAACGTCCTGCACAACGGAACGAGGATCACGGCCGTCCTCGACCTCGAAGAGGTCACGTACGACACGCGCGTCGCTGACCTCGCCAAGGCAGCCGTCCTCCTCGGCACCCGCTACCGCGATTGGGGACCAACGAGCGAGGGCGTGCGAGAGGCGTTCGTGGCCGCGTACACCGAACACACTCAGGCTGCGCTAACGACGGCAGAACAACAGGAACTCGAAGCACGCATCGCCGCGGTCCAGAGGACGATGGGGTGGGGGTAGGGACTCTCGATGAGGCGCCCGTCTCCCGTCCTTCTTCGTGTTGCGCAACGCAGGTCGTCATGACGCGCAACCAGTGCTGCATTCGACGGAGTCGTTGTATCTCCAAAGTAGGTATTGAGCGTGGCTGTCACGTCGACCCTCGTTCGCCAGGCACGGAGCGTGCGCGGCTACACGCAGCGCATCGTCGCGGAGCGCTCGCAGATTGCACAGCCGACGATCGCCGCCATCGAATCTGGCCGCCGAGATACGACTGTCGCAACCTTCATACGACTGATCGAGGCCGCCGGCTGCCAAGTAGCCCTACTCCCGACCCGCACCCCCTCAGTGGCCAGCGTTGCTGCATCAATACATGAGGACCTGCGCCACGGCCACGAGCCGGTCGCGTTCCGCCGCTTCATCCAGCTCGCCGACGATCTCCGCATCACCGACGCGGCGTTGAGCGTCGCACTCGCGGTGCAGCCGCCGTCGCCTACCGGGTCGACGCTCTACGACGCGTTGATCGCCGGCGTGGTCGAGCATCGCCTCACCGATCGTTCGCTACCTCTACCAACGTGGGTGCACGAGGCGTCTCGGTCACTCCCTCAGCTCACACCCCTCGTCGACGAGCCGTGGTACCGGGACCTCGCTGAGGCAACCTCGCCGACCGCGTTTCGCAAGCACGCTGTGCTTATCTCCGCCGGCGAACTCGAAAGCGCGTAGCGCTCCTCCGCCCCCCGACTCGCCGCGAAGCTCATCGTCCGAATGTTGCGGCCTGAGATCGCAGAGCCAGTTGCATTGGAGACGTTCAGCTCGCGGGTCGTAGCTCGACGGTGATGAGGAGATCGAGCGCGACTGCGGCTCGTTGCAGCGTCGTCAGTGTCGCTCCGACGGCTCCGGCTTCGAGCCTGGCAATGGCGGCTTGGCTCGTCCCCATACGTTGGGCGAGGTCGCGTTGGCTGAGGCCGACGGCTTCTCGCGCGGCGCGAATCTGTTCGCCGACGCGCAGCGCGAGCGACGCGGCCGCATAGGTCTCCTCGAACGCGGCCCGCTCCGCCGGGCTGCCGGCCGCGAGCCGCTTCTCCTTCAGCTGATTGATAGTTGTTCTAGGCATCAGTCATCCTCTGCGTCATGGCCCTCAGCGATGCAACGTCTCATTGCATCTCGAGCTCGCTGAACCTCGGTCTTTTCGTTCATTCGTTGTTTGCGGAACACAGTGAGCAACACGATGCGCTCGCTGTGAGCGAAGTAGAACGTGATCCGCCATGCCACTCGGTGAAGATCGAAGCGCAACTCGAAGAGGCCTTCGCCCAGCGGCCGCGAGGCGGGCATGCGCAGAGCATTGCCCCGCTCGGCGAGACGCTCGATGTGGGGAAGCGCCAACGCGAAGTCCCGCAACGAGATCCCGTCGAACCAAGCCTCGACTTCCGGTTCGAGTTCGACCGACCACATGACATCATAAATGATATCGCGCCGCCGGGCGACCAGGGCCCCTCGATCAGCGTGTCCTGACGACAAGACTGTCGCCGAGCGACCCTCAGCCGATTGCGCTCTGCGCAATCGACGCAAGTCTGTGCCGAACTTGACAGAGCGTTCAAAGGGTTGATTTGCGGGACGGAT
>JBDTLT010000061.1:0-24941 GCA_039934635.1 Acidimicrobiales bacterium
CGCTCGCCGGCGCCGGTGATGACGACGACTCCGATCGCGGCGTCGTCGCTCGCGAGCGTCAACACCTGGGCCATCTCGCGCAGCGTGTTGGGCCGCATGGCGTTGTGGCGGTCGGGCCGGTCGATGGTGATCGTCGCGACCCCACCCGCCGTGTCGTAGCGGAGATCGATCAAGTTGTCGGCGCTCATGGTGCAACCCCCGGCGGATTGTAGGAGCGCGCTCGCCGGCCTCGCCGTTCGACATCACATAGATTGATAGTTACTGAAACGGTGTGATGTGGTACCAATGGCGTGATGTTGTTGTTGGCGCGGATCAAGGCTCGGGCAGCGCGGCGGCGGACGCGGCGTCGCCGCATCGCCCTCGGCACGGCCCTCATCGCCGTCTCGGTGTTCAACCTGGTCGAGTACCACGACAACGCCACCGCCGAGTCGTCGGTGGCCATCGGCGACGCGCTCACGGCGCAGCGTCCGTCGCCCGCGGTCGATGCCTCGGCGCCCGTGGTGCCCTCGGTGCGCATCATCGCCTCGGGCTGCGACGGCACGCTCTACGGGTCGGGCGTGGTGATCAGCGGTGATCGGGTGTTGACGGCGCGCCACGTGGTTGCCGGTGCCCGGCGCATCGTCATCGAGACCGAGGATGGGCGCCAGCGCGTCGCTCGCACCGTGCTCGTCGATCGTGAAGGCCGTGACGCTGCGACCGTGTCGGTCCCCGGCATCGGCGACGCGGGCACGAACCGCATCCAGGTCGCGAGGACCGAGCCCGAACGGGGCGATTCGGTGGCGATCACCGGGCATCCCGAGGGCGGCCGGCTCCACATCGACTACACGACGGTCTCGCTCTTCACGGCGCGCCAGCCGTTGGCCGCGAACGGCACGCGGGTGATGATCGTCGACGACGCATTCGCCGAAGGCGTGTCGGGGGGACCGGTCACCGACAGCGACGGCCGCGTCATCGGCATCGCGATCGGCATCGAGCGCAACAGCAAGGTCGGCATCGTGACCCCGACGAGCGGCCTCGGCCCGCTGCTGGCCGGCACCGGCGACGTGCTCCCGCCCGCCTGCTGACCACTCGAACGGTAGTAAGCAGGGGGCATGGCGGACCTTGCGATCGTGGTTGCCGGCGGGGACGCGCCGCCCGAGGGCCGCGCCATCCCCCCGTTCTCGACGGTGATCGCGGCGGATGGTGGGCTCGACCACGTGTATGCGCTCGGCTTGCCGGTCGATCTGTTGGTGGGCGACCTCGATTCGGTGAGCGCGGCGGCGCTGGCGCGGGCCCGCGACGAAGGGGTCGCGATCGACCATCATCCGGCGGCCAAGGACGAGACCGATCTCGAGCTCGCGCTCGACCACGTGTGCACGCGAGGGATGACCCGGGCGCTCGTGCTCGGCGCGGGTGGCGGTCGTCTCGACCACGCGCTCGGCAATTTGTTGTTGCTGGCGTCCGAACGGTTCGCCGCGATCGAGCTCGACGCGTGGATCGGCGACGCGACCGTGTCGGTCGTGCGGGTACGCCGGCGGTTCTTGCGGCACCCCGGTGACGTGGTGAGCCTGTTCGCCGTGGGCGGGCCGGCGTTCGGCGTCACGACCCACGGTCTCGAATACCCGCTGCGCCACGAGATGTTGAGCTCGGGATCCTCACGGGGCATCAGCAATGTGGTCGTGGACGGTCCGATCATGGTCGAGGTCGCCGACGGCGTGTTGTTGGCCGTGCAATCGCCCGGGCCAGAATGACCGGGTGGAGTTGACCCGATGGACGTGACCGCCGATCTCGACGCGCCCGTCGCCCCTGCCGCGATGTACCGCTGGGTCGCGGACCTCGAGCGCTATCCGCAATGGCTCGAGATCGTGACGCGCGCGGCGCCCGCCGAGAGCGACCCCGACGACGTGGGGCCGGCGTGGTTCGTGCAACTGCGGGGCAAGATCGGCCCGTTGTCGCGGTCGAAGCAATTGCGCATGGTGCGTACGGTCGCCGACGAACCGCACGCGGTCACGTTCGAACGACGCGAGACCGACGGGCAGACGCATTCGCCGTGGGTGCTGCGAGCGACGATCGAGCAACACGATGGCAGCTCACATCTCGCGATGGTGCTGCACTACGGCGGCGGTTTGTTCGAACCCATCGTCGAACGATTGCTGCGCAGCGAGATCGACGGTGCCCGCACGCGCCTCGCCGCGCTCGTGCTGACCGACTGACGTCGCCCCGCGCCGCGGCGCGTCAGTGCGAGCCGTTGGTCGGTGCGCCCGTCATGTGGGCGAGCCACGTCGCGTAGAGCGCGGCGTAGCGGCCGTTGCGGGCCACGAGCTCGTGGTGGGAACCGAGCTCGACGACGTGCCCGTCCTCGACAACGGCGATGCGATCGCAGCGCATCGCGGTGGCGAGTCGGTGGGCGATGATGATCGCGGTGCGGCCTTCGAGCAACGTGTCGAGGGCCCGCTCGATCTTGGCTTCGGAGGTGAGATCGAGATTGGACGTGGCTTCGTCGAGCACGAGCACGCGGGGCCGCGCGAGGAACGCACGTGCGAGTGCCAGCAACTGCCGTTCGCCGGCGGACAGTGATGCGCCGCGCTCGTGGACGGCGGAATCGAGACCGTCGGGTAGGCGTTCGATGACGTCGTCGAGGCCGACGGCGCGACAGGCTTCGAGCACCTCTTCGTCGGTGGCGTCGGGGTTCGCGAACGCCACGTTGTTGCGGAACGTGCCGTGGAACAGGAACGGCTCTTGCGGCACGACACCGAGCTGCCGGCGCAGCGAATCGAGTGTGACGTCGCGCAGGTCGTGGCCGTCGATCAACACCCGACCGCCTTGCGGATCGTAGAATCGCACGACGAGCTTCGCGATCGTCGACTTGCCGGCGCCGGTCGAGCCGACCACGGCCATGCTCTCGCCGGCCGCGATCGACAGCGAGACGTCGTGCAGGATGGGCCGATCGTCGCTGTAGCCGAACGTGACATGGTCGAGCACGATGTCGCCGGCGATGGGTGGCAGCACCTGCGCGTCGTCGGCTTCGACCACCTCGGGCTCGGTGAGGAAGAGCTCGCGCAACTTGATGACCGCGGCGTTGCCCTGTTGGTAGGTGTTGTAGAGCTGCACGAGTTGCTGGATCGGCGCGAAGAACGCCGTGAGGTACAGGAGGAACGCGGCGAGCCGGCCGACCGTGAGTTCGCCCTGCAGCACCATGTGGCCGCCCACGAGCAGGATGAGCGCCTGGCCGAGTACGCCGATCGCTTCGCTGCCGGGGGCGTAGACGCCGTTGGCTTTGGCGGTGTCGAGGTTGGCGTCGAGGTGACGCCCCACGACGTTGACGTGATGGATGACGTTGTGCCGGCGGCGGTTGTAGGCAGTGATGATGCGGATGCCGGCAAGGCTTTCGGAGAGATCCGACAGCACGTCGGCGATGCGGTTGCGTACCTTGGTGTAGCCATCGTCGGACACCTTGCGGAACCACAGGCTGAGCACGATCATCGGTGGAATCACGGCGACGAACGTGATCATCGCCAGCTTGACGTTGAACAAGAACAGCGCGACCGCGATGACCACGAGCGTCAGCACCTGCACGGCGAAGTTGACGAGACCCTCTTGGAACAACACGGAGAGCGCCTCGACGTCGCTCGTCATGCGCGTCATCAAGACGCCGGCCTTTTCGTCGGTGAAGAATGACATCGACTGCCGCGACAGATGGGTGAACACGCGGATGCGCAGTGCGTACATGAGTTTTTCGCCGAGGCGGCCCGTGAAGGCGACGCGTTGGTGCGTGGCGAGGCTGCTGATGATGATCGACGCGAAGTAGAAGATCGTGGCCATCACGACGACCGAGTAGTCGTTCTTGACGATGCCGTCGTCGATGGCGAATCGCGTGAGGAAGGGCCCTGCTTGCAACGCGATCGTCTCGATGACGACCAACACGAACGCGCCCATCAGCGCGAGGCGTTGCGGCGCGAGGAACGTGCGCAAGCCGAAGGGGCGACGGTCGAATTTGGACCGCGTGAACTCGATGACCGGCTCTCCGTGGACGGGCTCGCTCGCGAGTACCTCGTCGACTTTTTGCGCGAGCGAACCGGGCACGCCCGCGTGCGGGAGGCCGGCGGCCGCGTTGGCCTGTTGGGAGGAGGGCCCGCCTCCGCCGAAGGTCATCATGGGCGCGCTCCGGCGGCCGGTGCTTCGGACGCCGCGGCGTCGTCATCGCGGTGCGGCTCGTCGTCGGCGACGTGGGCCAGCACTTCGGAGTAGCGGGGTTCGGTGGCCATGAGTTCGGCGTGGGTGCCCGCGGCGACGATGCGTCCCTCGTCGAGCAACATGACCCGCTCGGCGAGGCTGATCGTCGACAGGCGGTGGGCGATGATGATCGTCGTGCGGTTCTGCATGAGCGTGTGCAGCGCGTCGTGGATGGCGTCCTCGGTGGTGACGTCGATGGCGCTCGTCGCGTCGTCGAGCACCAAGATCTTCGGGTTGACCAACAACGTGCGGGCGATGGCGATGCGTTGACGCTGCCCGCCCGACAGCGTGTAGCCGCGCTCGCCGACGACGGTCTCGTAGCCCTCGGGCAGATCCATGATGAAGTCGTGGGCCTGCGCGGCGCGGGCCGCGGCTTCGATGTCGTCCATCGACGCGGCCGGTCGACCGAAAGCGATGTTGTCGCGCAGCGAGACGGAGAACAGGAACGCCTCGTCGAGCACGAGGCTGACGTGATGGCGCACGCTGGCGAGCGTGAATTCGCGGACGTCGACGCCGTCGATGCACACCGCGCCGGAGTCGACGTCGTAAAAGCGCGGCAGCACGCGGGCGATCGTCGATTTGCCGCTGCCGGTGCGACCCACGATGGCGACCCGTTGGCCCGGTTCGATGACGAATGACGCACCGTCGAGCACGGCTGGCAGCTTTGGTGCGTAGCGGAACACGACGTCGCGGAACTCGACACGGCCTTCGGGCGCGACCAGATCACGGGCCGTGGGGGATTCGACGATCTCGGAGCGCTCGTCGAGCACTTCGAAAACACGACGCGCCGACGCGCCGGCGCGCTGCGACTGGATCAGCAGGAACCCCAGCATGCGAAACGGCGTCTGCAGCACGATGACATAGGCGTTGAACGCGACGAGCGTGCCCACCGTGACGTGGCCGTCGATCGCGAGCTTGCCGCCGTAGAGCAACACCAGCGCCGAGCCGACGCGGGGGAGCGCTTCGATGATGGGCGACCAGCGGGCGCGGTTGATCGCCGTCTCGATCGATGCCCAGCGCAGCTTTTGCGCGGCGCGGGCCAACGCGGTGATCTGCGCGCGCTCTTGCGCGAACGACTGCACGACGCGCACGCCCTGGATGTTCTCGTCGACGACGGTCGCCATCTCGGCCATCCGCGCCTGGACGACCCACGACAGCGGGAACACCTTTTGCCGCAGCTTGAGGCCCGACCAGTAGACGCCGGGCATCGTCGAGAGCGCGACGAGGGTCAGCCCGACGTGGATCGTCATCATGTAGGCGAACGCCAGCACGAACGTGAGGCCCGACATCAACACCAACGGACCGAACGCCAGCAACAGCTGGATCGACCGGATGTCGGAGTTGGCCCGCGAGATCACCTGGCCCGACTGCGTGCGGTCGTAGAAGGAGAACGAGAGCTTGGTGAGATGTTGGTAGATGACGGCGCGCAGGTCGGTCTCGACTCGATAGGCGGCGCGGAAGAGCAAGTAGCGGTACAGGCCACCGAAGATGAACCGGCCGACGGCCAGGCCGATCAGCGCCCAGACGTAGGGGGCGAGCGACGAGGTCTGGCGGTCGAGGGCGTTGTCGATGCCGTCGCGCAGCACGGCGGGCACGGCGATCTGGGTGATGAGCGCCAGCAGGCCCATGCCGATGGCCAGCAGGAAGGCCGCCAGGCGGGCCCGCAGCAGCGGCCAGAGGCGCCGCATCCACCCGAGTTCGGTGCGGGGGTCGATCTGGGCGGGGGGCGGCTCGTACTCGAGGCTGACGGCGATGGGTTCGAAGGCGCTCGCGCCGTCGGTAACCGCGATTGTCGTTGTCAGCCCCACCACTCGCAGGCTACCCAGCAGCGCCAGTAGGCTGAGGCTTCCGCCAACGAGATATCTGGCTCACGAAGGACATCTCCCGATCGACATCGCACTTGGCCTGCTGGCCTGCCTCGTGTTGATCAGCGCGAACGCGTTCTTTGTCGCCGGCGAGTTCTCGCTGGTGGCCTGTGACCGAGTTCGCATCGAGCATGAGGCCGATTCCGGATCGTCGACCGCCCGCCGCGTCGTGTCGCTGTCGCGCCGGTTGTCGCTGTCGTTGGCCTCGACACAGCTGGGCATCACCGTCGCGTCGCTGTTGTTGGGCTTCATCGCCGAGCCGTCGGTGCGCCGGGTGCTCGAGCCGATCCTCGGCGATGCCAAGGGCGTCAGTGTCGTGGTCTCGCTGTTCCTCGCGGCGGTATTCCAGACGGTGCTCGGTGAGGTGGTGCCGAAGAGCGTGGCCATCACGTTCGCCGACCGCACGGCGCGCGCGCTGGCGTATCCGCTGTGGATCTTCACCGTGGTGACCCGGCCGGTGAGTACGGTCTTCAACGGGATCGCCAATCGAGTGGTGCGCCGCTTCGGTGTCGAGCCGCGGGACGAGCTGTCGTCGACGACGTCGACCGAAGAGTTGCAGTTCCTCATCAAGACATCGGGGGAAGCGGGCGCGCTCGATCCCGAAGACGTACGGCTGTTGACGCGAACCATTCGCTTCGCCGACAAGACGGCGGCCGACGCGCTCATCCCGCGGGTGCAGATCGAGGCGGTGCCTCGGGACGCATCGGTGGCCGACCTCGTCGCGCGCGTGATCGACACCAAGTATTCGCGCCTGCCGGTCTACGGCACCGACCTCGACGACATCGTGGGCGTCGTGCACGTCAAGTCGGTGTTCTCCGTGCCCGCCGCGGCCCGCGCGACGACACCGGTGACCGAGATCATGAGCGAGGTCCTCGCCGTGCCCGAGGGGCGAGATCTCGGCGAGCTGTTCCGCGATTTCCGCGCGCGCAACAGCTATCTCGCGGTCGTTGTCGACGAGCACGGCGGCACTGCCGGCATCATCACTCTCGAAGACGTCGTCGAAGAACTGGTCGGTGAGATCGGCGACGAATACGACGACGACGATGCCGACGCGACGACCTTCACGCGCGGGCAAGAGCGGGGCACGTTCGTCGTGTCCGGTTCGTTGCATCCCGACGAAGTCTTCGAACAGTGCGGCTTTTCCATGCCCGAAGGCGAATTCGAGACGTTCGCCGGGTTCGTCGTCGACCAGCTGGCGCACGTGCCCGAGACAGGGGAGCGCTTCGAGTTCAGCGGATGGCGCTTCGAGGTCGTTGCCATGGACCGCCGCCGCGTCGCCGCCGTGCGCGTCAAGTCGCCCGAGGATGTCAAGGCGCCCGAGGACCGCGTATGAACGTCGGCGCGTTGCTCCTCACGGTGTTGTTGCTGGCAATCAACGCGTATTTCGTCGTCGTCGAATTCGCGCTCGTCGCCAGTCGCGCCGCCCGACTCGAGTCGCTGCTCGAGCTGGGCGATCGGCGCGCCATCGCGGCGCTGCGCGTCGTGCGTGATCTGCCGCGGGGCATGGGCACCGCGCAGTTGGGCATCACCATCGCCTCGCTCGCGCTCGGTTACATCAGCGAGCCCGCCATCGCCGATCTCGTCTCGCCCGTGATCGAACACATCGGCAACCCGTCGCACCGCGTGGTCCATGCGATTTCATTCCTGATCGGCCTCGGCACCATCACGTTCTGTCACCTCGTGTTGGCCGAGATGGTGCCGCGCAACTTTTCGTTGGCATTTCCCGAGCGCATCCTGCTCACGCTGGCGCCGATGCATCGGGCGATCATGCGGCTGTTCTCGCCGGTGGTGTGGATGCTCAACGGGTTGTCGAACATCGTGTTGCATCTGTTCCGGGTGCAGGTCGCCAACGAGCTCGTCACTGCGCACACCGCCTCCGAGCTCTCGACGATGCTGCAGGCCTCGCGCGACGAAGGGCTCATCGAAGACTTCGAGCATTCGTTGCTCGCCGGTGCGCTCGACTTTCGCGCCCGCCCCGCGGCATCGGTGATGGTGCCCCGCGAGCGCGTCGTCACGGTCACGCGGCGGATGACCGTCGCTCAAGTGCAGCGCATCGCCAGCGAGTCGGGCCACTCACGGCTGCCGGTGGTGGGCACGAGCCTCGACGACGTACTCGGCTTCGTGCACGTGAAAGACCTGCTGCGCCTCCCGCCCGAAGCCGACGACGAACCGCTGCCGCTCGAGATGTTGCGGCGCATGCTCATCGTGCGCCCCGACCGGCGCCTCGAAGACGTCCTGCGCACGATGCGCCGCTTGCGCAGTCACCTCGGCTTGGTCCGCGATCCGGGCGGGCGCTCGCTCGGCACCATCACGCTCGAAGACGTGCTCGAAGCGCTCGTCGGGGAAATCTCCGACGAGAGCGACCGACCCGAGTCCGCCACCGAGACCGCCAACTGATCAGTTGGCGAATGCGGTCAGTTGGCGAATGCGGTCAGTTGGCGGATGCGGTCAGTCGGCGGGCGAGGTTGAGTTGGCGAACGCAGTCAGTCGGCGGGCGAGGTTCAAGGCGTCGTCGTCGATCGGCTGATCAGTCATGGCGGCCCAGACCGCATCGAGCAGCTGGCCCTCTTGCGGGGTGTCGGCTTCGTCGAACTGGATGGCGTCGATCATCAACATGGTCGTGGCCCATGTCGGCAGATCCGTCCCGAGCGCCCAATTGATGAGCAGGCCACGGGCGAGATCGGACAGCGGGCACGGCGGGATCGACATGTCGCTCGGCGGCGTGACCCTGATCGATCCGTTCGTCGTTTCGATGCGGACGCCCAGTCGCTCGAGGGCCTCAGGGGCCTCTTCGCCGCGGACGACGCGCCGGATCAAGTTGTGTGGAGTTGTCACCGGGCAGACGTTGCCTTGCCCGATCGGTGGCGACAAGTGCCGCGCGACCCAGCCGCCGGGCCCGCAACGGTGACATGTTCGGGGTAACGCGGCGATGGTCCCGACCGATCGCGACCGCCGACCCGCCCCGGCCAGCACAGAGACAATCCGGCCAGCCAAGTGACAAAGTTCCCGTCATGAAATCGCAATGAGGGGGGTCGTCGACTAACCTCGGCCTCCGTGCGGAGATGGGCTTTCATCGTCGTCCTGCTCGTTGTCGCTCTCTTCTCGGCACCGGCGCAGGCTCAGGACGACCTTGCAACAGTGCGCCAAAAGGCCAAAACGGCTGCGACGCGGGTCGCCGACGCGCAGACCCGGGCTGACAAGGCCACCGCCGCCTACTTCGATGCAGAGAGCAAACTCGAGGTGCTCAAGGTCGATCTGGCCGAACAAGAGACGGCGCTCGCCGGCGCCGAAGGCGAAGTCGACCGGCTCAAGACCGACCTGCGTGACTTCCTCGTCGATCAGTACACGTCGAACACCGACGAGTTCACGTTCTTCTCGATGTCCGACATCAACCAGGCCCTCGTGCAGAACTCGCTCGCCAGCGTGTTGGCCGACCGCAAGGGCACCGCGATCGAGGACTATCGGGCCGCCGTCAAGGACCTCAGCGTGTTGACCAACACCCTCAACTCGCAGCGCAACGAGCAGAAGAAACAGGTCGACTATCTCGCCACGATCAAGTCCAATTTCACCTCTGAGGTCGCCAAGCTCGCCACCGAAAAGGCCAACCTCGACGCGCTGTTGAGCAAGCTCGAGGCCGCCGAGCAGGTCCGCATCCGCGCCGAGTTGGCGGCCAAGCAAGAAGAGGCGCGCCGCCGCGCCGACGAAGAGGCACGGGCCCGCACCACCACCACGACGACCCGCAAGACTTCCTCCACGCCGGTGCCCACGACGCCGACCAAGACCGGCGGAACGAGCGGGTCGGTCGTTGCGCTCAAGGTCTGCCCCGTGCAGGGCGGCGCCAGCTACTCCGACACCTACGGCCAACCGCGCGGCGGCGGCCGCCTGCACATCGGTGTCGACCTGTCCGCCCCGATCGGCACGCCCGTGGTCGCCCCCGTCGACGGCAACGTGTCGTTCAGCTCCGACGCCGCCGGCGGCAACACGTTCATCATGACCGGCACCGACGGCAACTTCTATTACGGCGCGCACCTGAGCAAGCAGGGCCCCAGCTCGGGCGCGGTCAAGGCCGGCACCGTCATCGGCGCCGTCGGCCAGACCGGCAACGCGTCGGTGCCGCATCTGCATTTCGAGATCCATCCCGGCGGTCGGGGCAATGTCACCAACCCGTACCCGAGCGTCGCCCGCGTCTGCTGAGTGCCTCGCGCGCGCCGGTCAACACCGTGTCGCGCAGTAGCCCTCGGGCCTTGGTGCAATCGAGCGCGAGGTTGCCGGGCCTCGCCCCTGCCGTCTGCAGCCGCGGCCGCCCCCGCAACCCGCTCGCATCGGCGTGCATCGCCGCCGCCAACAACTGTGCGAACGTCAAGCGGTCGAGCGCATCGGCGCCCGCGACGTGCAACAGCCCGTGCCGATCGCGCTCGACGAGCTCGAGAATCGCCGACGCCAACACGTCGACCTCGATCGGGTTGCGCACCTCGTCGGTGAAGAACGACAGGTCGTCGCCCGCCAGCGCGCCGCGCACCATGCGTTCTTGTGGCCCCTCGTCCGCGCCGCCGTAGAGCAGCGACGTACGGATGATCAACGGCGCATCGTGCGCCGCCGCCACCAATTGCTCGGCCCGCAACTTGGCCCGGCCATAGTCGTGCACCGGCGCCGGATCGTCGTCTTCTCGGTAAGGGCGGTCGCTACGCCCCGGGAACACCACATCGGACGACAGATGCACGTAGCGCGCACCAGCCCGCTGCGCCGCCTGTGCCAACACCCCGGGCGCCACCGCCGTGATTGCCTCGACGTCGGGACCCTGTTGCACGTACGCGCAGTTGACGACAACCGCCGGCCGCGCCGCCGCCACGCATGCCGCGATCGCCGCACCATCGCGCACATCGAGCGCCTGCCACACCGTGTCGCTGGTGTGGTCTTCGTCGGGTGGGCGCGAGTAGTAGGTGGCCCGCACCCGGAACCGCGCTCGCGCCAGCGCCGCGACACGACGGCCGAGATAGCCGCTCGCGCCGACGACGACGATGGTTGGCCGCGTGTCGGAGCTCACGCACCCATGGCGTGATAGCCGCCGTCGACGTGGATCATCTCGGCCGTCGTCGCCGGGAACCAATCGGACAGCAACGCGACACAACCCTTGGCCACTGCCGACGACTCGTTGACATCCCAGCCGAGCGGTGCCCGCGTATCCCAGATGTCTTCGAAGAGCGCGAACCCCGGTATCGACTTGGCCGCCATCGTCCGCGCCGGACCCGCGGCGATCAAGTTGACGCGAATCTTCTGCGGGCCGAGGGCACGCGCCAAATAGCGCGAGCACGACTCCATCGCGGCCTTGGCCACACCCATCCAGTTGTAGGCCGGCCACGCGACCCGCGCGTCGAAGGTGAGGCCGACGACCGAGCCCCCGTCGGACATGAGCGGCGCCACGATCTCGGCAATCGTCTTGAGTGAGTAGGCACTGATCTCGAGCGCCACCTTGACGTCGTCCCAGCCGGCCGCCATGAAGTCGTCGCCCAAGCAATTCGCCGGCGCAAAGCCAATGGAGTGCAACGCGCCATCGACGCGGCCCCACTTGTCGCGCAGCGCGGCTTGAACCGCAGTCACGTGGTCGGGCACCGTCACGTCGAGCTCGAGCACCTCGGCCGGGGACGGCAACTTGCGCGCCGTGCGTTGCGTCAGCGACAAGCCACGGCCCGCGCCCGTCAACACGACCTCGGCCCCTTCGAGTTGTGCCAGCTTGGCCACGCCGAACGCCAACGATGCATCGGTGAGCACGCCGGTGACGAGGATGCGTTTGCCATCGAGGATTCCCATGGCCGATGACCCTAATGGGGTCGGCCCGTCGAGCCGGTGATTCGACAGGCGCGCCCGAGCCAAGAACCGTGGCTACCTGGCTGGACGTGATCGCACTGCGGTCCGTGTTCATTTTCGCCACCGGTTGGTGCGTTGGTGGATGAGTTGTCCGTCTGGTGCGTAGGTGTAGGTGGTGCCGTTGCGGCGTTCGAGGCGGTAGCCGTGGTTGGTCAATTTGTCGTGGCATGGGTTGCAGGTGGGTGCTTCGTTGGCCACGTCGGTGGGGCCGCCGTCGGCCCAGGGGATGCAGTGGTGGTAGTCGGCGTAGCGGATGGGGTTGTCGCAGTCGCCGAATTGGCAGGACAGGTCGCGGACGGCGGCGGCTTTCTTTTGGGCGCTGGTGAAGTAGCGGCGGGCGCGGCCGAAGTCGAGGATTTCGCCGTCGCCGCCTAATACGACGGGGTAGATCTTGGCGTCGACCAATAGTTTGCGGACCACTTCGACGGGGAGCGGGATGCCGTCGATGGTGGTGCAGATGCCGGCGGCTTCGGCGTCGCCGAACATTTTCTCTTGGGTGATCACGATGAAGATCTCGGGTTGGGCGCGCTGCGGCGCCTTTGTCGGCGCGGGCACCGGCGCTGCTGCGTCCTCGGCGTCCGCGCCGTCATCGCTCGCGGCGTCGGCGGGTTGGCCGGCGAGGCTGCCGCGGCACATTTCCAAGAAGGCGGCGGCGAGTCGTTGGCCGTAGTCGGGCCGGTCGAGTTTTTCGTTGGCGCGGTCGGGGTGGGCGGCGCGCCATTGGCGGTCCATGACCGCTTCGAGGCCGTTGAACGCGACGGTGCCTTCGTGGCCGTCGAAGCTGAACCGGAACCACCGTCCGCCGGTCTTGGAGATGCCAGTGGACCCCTCGGCGGTCTCGGTGACGGGCCGGGCGACGCGTTGCGCGGCGCGGCGCAACTTGTGGGGGTGCAATTCGCGGGTGCGGGCCAACAAGTCGGCGAACGCCTCAACCGACAGCCGGTCACGTAACTCCGCGAGCACCGCGACATGCGCGAAAGTGGCGGTCCCCGCCGCCAACGCGTCAGCTGCGCCCGGTAGCGATCCGTCGAACAGCGCCACTGCGATCTTGGTGCGGCGCTGCGCCTCGTGCGGCGACACCCACGCACCGAACATCGCCTCGGGGGCGCGGCCGCGGCGGGCGAGCTCGGCCAACACCGCCATCTGACCCGAGTCGACGCGGCATCGTTCGCGTTCGGTCTCGGGAAGCCCGGCCACGAGCGCCGAGTCGGACCAATAGTCGAGCCCACCGGCCTCGATCCGCTCCAATACAGCGCTCGGGAACATGTGTTCGATTATACGGAGGGCCTGTGACAGTGAACGGCAGCGGATGACTTCACGGACTATGTAGTCACATTGAATGTTAATGTGACTACATGGATGTTGGAGTCAGGGATCTCAAGGCTCATCTGTCGGACTACCTCGAGCGGGCAGCCAGGGGAGAAGTCATCACGGTGACCGATCGTGGCCGGCCGATCGCGCTGCTGGCGCCCATCCCGGGTCGCGTTCCACTCGATCAGGGAATCAAGGAGGGCTGGATCACTCCGCCGTCGGTCCGCGGGATGCGCCCCGCACGACCAGTCCCCTCATCGAAGAACGTGCTCGATGTGCTCGAGGGGGACCGAGGGGAGTGACGCTCTACGTCGATTCGAGCGCTCTCCTCAAGCGGTATGTCGCGGAACACGACTCTGCCCGAGCAGACGAACTCTTACGCTCGGATTCCGATCTCGTCACGGCTCGGCACACCGTGATCGAAGTCCGGCGGAACCTCGCCCGCCTGCTGGAAGGCCGAACGCTCTCGGAGAGTCGGGCGGCCTTCGCAGAAGACATCCGCGGGTTTGCGTTGGTGGAGCTCGACGCGGCGACCGTTGAACTTTCGGCGAAGATTGCGGAGCTGACCGGGGCGCGGACGCTCGACGCGCTGCATCTCGGCGCCGCGCAGCGTGTCGGAGGGCCGGCACTGACGTTTCTCACCTTTGACTTGCGACAGGCCCAGCTTGCGCGGACCCTCGGATTCTCCGTGGTCGGCGCGTGAGATGGGGCTAGCGAATCGGTCGCGTGAGATGAGGAGCACGCCAGCAAAGTAGGGTTCGCCCACCGTGGGGCCGACTCAAAAGCCGATGCGCCTGTTCGACACCGCCCGGCGCGCGGTGGTCGATTTCGCACCTGGGCCGGTGGTGTCGCTCTACACGTGCGGCATCACGCCCTACGACGCCACCCACCTCGGGCACGCGGCGGTGTTCACCACCTACGACGTGCTGCAGCGACGCCTGCGCGATCGTGGACACGAGACGCATTGCGTGCGCAACATCACCGACGTAGACGACGACATCCTGCGCGCCGCCCGCAAACGCAACATGCATTACTTGGATCTCGGCACGGCAGAGATCCGCCGCTTCGACGATGACATGGCCGCGCTGGGCATGCTCGAAGTGTGGAGCGAGCCCCGCGCGACATCGGCAATCCCGGACATCCGCGGCTTCATCGGGATGGTGCTCGACCGCGAGCACGCGTACTTGACCGATGGTGGCGTCTACTTCGACGTGTCGTCGTATCGCGACTTCGGCACGCTCAGTGGGCTCGATCGTGACGCGATGCTCGAAGCGGGGCGCGCCCACGGCGAAGACCCCGACGACCCTTACAAGCGTAATCCGCTCGACTTCGTGTTGTGGCGGCGCAGCTTGCCCGGCGAACCCGAGTGGGAATCGTTGTGGGGTCACGGACGCCCCGGTTGGCATATCGAGTGTTCTGCCTTGGCGTTGCGCGAGCTCGGATGGACCATCGATCTACATGGCGGTGGCACCGATTTGATCTATCCGCATCACGAGTGCGAACGCGCGCAATCCGAATGTGCGACAGGCGAACCGTTCGCCCGTCATTGGATGCATCAATCAATGGTGCAACTCGACGGGGAAAAGATGTCGAAGTCGCGCGGCAATCTCGTGTTCGTCGGCGACTTGCGCGAGCGTCTCGACCCGCGTGCGATCCGCCTCGCGTTGGTGGCGCATCACTATCGCCGGCCGTGGACGTTCCACGATCGTGAGCTCGACGCCGGGCTCGATCGGTTGCATCGGTGGTGCAAGGCCGGTGACGGAGACGGCGCGCTCGCCGAGGTACGCGCCGCGCTCGACGACGATCTCGATACGCCCACGGCCGTCGCCGCCATCGACGCTGCCGCGAAGCGCGGCGCGGGTGTCAACCGAGCGGCCGCACTCTTGGGCGTCGACCTCGCGACAGGCTGAGACCGCGACAGGGGAGCGCGGGGAGCAGTCGCGACCCGTTCGTCGTGCTGGGCTCGCACGCCGTGCGCAACCTCGTGCGCGAAGGCAAGACCCGCCAGCTGCGCAACGTCACGACGATGAGCATCGGCGAAGGCATGCAGACCCTCGAGATGTCGCTGTCAGAGCTCGTGCGCTCCGGACTCGTGTCCTACGAGACGGCGTGCGAAATGGCGACGCTTTCCGGCCGTCGGACGCCGTAGAAGCGTGGGTCTCCACACAATCTCCACAATTCACGCTCTCAAACGCCCCGGCCCGGCGCCGACAGTCAGTGGATGGCAGCACCTACGCTGACTCGGGCGAAGGTCGCGCGACGCGATGGGCGGCGCGCAGGCACTCGCCTTGTCGCTCGCGCACGACGGTTGTCGACAGGCGTGCTGTCGAGATCATCGGCCGTGACCGTCCTCCTCCCGTTGGCGACCGGTTTGTGGATCGTGCATCGAGTTTTGCTCGCCTTCGATCTGCCCGCCGGCGGCGATGTGAGCTTCCATATCGCCCGAACCGACTTCGCGTTGCACCAACTCGTCACCACTGCTCACTATGACGGTTGGAATCCTGCACTGATGGAGGGTCGGCAAGAGTTCTTGGTTTACGGGCCGGGCCTTGCCTTCGTCGCCGCGCTCTTGAAGGTCCTCTCGTTCGGCTCGCTCTCCATGGAAAGCGTCATGGCGCTCATCGCGTCACTGAGCTTTGCCGCAACCGCCCCCGCGGCGTGGTATCTCGCTCGTAGTTTTCGCATCGGCAACGTTGGCGCGGGAATGTACGCGCTGGGCGCGCTCACGGTGTCGGTCGTTTACGGGCCCGGTCTGCGCGGCACGTTCCTCTACGGATTGATGAACCATCAATTGGCCATCCCGATTGCTCTGTGTTGCATCGGCGCCTTCGTTCGGTTGCTCGATGGCCCGACTCGTGTACCCGAGGTCGTCGCCGCGACGACGGCCGCTGGCTTGGTCATGACTCACGGTCAGACGACAATTGCAACCGCGGTTGTGATCGCGATGATTTTCATATGGCGCGGTGTCGTCGCTCGACCGAGCGTTCGCAGTCTCATCGCCGTGGCCCGCGCTTTTTGCGTCGGGCTCGGGCTCGCGGCGATCTGGCTGTGGCCGATGCTCGAGAACCACTACCCCCGCGCCGACGGCGCCGGTTGGACGACATTGAAGTTGACCGACTACCTCAACGGCTACGTTCGCGGCAACAACTGGACGAACCCCATCATCGCCGCTGCCACCGTGTGCGCGTTCGTCATCGTTGCCGTCGACGCGTGCGCCATCCGCCGGTTGACGAGGCGCGTCGACGAATGGCGGCTTGCGATTGTGTTCGCAGCACCGTCCGCGCTCATCGGGCTCTACATCATCCGTCATGTCTGGCCGCCGCTGGCCGGCGTCGTCGTCATCCGAGGACTCGGGCTCGTGTTCATCGTGAGCCTCTTGCCGCTCGCAGTGATCGTGGATCGCGTTGCGCCGCGTTTTGTGGCGGCGGTTCCGATCTTCGCCGCGGCGCTCGCAATCAACCCTGGCATGATCCCCGCGCACGATCTGGCTCGACCGTCACCCGGGCCCACGAAGGACCTACGCGAGATCGCCGCCGTTCTGCGGTCAGAAGTGCCCGATCACGGCCGGTTCGCGTGGATTCATGCACCGTCACTGGACGACAGCTTTGGTGTCGGTCACCCCGAATACTGGCTGCAATACCAGTCCGGACGATCGACGATGAACGGCTTCGGGGGCGAAAGCGTGTCAAGCCTGCCGTTCGCGTTCACACTCGAGATGAACGAGTGGGATACAGCCACCGCAGACGCGCGATTGCGCCAAGCCGGCGTGACGCACGTGGTGTCGACACCCGAATTCGCAGAGTCGCTCGCGGCCGACACCGACTGGACCCCGATCGTCGAGGGCGAGCGCTACACGATCCTCGCGTCACCAGCCGGAACGCAATTGGCCCTCGGATCCACCACAGATGCCGTGCAACTCGTCAGCTACGAACCGGAGCTGATTCGGTGGAACGTGACCCGCGCTGACCGTCTCGTGTTGGCCCTGCCCGCATTCCGCAAGTGGCACTTCCGTTTGAATGGTGAACCCGTCGAAACGTTCACCCACGACGGCCACGTCGGGATTGTCGCGCCGGGGCCGGGTGTGCTCACCGCGAGCTACCGTCCGAGCGCCGGCGACCTGTACGGCAGGTTCGTCACCGTGGCGACGCTAGTCGTTTGGCGACGGTCGATCCGTCGCAGGAACTCACGAGGAGACAAGAGCACGAGCGCGCTCATTGCATAGCTGCGCCAAGACTGTTACGAGTTCGGTTGGGCTCGCGACAAGCAGACTGGAGTCGGATCCGCCGGCTCCGACCGTGCTACCGATGTCGCCACCGCGGAGCGATGCGAGCGCCCGCTCGTCGTTGCCCGCATAGAACACCGTCGTATCGTGGCCCTGACGCAATGCGTCGATCGCCCAGTCCTGCCCCACGGGCAGCAACGAGAGATCGAGCACTTCTCTGCGCGACTGCGAGTAGACGCGCTGTGGCATCGAGCGCGCAATGCCCGATAGCCAATCGATCGCATGCTGGGCGTCGTTCGCCGTGGCCCCGCGCACGTGAAGCGCGACTCCATAGGGCTTCTCTTCGATCATCACTCCTGGATGTGCATCGGCAACCTGCCCCGCTGCCTGCAACAGGCGGCGCTGCGTGCGACGGGCATCTGTCGTGAGGCCGAGAGTCACCTGCGATGCAATCTCCATCCCATCACTGCCGATCAGCTCGATGCCGCACGAAGTGAGGTCATCCCTCTCGGCTGTACAAACGGCGATCAGGCTGTCTAGGGATCGCCCCGAGATGACGGCGGCACGTGTCTTCTCGAGCGATCCAAGCGTTGCGAGAACGTCGAGCGCACCGTCGATCGGACGGGCAGCAGTCGGGTCGTTGACGAAGTCGGCAATGACACCATCGAATTCGCACACCACGAGCAGCGACGGCGCACGTGCGAGGTCGACCAGCGTTGCGGCGCGCAAATCGTTCATCGTCCCAGCGCAGAGAGAAACGACGACGCCCAGTAGTGCACGTCGTGGCGCAGCACGACTTTTTGAAGCGACCGCATCCGCCTCGCGTGCTCGACCGGGTTGCGTTTCACCGCGGCCTCGATCCCAGACGTGAGGCTGTCGAGGTCATGGGGGTTGACGATGTAGGCAGCGGTGAGTTCGTGTGCTGCTCCCGCGAACTCGCTGAGCACCAGGGCCCCGGCGCTGTCCACGCGTGACGCGACGTACTCCTTGGCCACGAGGTTCATGCCGTCACGCAAAGGTGTCACGAGCATGACGTCGGCGGCACGGTAGAGCGCGACGAGTTCTTCGAATGGCACGCTTCGATGGATGTTGTGGACGATCGGGTGACCTACCGTTGCGAACTCTCCGTTGATCTCGCCGACGAGCTGTTCGATTCGTTCGCGCGTGCCAGCGTATTCGCCGATCGCTCCCCGGCTCGGCACACCGACTTGGATCATCACGCATCGCGCCGGGTCGAGCGCTCCGCGCCGTAGCAATTGTTGGAGTGCGAGCAGGCGTTGATCGATCCCCTTGGAGTAGTCGAGCCGATCGACACCGAGCAGCACGGTGTCAGGTCGGCCCAGTTGCAGGCGCAACTCGCGAGCGCGCCGTTGTGTGGCCGCGCTCGTGGCAACCGCCCGGATCTTGTTCGTGTCGACGGTGATGGGAAAGACACCGATCTCGACTTCGCGCCCACCGAAGCGCAAGCGCGAGCGCGACCCACGCGCCCGCACGAAACGACGGGCGGCCGCAACGAAGTTCTCCGCGTCGTCAGCCGTCTGAAAGCCGACGAGATCGGCGCTGAGGAGCCCGTGGAGGAGTTGATCACGCCAGGGCAACTGCGCAAATAGCTCGAGTGGAGGGAAAGGGATGTGGTGGAAGTAGCCGATGCGCACATCGGGGCGAATCTTGCGCAGTAGCCCGGGAACGAGCAGGAGCTGGTAGTCGTGGACCCATACGCGGCCCCGTTGTTGGCAGAGCGACGCGACACGGTCGGCGACACCCTCATTGACCGACTGATAGGCCCGCCACGAGCTGCCGCAGAACTGCGGTGGCCGGATGTTGTCGTGGAACAACGGCCAGATCGTCGAGTTCGAGAAGCCGTTGTAGAACAGCTCGTAGTCCTCGGGCGAAACGACGGCCGTGTTGACCATGAGCCCGCCGTGCTCACCGTCGGCCCGGTCGTCGGTGCCGGCACCTACCCAACCCGCGCCGAGGCCTCGCATCGACGGGACCACCGCGTTGGCCAGGCCGCCCCGCGAGGGTTGGAGGTTCTCGCCGGTGTCCACTTGCTCTTTGAAGGGGAGGCTGCAGGCAGCGACGACGAGCTCCCGGCGTGTCGCCACTTGCCGCAAAAGCGAGAGCGGCGGGCGCGGGTGGGTTACCTCTCGCGGCGCGGGCGCCGGTAGCAACGCCGTGGCAGTTGCGGAGTCTTCAGGCACCGGTGACCTCGGTTTTCGCTGGCGGGAACGCTTTCCGGCTCGGGCTCGATTTGCCGTCACCCGAGCCGGTGGGCGCCTGTGGGGATGTAAATGTCGCATTGGCGAGCGCGCATCGGGCGCGGGAATTGTTGAGGTTTCGTGGAATCCCACCCGTGGCGCCCATTGCGTCCGCACCGGTGGCAAGCTTCCGTTGGTGATTATCTGCGTTCTTCTCGTCGAAGACGACGACGCCGTGCGTTCGATGCTGCGCCTACTCCTCGAAGACGAGGGCTACCGCGTCGTCGAGGCGGCCGACGGTGAACGGGCGATGGAACGCTTCCAAGCCGATAGCCCGGACCTCGTCGTAGTCGATCTAAAACTGCCCAAGGCGAGTGGATTCGACGTGTGCCGGCATATTCGGGCGAGCAGTGACGTGCCGATCATCGTGGTCACCGCACAAGTCGACACGCCTGACGTGGTGGCGGCCCTCGAGCTCGGTGCCGACGACTATGTCACCAAGCCATTCGTGCCGCGCGAGTTGCTGGCGCGAGTCAGGGCTCTGCTTCGGCGTGCATCGAGTGCGGCGCACGATGCGGCCGTGGTTCGAGTCGGCCCGGTGGAGATCCGGCGCTCGGAAGGTGTCGTACTGAAGAATGGGCAGCCACTCGATCTGACGAAGACCGAGTATCTGCTGCTAGAGGATCTCGCACAGAACAGCGGGCAGGTGATGTCGCGTGAGTCGTTGCTCACACGGGTATGGGGCTACGACCACGTCGGCGACACTCGTCTCGTTGATTCGCACATGAGCCGGCTGCGCAACAAGATCGAGGACGATCCCGCCGAGCCGGTGCTCATCGTCACCGTCCGAGGGTTCGGCTACAAGCTCGTCGTGAAGTAGTTATCGATGAAGACGCGTCGCCAAAGGCTCGGGCTACGCGGCCGTTTCATCGCGGCGTTCGCCGGCGCCGGCCTGTTGCTGACCGTGGTGCTGTCGTTGCTCACGTACGAACTGACGCGTTCGTATCTGACCGGACAGCGAGAACGCTCTGCGACTCGACAGGCGTTTGCCAACGCCCGCCTCGCTACATCCGTGCTCGATGCCGACGATTCCGATCCGCGAAAACTCCTCGACTCTCTACCGGCAGTGGCGGATTCGCGTGTGCTGATCAACGTGAGGGGCACATGGTTCTCGTCGGACTTGGGGCTGAGCGAGGTCTCGCTTCCGCCCGACTTCGTCGAAGTCGTCGCGGGAGGAAACGCCGCCAGTCAACGCTTCCGGCTCAATGGGGTCACGCAACTCGTGATCGGAACACCCCTGGGGAGCACCGGTTCGAGCTACTACGAAGTGTTCCCGTTGCGAGAGCTGAACCAGACCTTGACCGCACTCGCCACTTCGCTCGCCGTCGCCAGCTTGGTCACGACCGTCTTGGGGGCGGCCGCCGGGTGGTACGCGAGTAGGAGGGTATTGGTTCCACTTCAACGCGTGTCCAGCGCGAGCGAGCGCATCGCCGGCGGTGCTCTCGGCACGAGGCTGCGGGCCGCGGGAGATATCGATCTGCAGCCGTTGGTCGATTCGTTCAATGCAATGGCGGATGCGCTGCAGAGTCGGATCGAGAAAGAGGCTCGCTTCGCGTCGGACGTGAGTCACGAGCTGCGCACTCCACTCACCGCGCTCGCTACTGCAGTGCAGGTGTTGCAGTCGCGTGCTGATGAGATGCCGGGACGAGTCCGCGCCGCGCTCGACGTCCTCGAGAGCCAGATCCAATACTTCGAGCGGCTGGTACTCGATCTGCTCGAGATCTCGCGTTACGACGCCGGCGTGAACGAACTTGCGAATGAGGAAGTCGAGCCGGTGTCGTTTCTTCGTGAGATCTTGACACCACTCGATTCCGCTTCGCTTCGCGTAACAACCCCGATGCCACTATCGGTTTCGATCGACAAGCGACGCGTCGAGCGCATCCTTGCCAATCTCGTCGAGAACGCGCAGGTCCATGCCGGCGGCGTGGAAGCGGTGGAACTCGGCGCAGCCGACGGTGTACTGCGGATTTCCGTGCTCGACCAGGGGCCCGGCATCGCCGCGGAGGACCGGGCATTCGTATTCGAACGGTTCCGGCGGGGCACGACCAGCGCGACGAACTCCGTCAAAGGAACTGGTCTCGGCCTGGCTCTGGTGGCCGAGCATGCACGCCTGCACGGTGGCTCTGTGGAAGTACAAGCCGGCGATCCTTCTGGCTGCCGATTTACCGTTTCGTTGCCGATAGGAGACATGACATGCGCGTGATTGCCGCGCTGTTCCTCGCGCTCGCGCTGTCGTCATGCGGGATCGAGGCGCAGAGCCAAGCACATGTCTTCGAGTCGGATGAAGTGCCTTTCGGGTTGACGAACACAACCCCTTCGCCGACGACCGTGCATGAATTTGCCCCCAGCGTGCCTACGACTACGGCTTCCGTGGCGTTCGACGTCTTCTTCATTCGATCAGACGTCCTCGTCGCCGTCACCCGCCGCGCCACCGTCGTGCCGACGGCCGCTGATCTCGTCGCATCGCTCGTCGCGGGACCCACGCCGGAGGAGGTCACCACCGGCCACCGCAGCGCCCTCACCGGTCCTGACATCGTCACTCACACGCGTGTCTCCGCGTCGTTGGTCACGGTGGATCTCGCCAAGACATTCAACGAGATCCCCCGTAGCGACCGCATCTTCGCGCTCGGTCAGATCACGCTCACGCTCACCGCGGGCACGGGTGTGGCCTTGGTGCAGTACACGATCGGCGACGCGCCGATCGAGGTGCCCAAGGCGAACGGCGTCGTCACACGCGACCCGGTGAATCGAAGCGACTACACCAAACTCCTGACGGCCCCGACTCCGTCATCGAACAATGCGACCTCGACCACGATCGGGCCACCCTCGACGACACGTTGAGCGCGGGGAGGGGAATGACCTCCTCCCGCCGCACCTCAGATGCGACGTGGTCGCCGACTGGTTCGAGCAGGCTTCAGAATCGACTCGACGCGGCCGGCGTGAACGGCGTCGTGCCGAATGGAACACCACTAGCGGTGGTCATCGCTGCGTTGGGGGTATAGGTCGGGGTGCCCGGCGGAACCGCGATCCCGTTGACCGCGCCAGTGTTGAGCTTCCCGAGGGTAATAGTCACAGTATTAGTGGCAGCGCTCCAGGCGATGGTCGACGCGTTCCCTCCGTTGCCGGAGAAGGTTGCAGTTGTGGTCACGTAGTCGCCTCCAAGCGCCAATGTCCCAAGCGTTGTACAGCCCGACACCGTGAGCATGTCTGTGCCACTGATTGTCACGGTGACCGACCGTGAAGTTCCGTCCCATCCGGCGCACAGCGTGGCGGGATTCACCGCTTCCGACAATGTAATCACGACGCTGTCGTTGGTGCTGGCGATGCCATTGCCACCCGTCAGTACCACATTGGTTACTCGAGGAGTGATAGCAACGTTGTTGTAGACCATATTGGCTGTCGCGAGCGTGGTGCTGTCGGTGACCGTGACCGTCACGGTGTACGAACCGCTCGTCGTCGGCGTACCCGAGATCTGGCCTGTGGCGGCCATCGTCAAGCCCGGCGGCAGTCCTGTTGCACTCCACGTGTAGACGCCCGACCCGCCCGTCGCGGTAGCGGTGCTCGAGTACGCGAGGCCGCTACTGCCGTTGGGTAAGGCTGCTGGCGCGCTGATCGTTGGTGCAGTGTAAATGGTGACCGAGAAGCCTTTGACTGTCGTCGCACCCACCGTGTCCGTCACTGTGACTGATATCGAGCCGAACGTGCCTGCAACGGTGGGGGTGCCAGAGATAACGCCCGCGGCGTTGATCGACAATCCTGTGGGTAGACCACTGCCCGACCACGTCTTTGCGCCGGTGCCACCGGTAGAGGAAAGGGCCTGCGAGTACGGACGACCCACAGTGCCTGCTGGCAATGTCGCTGTCGAAATGTTCAGCGCCGGATTGACGGTGAACGTGTACGACCTAGGCGCTGTCGCTCCTACGAAGTCCGTTGCGGTGATCGTCGCCGTGAACGGTCCTGTCGCTGTCGGGGTGCCCGAGATGACGCCCGCGGTACTGATTGTGAGACCCGCAGGAAGTCCCGAGGCCGACCAAGAGACCGTGCCCGTCCCGCCACTCGATGACATCGTCACCGGCAAGTAGGCGAGCCCCGCAGTCCAGTTCGGCAAGCTTGCCGGCGCCGTGACCGACAATGCGGGGTTGATGAACACGGTTCCTGACATCTGAGCCGTTGCACCCGCCGCATCGGTCACCGTGACCGTGTAGGGGTAACTGCCCACAGCGGTCGGGGTCCCCGTGAGCACGCCACCGGCGTTGATCGCCAGACCTGTGGGCAGACCCGACGCCGACCACGTCTTTGTCCCCGTCCCTCCGGTGGCATTGAACGTCACCGATGTGTATGCCCGGTTCACTGTCCAATCGCTGAGGAACAGTGGGGCACTGACTTGCAGGCCAGCATTGATCGTCACCGGGTAGGTTCGATTCGCCGTAGCACCCGCCGCGTCGGTCACGATGACGTTCACGGAATAGGCGCCCGGTGTCGTTGGGTTGCCGGAGATGACGCCGGAACCGCTGTTGATCGACAAGCCTGGAGGCATGCCGGTCGCCGACCACGTGTACGCAGTCGTGCCGCCGGTGGCCACCACCGCGGTGGTGTACGCACGATTCGCTGTCCAGTTCGGCAATGACGCCGTAGAGATGGCCGGCGCGACGCTTATGACCATCGTGTACGAACGATTCGCAATCGATCCGGTGGAGTCGGTTGCGGTGACGTTCACTGTTCGCGTGCCGGTGGCGGTCGGGGTGCCAGTGAGGGTGCCCGCCGCGCTCAACGAAAGGCCGGTCGGCAGATTGGTCGCGGACCACGTCACCGCGCCGGTGCCGCCGCTGGTCGTCAGGGTCACGGGTGTGTATGGCCGATTGAACGTCCAGTTCGGCAACGATGCAGTGGATATGGCCAACACCGGATTGATCGTGACGTTTCCGGCGAGTGTGGCCGTCGTGCCGACGGAATCTGTCACCCTGATCGTGTAGGAGTAACTGCCTGCAGCGGTCGGGGTGCCGGAGATGTCGCCCGTGGTGGCGTTGATCGTCAGGCCCGGCGGCAGACCGGTCGCCGACCAAGTGCGCGTGCCGCTGCCACCGGCAGCGGTAGCGGTCACCGCGGTATACGGCCGTCCGACGGTCCAGTCATCCAACGCAGCCGGTGAGGTAATGGTGAGGGCCGGGTTGACCGTCAGGTTGTAGGCGCGGAACGTTGCGGCGCCCG
>JBDTLT010000062.1:0-24844 GCA_039934635.1 Acidimicrobiales bacterium
AGACGACCATGGCAGAGACCCGACGGCTCGACAGCACCACCACTTCGATCACGCAGACCGTCGAGGTACGCGGCAGCCGCCGACGCACCATCATGCTCTCGCTCATCGCCAGCGCCATCTTGCTCGGCATCTGGGAGATCGCGGCCCGCGCGTACTACCAAGAACGCAAGACACTGGCGCCGCCCACCGGTGCCGTGCGCGCCGTGTTCACCAATTGGGATGCGTTTCCCCCACACATCAGCGCCACGATGTTCGCCGCGGGCAAGGGCTGGCTCATCGGCAACGTGATCGCCATCGTGTGCGGTGTGATCGCGGTGCTCGTGCCGTGGACCGAACAGGGCTTCCTGCAGTTCGCGATCACCACCTACTCGATGCCGTTGCTCGCAATCGGTCCCATCCTTTCGTCGGTGTTCCACGGTGACGTGACCAAGACCGCGCTGGCCGCAATCGCGGTCTGCTTCACCACGATGATCGGCACGATCCTCGGCTTGCGCTCCGCCGACCGCGTGAGCCTCGATCTCGTTCGCGCGTATGGCGGCAACCGGTTCACGCAGCTCATCAAAGTGCGCGTGCCGGCCGCGTTACCGACATTTTTCAACGCGTTGCGCATTTCGGCCCCTGCCGCGGTGCTCGGGGCGATTCTCGGCGACTACGCCGGCGGCGTCGACCACGGTCTGGGCGTGATGATGGTGTCGTCACAGTTCGGCGCAAACATCAACCTCACATGGGCGATCGCGCTGGTCATGACCACCCTGTCCCTCGCCGGTTACCTGATCATCGGTTTGGTGGGCAAACGGCTGACGCCCTGGTCGATCACGAGTCAGGGGCAATCGTGACGGCGCCGGTGACCAAGATCAAGCCGGTGGCCAAGATCAACCAGCGTCGCATCAGCCTGACCGATGTACTCGTACGGCCGATCGTGACGATGCTCGCAGCGACCGTGCTCTTGTTGGTCGCTTGGTGGCTCTTCCTCAAGCTGTTCAACGTCAACGCATTCCTCGGCAAGACACCGGCCGACGCCTACAAGTGGCTCTTCAACGACGACGATTCCGCCGCGAACCGGTCACAGGTCTTCCGCGATCTGCGCAGCACGGTGCGCGACGCAGTGCCCGGCCTGTTAGCCGGCACGCTCGTCTCGCTCGTGGTGGCGGTCCTGTTCGTTTCGTCACCGAGTGCGGAGCAGAGCTTCTTGCCGCTCGCCGTCGGGTTCCGTTCGGTGCCGATTCTCGTGTTGGTCCCCTTGCTCGGACGAATCTTCGGTCGCGGGGTGATCGCCACAACGATCGTCGTGAGCATCATCGTGTTCTTCCCCACGCTCGTCATCGTCACCCACGGCTTGCGTTCGGTTTCGCGTGAGAGCGTCGATCTGTTACGCGCCTACGACGCCTCACCCTCGCAGGTTCTGTGGAAATTGCGGCTACCTACCGCACTCCCGTCGATCTTCGCCGCGGCCAAAGTCGCGATCCCGAGCGCCGTCATCGGCGCCGTGCTGGCGGAGCAGTTCGTCATCGGCCGCGGCCTCGGCTACGAATTGATCAAAGCGCGCACGAAGTCAGAGTTCTCGCAGATGTGGACCGAAGTGTTCCTGATCGCGTTCTTGGCCATCTTGCTCTACAACGTCGTCGCGGTGATCGAACAACTCGTCCTCGCCAAGTACGCGCCGCAGCAGATAGAGCGGTAGCGCGGGTGACAGAGCGCGGTAGCCAGGTGGCGAGCACCGCGGATGTCGACGTGCGCATCGGGCCGGCCATGATCGTGCCGGTCAGCGAGGCCCCGTTCGACGGTTACGTCGAGGTCTCGGGTACCCGCATCAGCCACGTCGGACCGACGCCGAGCGCCGCGACGGCTAAAGAGACGATTTCCGCGCAGGGCCGCGTGGTGATCCCGGCATTCGTCAACACGCATTGCCACACCAGTCAGCAACTCGGGCGGGGCCTCGCCGACGATGTCGATCTGCTGACGTGGTTGCACGATCGCATCTGGCCCTACGAGGCTGCGCTCAGCGAGGAGGACTGCGCCATCAGCGCGCAACTCTGCGCCCTCGAACAGATCCGCAACGGCTGCACGACGCTGGCCGACCCGGGCGGGCAACACGTCGACGGCATGGCCCGGGGGCTCGAGGCGGCCGGTGTGCGAGCGCTGCTCGGCCGCAGTTCGATGGACGAATGGGACGGCGTACCGACGGCGCGCCGAGAGTCGACGCGTGAGGTCTTGGACACACAGAGCGAGCTGGCCGCCCGCTGGCACGGCCGGGGACGGCTGCGCTTTTCGTACACGTTGCGCACCATCTTCAACTGCAGCGACGAACTCATCATCGAGACGGTCGAACGGGCCCGGCAATTGGGCACCATCGTGCAAATGCACGTGGCCGAAGTGCGCGAAGAGAACGAGCATGTCGTGCGCACGCGAGGCGCGTCGACAGTGCGACATCTCGCGCGCCTGGGAGTGTTGTCGCCGCGATTCTTGGCGGTGCACGTCGTGTGGGTCGACGACGCAGAGATCGAACTGCTGGCGGCGAGCGGTACCTACGTCTCGCACAACGTCGCGTCGAACCTACGCGTGCTGGGTATCCCGCGCGTTGCGGACATGTTCGATGCGGGCGTCGTGGTGGCGCTCGGTACCGACGGTGCGCCGGCCAACAACCGCATGTCGATGATCGACGAGATGTGGATCGCCTCGATGCTGCAAAAGGGCCTGCGGGTCGACCCTACGGTCTTGCCGGCCGATCAGGTCGTGCGCATGGCCACCCACAACGGCGCGCGGGCGCTGGGGCTCGGCGACGAGCTCGGCACGCTCGCGGTCGGCAAGGCGGCCGACCTCGTCGTGGTCGATCCCGCGACGGCCAATATGTGCTCGGCCGCCGACCTTACGAGCGCGCTGGTCACCTCGATGAAATCCGAAAACGTCGAATCCGTGATGTGCGAGGGTGAGTGGCTCCTGCGCGATCGGCACGTCTCCCGGTTCGACGAGACGGCACTGTTGCAAGAAGCCACCGCCCGCGCCGCGGCCATTCGAGCACGCGCGGGAATTCGGATCGGACCCCCGCCAACTACGATGAGCCGATGAAGACGATTCTCGCCGGTGGCCGCGTGATCGACCCGATCAACGGGCGCGATGAAATTGCCGATGTCATCTGTGACGGCGACCGCATCCTCGACGTCGGCCCGTATCTCGCCGTGCACCACCCCGATGCGACGGTGATCGACGTTGCCGGCTGTCTCGTCACGCCGGGCCTGGTCGACCTGCACGTGCACGTCTTCCCGGGCCTCGGCGACTTCTGCGTGGACGCCGACGCTGCGGGCGTGACGATGGGTGTGCCGATCGTCGTCGACGGCGGCACCAGCGGGGTGGCCACCTTCGACATCTCGCGCCGGGCCATCATCGACAACCCGACCACCGCCACGCGCGTGTTGGCGTTTCTCGACCCGAACCAGCTGTACCTCGCGACCAAAGACTTCATCTGTCACAAGCTCGAGATCGCCAACGACGAACGCAACATCGACGAAGCAAGCCTCGCGGCTTCACTCGAGCGCAACGCCGATGTAGTCGTCGGCCTCAAAGTGCGCACCTGCTGGTCGACCGACCCCGAACGATCGCCATTCTTGGATGCGGCGATACGCGCCGCCGGCAAGCTGCCGATCATGGTGCACCTCGGCCGGTTTCCCCACACACCCGTGATCTCCACGCCTACGTTGCTGCGCACCCTTCGAGCGGGCGACATCATCACGCATGCCTTTCGCGGCGCGGGTGGGCTGGTCGACTCGAGCGGTGGTGTCATCCCCGAGTTTCGCGACGCCATCGATCGCGGTGTGCAACTCGACGTCGGCCACTCGGGCACCGACTTCCGTTTCCGCGAAGCACGACGCCTGCTCGACCAGGGTTTCATGCCCAACACGGTGTCCACCGACTTGAACGTGTTCAACATCGGTGGTCCGGTCTTTTCGTTGGCCGAGACATTGAGCAAGATGCTCGCGCTCGGCATCCCGATCGGCGACGTGATCGCGATGGCTACGGCCAACGCGGCCCGCGCCATCGGCAAGCTCGACGAGTTCGGCTCGCTCGACGCGGGCAAGTCCGCCGAAGTGAGCGTGTTGCGTTTCGTCGACGGCCCAGTGCCGCTGTCCGACGGCCACGAGACCGTGGTTGCCGAGCAGGCGCTGGCACCGGTCGGATGCGTGCGCGGGGGCGAGTGGATTGCGGCCAACGTGCTACCGACGTTCGGCACCAAGGGGCAGACGTGGACCGAAGACGCCGACGGCGACTGGTGAGTTGATCAGTCGTCGAGCAGCAGCGCGCCGCGCAACTCGCCCGGGTCGCTGAGGGCGGCCGCGCACAATTCACGCAGCCACCGCCGGTATTCGATCGACACCCGGTCGGTCCGCACCGACACTTCGGTGGCCGCGTCGAGCGCCATCTCGGGCGGATCCTGCGAGCAGACCACCGGCTCGTCCTCGGCGAGGATGCGGGCCTGGAAGGCCATATGGTCGTCGTCGGATTCGTCCCACGCATCGCTGCGGGCGACGAACCAAAAGCTGCGGCAACTCGCGTGCGTCACCGGCGACGCCGTCATCCACAACACCCGGCGCGCGCCCGAGGCAAGGATGAACTCGATGTTGACGGTGCACGGCATCGGCATGCGATAGCGCGAATGTCCGAACAGTGCGGTGGGGTCGACGACGAGGTCGGGTGGGTCGTAGTTGAACAGCAACTCACCGGCCGCGCGCTCGATGGACGGCACTGGCGGTACGGGCGCGTGGCGCGAGCCCAACGAGCCGTTGTGCACGAACGCGAAGTGGCTGAGGTCGACGAAGTTCTCGACACGCCTCGGTGCGGCGACCGGCCATGTATAGGGCTCGCCGGCGAGCACGCGCAGCGTGGCATCGCCGAAGGCGGGGCACGCCGGCAAGGGCAGCACGGCACGGTTGTCGAGGCACACCCATACGAGGTCGTACGCGACCTGCACCGCATACGAGTCGACGCGGGCCCGAGGAGGAATCGGCCCGTCGGGCAAGGCAGGAATGTCGGTACAGCGGCCGTCGGCGCCGTAACACCAGCCGTGATACGCGCAGCGCAACCCACCGTCTTCGACCGTACCGACCGACAGCGACGTCGAGCGATGCGAACAGCGATCGTTGAGCGCAACGGGACGCCCGTCGATGATCGCGACCGCCAGCTTTTGGCCGAGCAACATGACGTTCAAAGGGCCGGCCCCGCCGGGGCGCGCCGAGGACAGCTCGGACAGCGTGCACACCGGATGCCACGCGGATCGCAACAGTGCGTCGAGCTCGGACATCGAAGCGCTCAATCCCAGTGCTCGCGCCAGGCGTCGCCTTCGCGCGTGAACGACGGGATCGAACCGAGCGACTGAACTGTCGCCGCGTCAGCCCCGAGCGCGCCGCGCCACGCCGCGCCTTCGACGAGCAGCACACCGATCGCCACCACGTCAGCACCGGCGGCCCGCAACAACCGCAAGCATGCGGCCAAACTGCCGCCCGTCGCCACCACGTCGTCGACGAGCACGACCCGCTTGCCCGCCAACGCGGGAATGCGGGCACGATCGAGACGCAACACCTGCTCCGCATCGGTGGTGATCGACGACAGGGGCTCGACGAGCGCATCGTGCAGATGGATCTTGGGCGTCTTCTGCAACACGATGTAGTCATCGAGCCCGAGTGAGCGCGTGACTTCGACGGCGAGCGGTATCCCGAGCGTGGCCGCGGTCGCAACGATCTCGGGCTCGTCCTTGCGCACGAGCTCGGCCAGCTCGGCGCCGGCCCGCTCCATGAACTTCACACCGCGGTCGATGGTCATGAGCAGCGAGATGGCAACGTCCGGGTTGATCGGTACGAGGGGCAGCTCGATCTGTTGGGTACCGATAGCGACTCGATAGGTGGTGCGGTGAAGATCGCTCACGTCTCCTGCTTCCCGCTCAAAGGGCCGCTCGGGCCTTGGTTGATTGCGCGTTCGAGGCACCGGCGCATTTCGATCGTGCTGCGGTCGGCCCGGGTATGCACGGCGTCGCGAACATCGAGCGCCAGACCGAACACCGCCAGGCGCTCGAGCATGAGTCGATCCTCGTCCAACACCGCCATCTCGTAGTCGACCGCGGCGACCAGCGCCCGGTCGTCATCGATATCGTTGCGCAGCATGCACGTATAGACACGAATCGTGTCGGCGGTCATCGGTTGCACCCACGTCGCGATCGCATTGACGAGGCCCGACGTCGGGTACTCGATGCGCAGCCGCGCGCTGAACGGCACACAGAACGTGTACTCCATGGTTCGCGGCTGCAGCAGGGGGTGCTCCCCTCTCGCGACCAAAGGGTCTTCGGTGTTGTTCGCCAGATGCGCGTAGGTGAGCCGGTAGCCGTCGTCGACCGGTGTCACGTCGAAGTCGCCGACGAGCGCATCTTCACCGGCGCCGAAGGTACCGGCGTGCACGAACGGGAAATGCCCGAAATCGCAGAAGTTGTCGAGGAACTGCCCCGCCGACACCCGTATGTCGACAGGAGGCAGCCACGCCTGCCGCAGGGCCGGGTCGTCCCATTCGGGCACGGTGAGCAACTCGCACTGTGGATCCTCGAGCGCCAACCAGAGCAACCCGAATGCCACCCGCGTGGTGATCGGTGAGATCGCCGCCGCGGGCGGCCGGGCGGCGGTCGTGCCGATCGCCGGTATCGCGATGCAGTGGCCGTCGCCGGCGAACGTCCAGCCGTGATAGGCGCACTGCAACGCACCGTCGACCAACCGCCCCGCTGACAGCTGTGCCGCGCGATGCGGACACCGGTCTGCGAACGCGACGATCGAGTCGGTGTCGCGATCGCGCCACACGACATAGCCCTCACCGAGCAGCATCACGCGATGGGGATGATCGACCGAGATCGCGTCGGCCCGCGCCACCGGGTGCCAGAACCGGCGCAGCGCGGCATCGCAATTGCCCAGCAACGCGCTCATCGGGCGGACGCTTCGTGCAGTAGTGACCAAAGGCGGCTGGGCGACAACGGCGTCACACAGTCGACCGCACCGATCTCGGGCACGGCCGCGTAGACCGCGTTGACCACGCAAGCGTAGGCACCGTTGGTGCCGCCTTCGCCCATTCCTTTCATGCCGCCGGGCGTGTAGGGCGACGGCGTCTCGATGTGTTCGATCACGATCTGCGGGATCGACGACTCGACGGGCAACAAGTAGTCGAGCAATGTGGTCGTCAGCGGCTGACCGTTGTCATCGAACACAACCTCTTCGAGAAGTGCCGCGCCCAAACCCTGCGCGATACCGCCTTGGATCTGACCGTCGACGATATTCGGGTTCACGATGGTGCCGCAGTCGTTCACGACGACGTAGTGCTCGACTTCGACCACGCCGGTCTCGGTATCGACGGCCACTTGGCACGCGTGCGTCGCGTAGGAAAAGGTCGCACTCTCGGGGTCGTATTGATGCGACTCGAGCAAGCCGGGCGTGATGCCCGCCGGCAGGCCAAAACCTTGATTGGCCCGCTCCGCGACCTGCGAAAGATCGACCGCCACGTTCGTGCCCACGACCGTCGCCCGCCGATGCCCCAGCACGATGTCGTCGGGGTTCGCCTCGAGCATCTCTGCTGCGATCGCTCGTAGCTTGGTCGCGAGGCGGTCGCTGGCCACTATCGCCGCGCCGCCACCGACCGCGATCGAACGCGATGCAGCGGTGCCGTACGCGGAATACGGCGTCACATCGGTGTCGCCGTAGATCAACTCGATGTCCTCGATGGCGACGCCGAGTCGATCGGCGACCAACTGTGCGAACGTCGTCTCTTGGCCTTGCCCGTGCGGCGAGATGCCCACGTACAGGCGTACCGTGGCGTCGCGCTCCATGCGCACCGTTGCGCCTTCGTGCCCGCCGATGTGCAGACCGAGCATCTGATTGATGTTGCTCGGGCCGACTCCGGCCAACTGCACATACACGCAGTAGCCGATGCCGCGCCGGCGGCCGTCATCGGGTGTCGCCACCGCGGCGATCTCGCGCTCGATGAGCGCTCGAGCACGGAGAAGCGACGCCGCGTAGTCACCGTTGTCGTAGGTGATGAACGCACGATTCGTGTACGGGAGCTCGTCGACACCGATCAGGTTTTGCAGCCGTAGCGCGACGGGATCGACGCCGAGCTCGCGGGCGACCAACTCGACCATGTGTTCTCGGATCAGCGCGGCTTGCGTCTGACCGAACCCTCGGTACGCGCCGGTCGGAGTGCGGTTCGTGGCCACCAAACGGCCGACGCCGCGAACGGCCTGCCACTTGTAAGGGCCCGGCATCATGCCGAGCGCGGCAAACAGCGGGCCGCCGCCGAAGATCGACAACTGCGCCCCCACGTTGCGCCAACTCTCGACCTGCAGGCCCAACAGGCGTCCGTCGTCGGTGAAGGCGATCGTTGCGTCGTGGATCTCGTCGCGTGCCTGGGTCGTGGCGATCAACGATTCGTTGCGGTCCTCGATCCACTTGACCGGCGTACCGAGCTCGAGCGCGGCGAGCACGACCAGCAACTCGTCTTCGTACGCGTGATCCTTCAACCCGAAGCCACCGCCGACGTCGGGCGTGATCACCCGGATGCGGTGTTGCGCCAGGCCCGTCACCTCGGCGATGCCGTCGCGCACGGCATGGGCCGATTGCGTCGACGTGTACACGGTCAGCTTGCCGTGCGCATCGGGCACGACGGCGATGCCACGGGGCTCCATGGGTACACCCGTCAACCGCCCGATGTGGAAACGCCGCCTCAGTTGGCGCGGCGCCGACCCGAAGACGACCGACGTGTCGGCCGCCGAGTCGCCGCACTCGAGCGTGGCCAGCACATTGCCCGGCCGCGATTCGTCGATGAGTACCGCACCCGGTGCGAGCGCCTGCTCGATGTCGGGCACGACCGGTAGGTCCTCGTACTCGACGACGATCGATTCTGCGATGTCTTCGGCGAGCGCGCGCGACGATGCGACAACCACACCCAAGGGCTGACCGACGTACTTCACGCGGAGATCGACCACGGGCGTGTGCAACGACGTCTGGTCGCCGAGCACCCACAGCACCGGCAGGCCGCCGCGCACCCGGCGCGCGAGTTCGTCGGGACCCATGACGAGCGCCGCAGTTCCCGCCGCCGACGCGTCGAAGCGCGTCACGTTGGCATGGGCCACCGTGCTGCGGACGATGGCCGCGTAGGACACGCGGGGTATGTCGACGTCGTCGACGAATCGTCCGGCGCCGCACAACAAGCGCGCGTCGTTGACCCGTGGGATGCGTTGGCCGACGAGCGCAGCCATCAGCCGTGGTCCCGCTCGGTCCAGGCCGCATCGATGGCGGACCGGATGTTGGCATATCCGGTGCAGCGGCACAGATGACCGCCGAGCACATCGTGCTTCGCCTGGTCTGCCGTGGCCCCGGATCGATACGCGGCGACGAGCGACATCACGATGCCGGGAGTACAGAACCCGCACTGCAGCCCGTGGTGCTCGCGCATCGCGCGCTGCACGGGGTGAAGATTGCCGCCGGCAGTTGCGATCGATTCGATCGTCTCGATGGTCGCGCCCTCGGCCTGCGGGCACAACGCAAGGCAAGAACGCACCGCTTGACCGTCCCAGATGACCGTGCATGCGCCACACGCACCCTGTTCGCAGCCGACGTGGACGCCCTTGCAATCGAGTTCGTGGCGCAACGCGTCGGACAGCAGCGTGCGGGCCTCGACACGCACGCGGGCGCGGCGGCCGTTGAGGTTGAGCGTCACCACCCGTTCGTTCACGCGCCGAGCTCCGCGAGCGCGCGGGCGACGACAACGCCGGCCAGATGACGGCGATAGGTCGCGCTACCGTGCACGTCGCTGCGGGGTGAGACTGCCCCCCGCACGATCGCCGCCACGTCGGCCGCAGACGCGCCCGCCACGAGCGCGGATTCGGCATCGGCGACCCTCTCGGGTCGATCGGCCACCCCGAACAGTGCGATGCGCGCGGCCTGCGATTGCTGCAGCGCGACCACTGCGCCCGCCATCGCGAAATCGCCGGACCGGCGGCAGACCTCGACGGTCGTGACCCGCCCCGGAAACGTCGGGAACATCGCGGAGATCAACAACTCGTCGCTGCGCCGAGCGGTCGTGAACGCGCCGGTGAAGAAGTCGCGTGCGGCGACTTCGCGAATACCGGCGACGCTGGCCAACGTGACGCGCCCGTCGAGCGCGAGCAACACGGCGGGCAGTTCGGCCGCGGGGTCGGCGTGACACAGCGATCCACCGATCGTCGTACGGGCGCGGATCTGCGGGTGACCGATCTGCACGAGCGCGCGGTGCAGTCCGGGCATTTCACTGGCGACGCGCGGCGATGCCTCGAGGGCGGCCGCGCGCACCATTGCTCCGACGCGTAGCCCGTTCGAGTCGAGGTGCCAGTCGTGCAGCGACTCGATGCGCCGGGGATCGAGCACGCGCTCGGGCCGGGCCAACCGCAGGTTCAACAGCGGGACGAGGCTCTGCCCGCCGGCAATGACAACGGTGTCGTCGCCGTGCTCGGCGAGGATGGTGAGCGCCCCTTCGAGGGCGTCGGGATCCTCGTACGCGAACGGCGGCGGCTTCATCAGAACACATTAGGCTCCCCTGCTTGCCGACCACGCTCTTGCGCAACATCAGTCATCTCGCGTCGTTCGATCAGCACGAGCGCGAGTTGAGTGACACCGATCTCATGGTGGTCGACAACCGCATCGCGGCAATCGGTCCGGGGCTCGACGTGCCCGCGGGCACCGAGGTGATCGACGCCCGCGGTTGGCTCGTGATGCCCGGCATGACCAATGCGCATCAACACCTCTATCAAGTGGGTCTACGCGCCATTCCCCGCCTCGAACGCGCGCCGATCCTGCCTTGGTTGAGGGGGCTGAACGAAACCTGTCTCGACTATTGGCACACCGGTGCGCTCGACCCCGAGTGTGTCGGTGCGCTCGCGGCGGCGGGCATGGTCGAGTCGTTGTTGTGCGGGGTCACGTGCGTCGCTGACCAGCACTACTTCTTTCCCGGTGGGGGTCGGTCGCTGCCCTTCATCGAAGCCACCATCGCGGCGGCGCACGAAGTCGGCATTCGCCTCAACGCCGGCCGGGGCACCATCACGTTCGGCCGCGCGCAGGGGGGCAGCGCCTCCGACGAATTGACCCAGCCGCTCGACGAAGTGTTGCGGCACGCGACCGAGCTGATCGACGACCACCACGACACATCCGCCGACGCGCGGATTCGCATCGATCTCGCGCCGTGTGGTGTCCACGTCGACCTGCCCGAACTGTTTCGCGAGTTCGCCGCGTTGGCGGCCGAGCGCGACGGCGTGCGGCTCCACACGCATCTGTACGAAGTGGTCGACACCGGGTTCGCCCGGGATCGCTACGACACGACGCCGTGGCGGATTCTCGAAGCCAACGGCTGGGCCACCGACCGCGCCTGGCTGGCCCACATGAACGATCCGCCCGGACACGAGATCGCCGAGTTCGCCGCCGCCGGTGTGGGCATCGCGCACCTGATCGCGCCCGACCTCAAGATGGGTTGGGGCCTCGCGCCGCTGCGCGCGTATCTCGACGCGGGTTGTCGTGTCGGCTTTGGCACGACCGGGGCCGCGTCGAACGACGGCGCAAACCAGTTGGCCGACCTCCGTCTCGCCGGGCTGGCACATCGACAAGCACACGCCGATCCCGAGCAGTGGCCCACGGCGCGAGAGTTGTTGCGCATGGCGACCAAGGGCTCTGCCGAGATCGTCGGCCGGCCCGAGACGGGCCATCTCGATGTGGGCGCGCTCGCCGATCTCGCGTGTTGGGACTTCACCACGATCGACCGCGTGGGCGTGCACGATCCACTCGCCGGTCTGTTGTACACCGGCATTTCCGATCGGGCGACGCTCGTGATGGTCGGCGGCCGCATCGTCGTACGAGAAGGTCGTTGCGTGACCGTCGACGAGCGTGCGCTCGCGGCGCGAGCCAACTCGTTGATCCGCAGGAGGGTTCCATGACCACACTCATCCGCAACGGCATCGTGTTGCCGATGGAGGGCCGCAAGGTCAGCTTCGATCCGGGCTCGGTGCTCATCCTCGACGACAAGATCGTCGCGGTCGGCCCCGTCGACGCCGTCGACCGCCATCCCGCCGCCGCCAACGCGGAGGTGGTCGACGCCACGAACCAGGTGGTGTTGCCCGGCTTTCACAACTGCCATCTGCACTCCGGCCTCTTGCGGGGCACGGCCGAGTCGATGGCGCTGTGGGAGTGGCTCGAAAATCACGTCGATCCTGCGCATCTGGCGTTGACACCGGAGATCGCGGAGGCAGCCTCGTTCATGGCCTACACCGAGGGGCTGCTCGGCGGCACCACGTCGGTGCTCGACATGTGGCGCTTCATGGAGGGCTCGGCGCACGCGGCCGACACGATCGGTATCCGCGCCACGCTCGCGCCGTACACCGCCGACCTGTACGACTACTTCGAAACGCTCGAATCGAACCGGCGATTGCTCGAGTCGCATCGGGTCGCATCCAACGGCCGCGTGCGCACATGGGTCGGGCTCGAGCACATCTTCTACTGCTCGCCGCAGATGTTCCGCGACGCGGCGAAGTTGGCCGAGGAGTTCGATACGGGCATTCACACGCACAGCTCCGAGTCGATCTGGGAAGTGCAGGAGTGCCTCAAGCAATTCGGGCGCCGGCCTATCGAAGAGTTCTACAACCGGGGCATCCTCGGCCCCCGCACCGTCATCGCGCACGCGGTGTGGCTCGACGATCGCGAAGTCGAGCTCGTACGTCAGACGGGCACCGCCGTCACCCATTGCCCTTGCTCCAACATGAAGCTGGCATCGGGACCGGCGCGCGTCGGCTACTACCGCGCGCAGGGGGTCACGGTCGCACTCGGTACCGATGGCGAGAAAGAGAACAACAACCTCGACATGCTCGAGGAGATGAAGTTCGCATCGTTGCTGCAGAAGGTGTCGACGCTCGACCCGACCGTGGGCGATCCGTGGGACATCCTCGATATGGCCACTCGGTCGGGAGCGAAGGCTCTCGGCATAGACGACGTTACCGGCACACTCGAAGAAGGCAAGGATGGCGATGTGGTGATGGTCGATCTCTCGGCGATCCATTTCGTGCCCGTGTTGCACGGCGGCGACTTCAACGCTCCCGCGCACCTCGTGTTCAGCGCCAACAGTCGCGACGTGACCAACGTGTGGGTGCAAGGTAAGCGGCTCGTCCAAGATCGCCGGGTGACGACGGTCGACCTGCCATCGGTCATCGCTCGTGCGCAAGCCGCCGCCGAAGAGCTCTTCGAACGACGGCGGCCACTCGTCGGCCACACCCCCAGCCCCCGCAACGTGCTCGGAAAGGAACTGTGACATGCAGGCAACCCGCGAACATCTGCGTGCACTCCCCAAAGTCGAGTTGCACTGCCATGTCGAAGGGGCGGCGCGTGCGTCCACGATCGCCGACCTCGCGCACAAGAACGGCGTGACACTGCCCGTCGACGAGCCCAGCGAACTGTTTCGCTTCACCGACCTCAATCAGTTCCTGTCGATCTACGACGTCATTTGTCAGAGCTTGGTCACCGCGGCCGACTTTCATCGCATCACGTACGAAGCGTTGCAAGACGCAGTCACGGCCGGCGTGCGCTACCGGGAGATGTTCTTCTCCCCCGGTTTCGTCATCCGGCTCGGCGTGCCGGTCGAGCGGGCGTGGGAAGGAATTCGAGCGGGCGTGCTCGACGCGCGGCGAGATCTCGACGTGCAATGCCGGATGATCCTCGACTTCGACAAGCCGACCGGCCCGGCGCACGGGCTCGAAATGGTCTCGTTCGCGGCCAGCGTCGACGACCACGATCTGTTGGTCGGCGTCGGTGCCGATTCGGTCGAGCGCGGTATCGACCACCGCGCGTTCGCTCCCGTGTTCGAGGCGGCCCGCAGTCACGGGCTGCGCTGCACGATTCACGCGGGCGAAGATGGTCCGGCGGAGAACGTGCGCATTGCCATCGACGATCTCGGGTGCGAGCGGGTCGAGCACGGGTTTCGCCTGCTCGATGACGAGGCGCTCACGCGCGAGATGATCGAGCGGCAGATTCCGCTGACTGTGTGCCCCACGTCGAACATCATGATCGCGAACGTGGTCGAGACCGTGGCCGAGCATCCCTTCGGGCGCATGCGCGCGCTCGGTGTGTTCGTCACGCTGAACTCGGACGATCCCGGCATGATGCAGTTCGATCTCGGCGACGAGTATGCCGCCGTGCAGGCGGGCTACGGCTACGACCTGCGCGACATGGAAGCCATCAGCCTCGCCGGCATCGACGCGTCATGGGCACCCGCCGAGGAGAAAGCCGCACTCAAGGCCCGCTTCCTCGACGAGTTCGATGCGTTGCGAGTCGCCTACGGGCATCCGTTGCGCGAAGCGTGACGCGGGGACGTCCCCGCGGGGACATTTTCGGGAGCACCTACCCCGATGTCGCTTTGGGTTTTCTGGCCAGTGTCACCGAAATTGGCCAGTGTCAACGAAACGCCCTGACTCGAGAGCACGGCAACACAAGGTTGGCGACGCCGTCGACTCCCCTCGTTCTCGCAGCACCGTACACAAACCGACCTGGGCGTATCCAAACGTTGTGGTGCCAGAACGGACGAATCGTACGAATCGTTGTCGACGCAAGCGAATTCGAACTTGAGAAAAACCCAACTCAGGACCGCGTGCCTCCGTCGCCCACCTTCGGCGAGAATGGCGCCGTGGCGATTCGGCTTCGGCGTCCTTCTCCAGAATCGCTGCGCCCGTTGCTAGAGCGTGCTCGCGGCGACCAACTCACCTACGCGCCCGTCGGCCTCACCGCGCTCGACGTGTGCCCCGCCGGCTACCGGCGCGATTCGTGGACGGCGGTGCTCGGGCGCGGTGATGCCGTCTTCACCCGCGCCCGCAACGCGCTGCGAGCATGGTCGATGCACACGGGGTCAGGGTTCGTGGTCTTGGCCGAGGGGCCGCCGACGGTCGGTGCGGTCGTTGCGTTGTGCGCGCCGCTGCCGGTGGGGTTCATCGAAGCGACGTGCCGAGTGGTCGAGGTTGTCGACACCATTGATCGCTATGGCTTTGCCTACGGCACATTGGCAACGCATCCCGAGCGAGGCGAAGAGTCGTTCAGCGTGAAGCGACGCGAGGAGGGCAGCGTCGTCTTCGAGATCGTTGTCGTGTCGCAGCCGCGTAACCCACTCGCTCGCGCTTGCCCGCCGGCGGCGCGCCTTCTCCAACGAAGAGCAACCACTCGTTACATGGCCACGATGCGCGCGGCGGCGCTCTCGTGATCGATCGAGCGCTAGGAAAAGATTCCACCCGTTGACGACGGGTCGAATGCCCGCACGCCGAGGCGCTCGAGTATGGCCTTCAAAATTTCATCGGCGGCAGCTTGGTCGGTCGCCCGGACGTGGAATGCGAACGACTTCAGCGGCCGATCGTGCCCGATGTCGATCTCGATCGACACGCCGGGCACATCGATGTGACCCCATGACGGTTGCGAGAAGTCGGCAGAAAACGTCGCGGCTCACAGACGATCACCGGTCGTCTGTACTGCCGACTGTGCCGCGGTTTGCGTGCGACCGCCCAGGATCTTGTCGAGCACGTGCTGGCCCAGCGTGGTCGGCGCGTAACGCGGCGGCCGCTCGGCCGAAGTACACGTCGGCAAGCACTCGATGACCGCGTCGTAGTTGCCGTCTTGGAAAAAAGCGAATGAACGACGGCGCTCGGCACCGGGCGCGGCCGACGGTACGACCCGATGGATCGTCGACATCCACTCATCATTGGTCCACACCGCGAGCGCGTCGCCGGTGTTGACGACGAACGCTTCCTCGAGCGGCACAACGTCATGCCATTGCCCATCGCGCGCGATCACCTGAAGGCCCGGGATCGGATCGGCCATCAATACGGTGAGGATGCCGTAGTCGGTGTGCGCGCCGAGGGCCATCTGCCCGTCGGGCAGCGTCACTTCGTCGGCGTCGCGCCGGTACCAGTTGCAGCGCAGTGTGGCGATCGCCTTGTCGACGCGGCGAGCAAAGAAGTCGGCGTCGAGGCCCAACGCCATGGCCGCGATATTGCAGAGCTCATGGGACAGCGTGTCGAGGGCCAGGTAGTACGACCACACCGCGTTGCGCATGCGGGAGGGACGACTGGGCCACAGATTGGGGGCAAAGCTGCGATGACGTTCGGTCTCGAAATACGGATCGCCGTCGACGATGCGATCGTTGCCGACGATGAACGCCTCGGCGAGGTCAGGCGGCCGCGCCACGCCGGTCGAATACGACAGGCTCTCGCTCTTACGACCGGAATAGCCGCGATTGATCTCGCGTGAAGCTGGTTCGTACCGCCGCTTCTCTTCCTCGGAAAGCGCGAAGAACTCGTCGGCCACGTCCTTGACTGCTTGCCGCAACGTTTCATCGATGCCGTGCCCGACGATCTGGAAGAAGCCGGATCGCCGGCATGCGTCGTCGACCGCCTGCGCCACGTGTTGCCGCGCCACCTCGTCGCCGGAGAACCAACCGGCGATGTCGATGACGGGAACGAGCTCGCTCATGACACGCAATTCACGGCCACAGCCGCTGTGCTCGGCGTGCCAGATCTTGCTTGGCCGCGCGCAGATCGAGGCCGGCCAGCTGACCGTCGTGCACGACTCTTTCGCCGCCGACCAACAGATCACGCACCTGGCGATCAGGACCGAGCACAAGGCCGTCGATGGCATCGCGGAAGTCGCTCAGGTCGCGCGCGTCCCACACTGCGAGGTCGGCTCGCCGGCCGACCTCGATCGCGCCGATGTCGTCGCGTCCGAGGCACTGCGCGCCGCCTCGGGTGGCGAGATCGAGAGCGTCCGCCGGCATGAACGCGCCGCCGCTCTGTGCTCTGAGCCGCGCGGTATACAGCGACTGGCGCAACTCGGAAAAGAGCCGACCGTTCTCGTTGGACGCGGCGCCGTCGACACCGAGGCCGACGGGCGCACCCGCGGCTCTGAGATCGACCGTCCGGCACATGCCCGCGCCGAGCCGCGCGTTGGACGACGGGCAGTGCGCCACACCCACCCCGTTAGCACCGAGTCGACTGACCTCTGCGTCGCCGAAGTGCACGCCATGGGCGTACCACACGTCGGATGCGACCCAGCCCCAATCGTCCATCAAGTCGAGTGGTCGAGCGCCGAATCGCTGGAGACAATGCTCCTCTTCGTCGAGCGTTTCGGCGAGATGTGTGTGCAGGCGTAGTCCGTGCCGACGGGCCAACGCGGCCGAGTCGATCATCAACTCACGACTCACCGTGAACGGGCTGCACGGCGCGACGACCACGCAGATGCGCTCACCGTCGTGGTAGTCCGTGATGACGCGCTCGGTCGACGCCAGGATTGCGTCGTGGTCCTCGACCACGTGATCGGGTGGCAACCCGCCCCGCGATTCGCCCACATCCATCGAACCGCGTGACAGATGCAAGCGCACACCGACCAGGCGCGCCGCATCGACGATGGCGTCGAATACCCGGTCGTCACCGCGGGGCACGAGGTAGTGATGATCGAAGGCCGTCGTGCAGCCGGACAGCGCCAGTTCGCTCAGCCCCACCAGCGCCGCCGCGCGTACGTCGTCGACATCGAGCCGGCCCCAGACCGGATACAGCTCGACCAACCAACCGAACAGGTCGCAGCCGACGGCGCGACCACGCGTCATCCACTGGTAGAGGTGATGGTGCGTATTGATGAGGCCGGCGGTCACGATGCAGTCGGTGCAATCGATCACGGTGTCACCGGGCGCAGGCGCGATCGAACCGACCTCGACGATGTACCCATCGACGATGGCAACGTCCCCCGGCCACCGCGCCCCCCGCAACACGAGTCGACTCATTGTTCTCCTCCCACCGCAAGCGCGATGTCGTCGGGACGGATGGGTACGCGCGTCAACGCCAGCCCGGTGGCATTGCGTATTGCCGCCGCAATGGCCGCGGTCGACGAGATCGTCGGCGGCTCACCGATGCCCTTGGCACCGAACGGCGCACCGGGCTCGGGCTGTTCGATCAACTCGACGACCGTTACCGACGGCATGTCGAGCGCAGTGGGAATCAGATAGTCGGTGAAACTCGGATTGCGCAGCCGACCGTTGTCGAACACGATCTCTTCCATCACTGCGAGACCGACGCCCTGCGCGATGCCGCCTTCGATCTGCCCGAGTGCCTGCAGCGGGTTGATGATGCGGCCCACGTCTTGCGTCGTCGCGATCTCGACCACGCGCGTCAATCCCAACTGGACGTCGACGTCGACCACCGCGCGGTGCGCCGCGAACGCGAACGACACATGCGCGTTGCCTTGTCCGTTTTCGTCGAGCGTGCTCGTCGGCTCGTGGTGATACTCGACCACTTCTTCGAACACTCGACCTTCACTGAAGGTTCGCACTGCCACTGGAGGGCCGTCGGGCACCGTGATCTGGTCATCGACCCACTCGAGTGAATCGACGGGACAACCGTGGTCGGCGGCCACCGCCGCGAGGACCTGTGCCCGCACGGCGAGGCAGGCCCGCCACACGGCACCGCCCGACATCCACGTCTGCCGACTGGCCGAAGTGCTACCGGCCGACCCGATGGTCGTGTCGGCCGCGGCAAGCACGACTTCGTCGATGCCGAGCGTCTCGCGCGCGATCTGCTGAGCGAGCGTCACAAAGCCTTGGCCGACCTCCGCGCACGCACTGTGCACGGTCACCAAGCCATTTTCCAAACGGCAGCGCGCCGTCGAGTAATCGTCGAAACCTTCGGAGAACAAGAGGTTCTTGAAACTGATCGCGATGGCGACGCCTCGGCGCACGTGCGCGTCGTCCGCGGTGCGGCCGGCACCACCGGGCCGCGCCAGCATGTCGTCGGCTGAGCGATCGGACGGCAACGGTGCGCCGGCGAGGCTGCGCAACAGTTCGGCGACCGGCGCGGTGCCGGTGATGGTCTGGCCGGTGATGAGGACGTCGCCGGGAGCGAGCGCGTTGTGCAATCGCAACGCCACCGGATCGATGGCGAGCGCGGCCGCCAGCTTGTCCATCTGTGCCTCGTGGGCAAAACAGGTCTGCACCGCGCCGAAGCCACGCATCGCACCGCACGGAGGATTGTTGGTGCGCATGGCGAACCCGTCGATCGCGGCGATAGGCACGCGATAGGGCCCCGCGGCAAAACACGACGCGTTGGCGATGACCGCGCTCGACGACGAGGCATAGGCACCGCCGTCGAACATCAAGCGCGCATCGACTCGCAAGATCGTGCCGTCAGGGGCCGAGGAGTGGCGGTACCACATGCGCGCCGGGTGACGGTGTACATGCCCGAAGAACGACTCCTCGCGGCTGTAGACCATCTTGATGGGGCGCCCGGTGCGCAACGCCAACAAACACACGTGCACATGCAGGCTCACGTCCTCGCGGCCACCGAACGCACCGCCAACCCCCGCGAGCGTGAGGCGCACCTTTTCGTTGGGGAGGCCGAGGCACGCCGCGACCTGATCGCGATCGACGTGCAACCACTGTGTCGACACATACAACTCGACGCCGCCGTCGTCGGAGGGTATCGCCAGCCCACATTCGGGGCCCATGAACGCCTGGTCTTGCATGCCGATTTCGTAAATGCCTTCGACCGACACCGCGTCGGGCGGCAACGGCGCATCGACCGCGCCGTGCCGGATGCGCAGATGGCGCACGAGGTTGCCGTCGGGATGAATCGGATCGGCATCGAGCGCCTGCTCGGCATCGACGAGCGGCGTGAGCGGCTCGTACTCGACGATGATCGCCTCGAGCGCCCGCCGTGCGGTCTCGGGGTGATCGGCGGCGACCGCGGCGACCGGCTCCCCGTGGTAACGCACGACGTCGCTCGCGAACACCGGTTGATCACGATGCTCGAGCCCGTAGTACGGCGATCCCGTCACATCTTCGTGCGTGAGCACGCACCGAACACCGGGTATCAGCAACGCGGGCGCAACGTCGAGACGCACGATGCGCGCCGATGCATGCGGCGAGCGGAGGGTCTTGCCCCACAACATGCCTTCGGCCCACAGGTCAGAGCCGAACGCGAAGCGGCCCTGCACCTTGGGCACGCCATCGGGACGGGGCGCACTCTCCCCCACCCGTGGTGCTCGACGACGCGTGCCGACCACGGTCATGGTCGTTGTCCGTCGGCTTCGGCGAACGCTCGCTCGATGGCGTCCATGATGCGCCCGTAGCCCGTACAACGACACAGGTTGCCGGAGATCGCCTCGCGCAACTCGAATTCGCTCGCGGCCTTCGGTCGTTCGAGCAGATCGTGCACGGTCATCACCAACCCGGGGGTGCAGAACCCGCATTGCACCGCGCCGGCATCGACGAATGCTCGCTGCACGAGCGACAGTGCGTCCGACTCGTCGGTGAGCCCCTCGACCGTCACGATCGAGCGATCGACTGCGGCCGCGCCGAGCACGAGGCAGGCACAAACCAAACGACCATCGACGAGCACCGAGCACGAACCACATTCACCTTGTTCGCACGCGTTCTTGGACCCGGGCATACCGAGCCGCTCGCGCAGCACATACAGCAGGCTCTCGCCCAGCCAGGCGCCCGGCACGTCGTGATCGGCACCGTTGACCCGCAACCGGTACGAGACTTCTTCGTCGTCGATCATGGCTTCCCGCCCTGAAGGCCGCCATCGAAGGCGCGACCGAGCGCACGCGCCGCGCACACCGAGATCGCGTGGCGACGAAACGCGGCGGTACCCCGATGATCGTCGATCGGTCGCGCGGCTTCGCCGACGCGGCGACCGAATTCACGGGAGAGTGCCGGATCGCGCGGTCGCACGTGGTCGTCGGTCCAGACGAGTTGGTCGGCCACCCACGCCTCGGCCGCCGGAGCGCGTAGTGGCACCGGACCGACCGCACCGAGCCCGCAGCGCACGGTGCGTTCGTCGAGATCGATGACGAGACACACCGACGCGACCGCGATGACCATGGCGTTGCGGGTGCCCACCTTCAAGAAGGCCTGCGGCCCGCGTCGCACCGGCACGAGGATCGCGACCACGAGTTCATCATCGCGACGCGTCGTCTTCTTGGGACCGACGAAGAACTCGTGCCACGGGACGACGCGAACCTCGCCCACTCGGTGCAGTTCGATCGACGCGTCGAGCGCGGCCAGCACCGGCAAGGTGTCACCCGCCGGCGACGCCATGGCCACGTTGCCGCCGAGCGTGCCGGCGTTGCGAATCTGCGGCGAGCCGACCGTGCGGGCGGCGTGCGCGAGCGCCGTTACCAACCTCTCGAACGGTGCTGCCTCGAGCGCGGCGTAGGTCACGCCGGCACCGATGCGCAACGTCGAACCGTCGCTCCGCCATTCGTTGAGCTCGGGAATTCGATCGACGGCGACCACATGCTGCGGCCGGCGATGACCGAAGTTGATCTCGACCATGGCATCGGTCCCGCCCGCGAGCACCATCGACTGTGGCACGCGGGCAAGGGTCTCGAGGGCCTCGTCGAGAGAACGGGCAACGGTGACACTCATCCGGCCGGATTCCATCGCATCGACGACATCGTCAACAGACTTACGTAAGACGACTGCGCCGTGCTCGGCGAGACGATGAACGGCGCGTTGCTTTTCGTGACGGGACAGATCGACGGTAGATCAGGCATTGGCGTCACCGGTGGACGGCTGGTACTTGATCAGGGACTCTTTGGCCAACCATTCGAAGTCGGCCCAAACACTCGGGTCCTCTTCGTCCTCGCGTCGATATTCGGCCCACGGCCTGCACGCATCCCAGGTGCTGAGGATCTCTTGGCCCCAGTTGTAGATGACCACGTCACCGGGAACGAATCGGTGCTTCACGTAATACCCGATCGTCTGGAAGACACGACCCACCTTGTCGGCCGTCGGCCCGTACATGTCATTGGAGGGAACGTTGGTTCCCAACCGGTGCATGTCCCACAACTGGGCGCGCATCGCGCGCTGGGATTCATCGTTCAACCACTCCGTGGCGGCCAAGAGTCCGGCGCGGGCATTAGCCGTATTCCTGGCGCGGGATGCCCACCCCCACACGACGACCGCGGGGAGCAAGGCCAACACGAACCCGAGAACGAGCAACGTCACCAAAGTCGTGTCGCCACGGTCATAGCGCAGGGCGGTTGATTGCGAAGATCACGGCCCGTGACGCTAACAGCGCAAGTCGTGCACCTGCCGGAGGTGGACTCCCATTAGCCTGTCTTGGCATGGCGGCACAGGATGGACGAACGACGGATACGTCCACCCGCATCGATGTCGAGCGGGTCCTGGGGCGCCTCCGCGAACTCGGCACCGTCGGCGCGATCCCCGACACCACGGGCGTAGCGCGGCTCGCTCTCAGCGACACGGATAGAGCCGGCCGCGATCTCGTCGTATCGTGGATGCGCGATCTCGGTCTCGAGATACGCATCGACGCCATCGGCAATGTCGCGGGTGTGTGGGCCGGACGAGAACCGAACACGCAGCCGGTGTTGTGCGGCAGTCACATCGACACCGTCAAGACGGGCGGTCGTTACGACGGCGCCTTCGGTGTGCTTGCCGGCCTCGAAGTGATCGAGAGCATGATCGAGCGCGGCGTTCGGCCGCGCCGTCCGATCGCCGTCGCGTTCTTCACCGACGAAGAGGGCGCGCGCTACGCGCCCGACATGCTCGGATCGCTCGTCTTCGTCGGCGGCATGACCGTCGAGACCGCGCGTGATGTCATAGGCAACGACGGCACGATGTTGGGGGCCGAGCTCGATCGCATCGGCTACGCCGGTTCGCTGCCCTGCCCGATGATCGTGCCCCATGCCTACATCGAGCTACACGTCGAGCAAGGCCCCGTTCTCGAGGCAGAGGGCTTCACGATCGGCGCGGTCACCGGGGTGCAAGGCATCTCGTGGCAAGAGCTCACCTTCGTCGGCCAATCCAATCACGCCGGTACGACACCAATGACGATGCGGCACGACGCCGGCTACGTGGCCGCGCGCGTCGCAACGTATGTGCGCGAGATGGTGTCGCGGATCGGCGGTGTCCAAGTGGGCACCGTCGGTGCCATCGAGCTGCATCCGAATCTCGTCAACGTAGTCGCGGCGCGCGCAAAGATGACCGTCGACTTGCGCAACACCGACGACGACGTGCTGCGCGAAGCAGAACGCGACTTGGCTGAGTTCGTCGAGCGCGCCGCCCGCGCCGAGGGAATCACTGTCGAATCGCGTCAATTGGCCCGGTTCGAGCCCGTGCGCTTCGAGAGCCGGCTGGTCGATCTCGTCGAGACGAGTGCGCGGGCTTTCGGCTACAAGGTGCGACGGCTCCCGTCGGGCGCGGGACACGACGCCCAGATGTTGGCGCGCCTGTGCCCCGCCGCGATGATCTTCGTGCCATCGCACGACGGGCTGTCGCACAACGTGGCCGAACACACCGATCCCGCCGATCTCGCGGCCGGGGTCAACGTGTTGTTCGACGTGCTGCTGCAGCTGGCCGAGGAGCCCTGACATGTCCCGAGTCATCGAGGTCGCCGCGGCGCAGATGGGCCCTATCCAGCGCGATCACTCGCGCCACGATGTCGTCGAGCGACTCATCACCCTGTTGCGCACTGCTCACCAACGCGGCGCGCAGCTCGTGGTGTTCCCCGAGTTGGCGCTCACCACCTTCTTCCCCCGTTGGTGGGTCGACGATCTGCGCGATGCCGACCACTTCTACGAAACCGAGATGCCGTCGGCGCACACGCAGCCGCTGTTCGACGAAGCGGCCCGTCTCGGCGTGGGATTCTGCCTCGGTTACGCGGAGCTGACGGCGCAAGGCCATCGCTACAACACGGCCATCCTCGTGGAGCGCGACGGCCGCATCGTCGCCAAGTACCGCAAAGTCCACATCCCCGGACACGAAAAGCACGAGCCGTGGCGGCCCTTTCAACATCTCGAGCGCTACTACTTCGAACCAGGGCCGGACGGGTTTGGCGCGTGGAGGGCCTTCGGTGGCATCGCCGGGATGATGATCTGCAACGACCGGCGCTGGCCCGAGACGTACCGTGTGATGGGGCTACAAGGTGTCGAATTGATCTTGTGTGGCTACAACACACCTATCCACTACGCGCCCGACCCTTCGCAGGACATTTTACAAGGATTTCACAATGCGCTGGTGCTGCAATCGGGCGCGTATCAGAACGGCACGTGGGTCGTCGGCGTGGCCAAGGGCGGCGTCGAAGAAGGTGTCGCGTCGCTCGCGCAATCGATGATCGTCGCGCCGTCGGGTCAGATCGTTGCGCAAACGCTCACCACCGCTGACGAAGTGATCACTGCGTCGTGCGATCTCGACTGGTGTGAGCGCTACAAAGGGACACTCTTCGACTTTGCGCGCTACCGCGAGATCGAGCATTACGCAATAATCACTTCACAGCGCGGCGTCGTCCCGCCACCGGAGGTCGTCGATGAGTGACACTGTGAACGACACCCGGGTGACCTTCACGGTCAACGGACAAGAGGCGCGAGTACGCGCCGACCACCCGCACTTGTTGGCGGCTCTTCGCGAAGAGCTCGACATCACGTCACCGAAAGATGGCTGCTCGCCATCGGGTCAATGCGGATGTTGCACCGTGCTACTCGACGGCAAGGCCGTCGTGGCGTGCCAATTGCCGCTCACGCGCGCCGCGGGCAAATCGATCGTGACCCTCGAAGGTGTCTCCGCGGAAGAGCGCGATTCGTTCTCCAGCGCGTTCGCGGCGGTGGGCGGTCTGCAGTGCGGCTTCTGCATCCCCGGCATCGTGATCCGCGCCAAGGCGCAGATCGACAAGAAGGGCGCCGACCTCGCCCCGCACGACATGGCGCGCCATCTCGGCGCGCACCTGTGTCGCTGCACCGGCTACGTCAAGATCCTCGAGGCCATCGAC
>JBDTLT010000063.1:0-24507 GCA_039934635.1 Acidimicrobiales bacterium
TCGTAAGGGCCGGCAACGACGTTCCGACGGCGACGTAACGCGCGCTCGCGTCGTCGAGTCGGCGGTCGAATGCATCCTCGAAGCCGGGTACTACCAAACCAGCACCAACGACATTGCCAAGCGTTCGGGCGTGACGTGGGGCGCGCTGCAATACCAGTTTGGCAATCGCGAGGGATTGCTCCTCGAGGTGCTCAACAGCCGCTGGCACGACCTGCAAAACGAGGTCGGCTCGGCGCAGATCACCGGCGACACACTCGAACAGCGGCTCGAATCGGTGTTGGAGGTGCTGTCGTCGCACTACGGGCGACCGGCGCAACTCGCCCACCTCCAAATCCTCCTCGATCTCAGTCACGACCCCCGCACCAGCGAAGCCGCGCGCAAAGCGGTGGCGATCCACGGGCAGGAACTGACGCGCGTGTGGCAATCGCTCTTCGCACAAGCGCTCGGCGACGCAGCCGCCGACGACGATGAGATCATGCGCTATGCCTTCCTCGTCACGCGCGGCTATCTCACTGGTCAATTGATCGCGTCGAGTATTTCGACCACGGCCGACGACACCGTCGTGCGACGTCTGTTGATCAACGGCATCGCCTGTGCCATCCGCGAGCACGTTGCCGCAAAGCGCTTGTGACGCTCAGAGGTTGCAGAGACGCTCGGCTATTGCAGGCCGAGGACGGCACCGCTATCCGAGGGCGTCACGCCGGCAGTTTGGAACAATCGCGCGGCAAAGACTTTGGGATTTGCGCCCCCCAATGAGCCCCGATCCGCGAAACATTGTCACAACTATGACTCGGGCGCCAGCGGTGGCCGTCGGCGCCGCGTTCGAGGATTGCCGATGCTCACCCCTGGGTATGGGTGCGCAATGCTCACCCATCGCCTTGCCCGTCCGTTGCTCGCCAGTATGTTCGTCGCCGGAGGGCTCGACGCCCTCCTGCATCCCGACGCGAAGTTGAAGAAGGCCGACGCCGTCACGAGCAAAGTGACGCAGTGGCTCGGGCTGCCCGACGACACCAAGATGCTCGTGCGACTGAACGGCGGCGTGCAGATCGGCGCCGGCATCCTCATGGCGATGGGGGTCCTCCCCCGTCCGATGGCCGCCAGCCTCGCCGCATCGCTCGTGCCCACCACGCTGGCGGGTCATCCGTTCTGGCAGGAGCCCGACCCTGCAGCGCGGTCGGCACAGCGCATCCAGTTCTTGAAGAACCTGTCGATCCTCGGCGGGCTCATCCTTGCGGCAAACGACACGGACGGACGGCCATCGGTGAGCTGGCGCGCCCATCGTGCGCTCGAACACACCTCGGCGCGGGTGTCGGATTCGGCCGCACGCGCGGCAGATTCGGCCGCGCGCGCGGCGCACTCGCTCCCCTTGTTGGCGCACTCGTGACGGTGCGTCGCCGCGTGGTCGCAGGCATCGCATTGGCGGTGCTGGTCACGTCCTGCGGCGACGACGGCGGTTCGGCATCGAGCGCGACCAACCGCGCCAACACAGTTCCGGTCGCGACAACGACGGGCGCCGCGACGACGATCCCCGCGACGACGACTCCTGCGACGACCCCGCCCACGACCGCGCCGGCCGGACGCAACTACGACTTCACCAAGCCCGAAGTGATCGCCACCGGCCTATCGGTTCCGTGGGGGATCGCATTTCTGCCCGACGGAACCGCGCTCGTCGCCGAGCGCATGTCCGGGCGCATCGTTCAGTTGCGCGCCGGTACGGCGCCGCAGCCGGTGATGACCGTGGCCGACGTCAGCCCGAACGGTGAGGGCGGCCTCCTCGGTCTCGCGACATCGCCGACCTACGCGCAGGACGGCCTGGTCTACGCCTACTTCACGACCACCACCGACAATCGAGTTGCCCGGTTTCGTCTCGGTGCGCCGCCCCAGGTGATCCTCTCCGGTATTGCCGCCGCCGGCGTCCACAACGGCGGGCGCCTCGCGTTCGGCCCTGACGGCCTGCTCTATGTCACCACCGGTGACGCCGCTGCGGGCGCGCGCGCACAAGATCTCGCGAACATCAACGGCAAGATCCTGCGCATCAAAGCGGACGGCTCCCCCGCCGACGGCAATCCGTTTCCGGGCAGCCCCGTATGGTCGCTCGGGCACCGCAATGTGCAAGGCCTCGCATGGGACGCCCGCGGTCGCCTCTTCGCGTCCGAATTCGGCGGAAACGCGTTCGACGAAGTCAATCTGATCGAACCGGGCAAGAACTACGGGTGGCCGACCGTCGAAGGCACGGGCAACAACCCTGCGTTCGTGAATCCACTCGTGACGTGGTCGACAAACGTCGCGTCGCCGAGTGGCGCCGCAATCTCCGGCGACTCGCTGTATGTCGCCGCGCTCGCTGGCGCCCGCCTATGGAAGATGACGGTCACGCCCACTGGTTTGAGCACTCCCCAAGCACTGCTGGAGGGTCAGTTCGGGCGGCTGCGCACCGTCGTCACGGCCCCCGACGGAGCGCTCTGGGTCGCCACCAGCAACCGCGACGGCCGCGGCACGCCGACCCCCGATGATGACCGCATCATTCGGTTCGCGCCCACGCCCTGACGATCGGCGTCGTCAACAATTCCGGGCCGACGAAAATTCGCGCTTCAGTTTGCTCACCGGTGCGCCGATATCTCTGGGGATCCCGAGGGACGCTTGTTGGGACAGGACGATCCGGACGATTGTCGCCCCGTACGAGCTTGCCGCCACCTCCTGGCCCACAAGAGGAGCGCGATGCGACCTCACCGCTTTACCCCCCGTTCCGAACCGGCGTCTTGGGCGCGGCCGGCGATGCTCGTCGTCGCGGTCGCGCTGGCTTGCGCAAGCACGAGTTGTGCGACTTCGCCCCCGAAAACCGAGGTATTGGGCGCGGTCGAAGTCGATGACACCACGAACGAGGTGGGTTTGATCGACGCGGTGTGTATCACCAACACGCCAACGAATGCGCCATGCTGAGCGCGCGAGGCCTACGCGAACTGCTGGACGACCTCGAGGAGATGGCCCTCGTTGTCGGCGATGAAGGCCACCTTCACCCGTAGGTCGGAGTAGTCCTGCGCGTCACGGCGGATCGACCCGCCGGCGGCGAGAGCACGCTGCATCAGCGCGTCGATGTCCGAGGTGATGAAGCCGAGAATGACTTCGCTGTCGGACGCCCGGGTCGCGTCGAGATATCGCAACAACACGAACGTGGCCGCACCAACGCCTGTGGGGCTGAAGAGGATTTCCTCGATGGCGCGCCCGGCAATCTCTGATTCGATGCGGCCGGTCTCCTGCAATCCGAAGACGGAGCGATAGAACGCGGCGCTCGTGTCGAGGTCGGCAACGAGGAGCTTGGTGAACCCGAAGTGATCTGGCGGAACGGACATCTCGCGCAACTTAGTACGACACAGCGGAGCCCCACCCGGGGAACGATGCGGGAGGGGGTGGGACTCCACCGTGTGCCTTGGGCCTCCGCCCGCCGCATCGGTAACCGCTTGGGCCGAACTTCAAACACGGGGGGAAAAATCGATGTCTATCCGGGCGCGGTCGTGGGTACCGGACGCCCCACGGAACCGTCGATACGGGAGGCTCTCATGCCCGAACTGCAGACACCGCGACAAGCCCACGGCGACGGGGTGAGTAGCGACCGCCGCGCCGCGTTCACCGTACCCGGCCTCGACATGGACGCCGCCGACAGCGTGATCGATCTGCTCGACGACTCGCTCGTTGCGTTGAACGATCTCGCGCTGACCTTGAAGCACGTCCACTGGAATGTCGTCGGGCCCAACTTCATCGCCGTGCACCAAATGCTCGATCCCCACGTCGAGCAGGTGAGGGCGATGGTCGACGGCGTTGCCGAGCGCATCGCCACACTCGGTGGTAGCCCGAATGGACTTGCCGGCTACCTCGCGACCCACCGCAAGTGGGACGACTATTCGATCAACCGTGCTACTGCACAAGCCCATCTCGCCGCCCTCGATCTGGTGTACACGAACCTGATATCGGACCATCGCGACCGCATACGGATACTCGAGGGCCTCGACCCCGTGTCGCAGGGTGTACTCGTGGATCAAGCGGCCGCGTTGGAATTGCAGCAATGGTTCGTGCGGGCGCACCTCGAAGACTCTGCGGGCGGCATGTCACACGCCGGCGCGCTGACCGAGCACGCTGCTGCGGCCAAGGTCGTCAACCGCGCCCGAGCACTGCGCAGCTCCGGCTGACCCGAGCCGGTGGTCCATCCGCCGACACACGCGTCCATCCACGAAGAAAGCCCTGCCTCGTCCAGCGTTGGCAGGGCCTTCTCTGTAGGTGGGTTCACTGGCCCATGGGATAAGGGCGCCGACGCTTTATCCGTGGCCGCCGCCCTCCAAACGTGGCGGCCGGAAAATGTCGCCGGTCACGGGTCAACAACGAGAGCCGCTGACGTTGACGTCGGTGCCCGATACAACGATGCATGAATAGGAGTCATCGACGGCGATCTGGACCTTGCCGTCGTCGTCTCGTCCGTCGCTATTGCTGTCGGCGAGCCCCGTCACCGTGGGGTTGCGGGGAAGATCACGGGCGGCCTCCTGGAGCACGCTCATCGAGTCGAGCGCCTCGCCCTGGCGGACGAGATCCTTGGCGCGCTGACGGAAGATCTCCGCTTGTCCGCGAGCGATGCCCGCGTCGACCGCGCTGTCGAGTTCGCTCGCCGCGTCACGGGCTTTGTCTTGGGCGGATGAATCGTCGCCACAGGCATTGAGCAACAATGCGCTGCCCATCGCGACCGCGAGCCATCTTGTACGGATGCTTCGTTTGGTTGTCATGGGGGCGCAGTACCCGTCAACGCGTGCAAGTAATCGTTCGGATACCCTCGCCCTCGTATGGCGTTGCACGACGACGAGCTACACGAGCTGTACGCCGCGCGTCCCGCCGACTTCGTGCGCGTGCGCAACGATCTTGCTCGCCGGTTGCGCAAAGAGGGCCGCCGCGACGACGCGGAGGATGCCACCAAGCTGCGCCGTCCTCCGGTCACCGCTGCGGCGCTCAACCAAGTCGCTCGCGAGACGCCGCAGTTGATCGAAGCGCTCCTCGACGAAGGGGCACGCCTGCGAGACGCGATGCAGCGCGCGATTCAAGGCAATGCGGTCGACGTGCGACCTGCTCAGGCGGCCGAGCGCCGCGCCGCCGACGCGGTAGTTGCCGCGGCGCGCCACCACCTCGAACCACTCGGCCAACGCGACACCGATGCGGCAGCGCAGCGCATCAACAACACCGTGCGCGCGGCGGCGCTCGATGACTCGCTCGCGCAACGACTACGTCAGGGGATCCTCGAGAGCGACGCGGTCGCGTCCGGGTTCGGCTTTGGCGGCCTCGAGTTCGACGAAGGATCTCTTGCTACCGCGCCGCCGAAGAAGCGCTTGCGCCTCGTCGAGACTCCGGCACCATCGCCTAACGACGATCACGAGCAAGAGCGAGAGGCGGCAGCGCGCATCGCTGCGCTACGGGCCGAAGCCGAACAACGGGCGGCAGAGGCGGCGGATCTCGCGTCAGCCGCGGACGACGCCCAACTCGTGGTCGACCAACTGCGCGACGAGGCAGCGCAGCTGCAGGATCGTATACGAGACGCGGAACGCGAGGCGCGGAGCGCCCGGCGCTCCGCCGACAAGGCCGGCGTCGACGCGACGCGCGCCCGAGAACGCGCTGACCGCGCACTCGATGCCTGAATCCCCTTCACGACAAGCGGAAGATTGCAAGACTCTGCGGTGGCATATGGGCCTGACGCTGCTCGACACTGACCGCCGCATCGTTCGCAAGGATCAGGCCGCTGACCGCGACGGGCGTAGAGACGACGTGCGCCTCGGTCGAGAAATTCGCGATCCATCGCAATCGTGACGTCTGCACGACAAGACATCGTGCGACCTCGTCGATGTGCAACTCGCGTACTACCAAGCCATCGTCTTTCACGTAGGTCGAGCGCAGCTCGACGAGCCGCCGATACCACGACAAAAGGTCGGCGTGGGGCAGCGTGATTCTCTCGTCCCAGTCGAGCTTGGACCGCAGGAACGACCTGGGATCTTGGGGGTCGGGAATGCGTTCGGGGTCCCATCCGAACGACGCGAACTCATCGCGCCGCCCCTGTCGCACTGCGGCGCCCAACGCCGCATCGACGTGGTCAGTGAAGTAGAGGAACGGCGACGACGCACCCCACTCTTCACCTTGGAACAACATCGGCACGAAGGGACTCAACAAGACGACGGCGGCCGAGATCTCGAGGAGTCGCGTCGACACGAGGGCACCCATGCGTTCACCGAGTGCCCGGTTGCCCACCTGATCGTGAGTCTGTGAGTAGGCCAGAAAGCGTTGTGGTGCAATGCCCAATGGCGACCGGCCGTGCGTCCGCTGGCGATAGTTCGAGTAGCACCCGTCGTACACGAACGACTGTCGCAGTGCCACCGCAAGCTGCTCGAGCGTTCCGAAGTCGGCGTAGTAGCCCGTTCGCTCACCGGTGACGACCGCGTGGAGCGCGTGATGGAAGTCATCGCTCCACGCCGCGTCGAAACCGAGACCGCAGTCTTCGCTGGCGCGTACGACCCGCGGATCGTTCAGATCGCTCTCGGCAATCATCCAGATCGAGCGACCGAAGTCGACGCCACAACGGTGGACCGTTTCGGTCAGTTGTTCGAGGAACGGAATGGCAGATCGGTCCGCGAACGCATGCACCGCGTCGACCCGTAACCCATCGATGTGGTAGTCGCGCACCCACATCACTGCGTTTTGGCAGAAGAACTCGCGCACGACATCACTACCTGCACCGTCGAGGTTGACGGCGGCGCCCCAATTCGTCCGATACTCGTCGGTGAAATAGGGACCGCAACGATCGAGATGGTTGCCGTGTGGTCCGAGATGGTTGTAGACGACATCGAGCACGACCGACAGCTCTCGGGCATGGCAGGCGTCGACGAAGCGTTTGAGGCCGTTGGGGCCGCCATACGCGTGATGGGGGGCGTAGAGCAATACGCCGTCATAGCCCCAGCCGTGGTCACCGGAGAATTCCGCCACGGGCATGACCTCGACGGCATCGATGCCCAACGCCACGAGATCGTCGAGATGGTCGATAGCGGCATCGAAGGTTCCCGCTGTGGTGAAGGTGCCGACGTGCAGTTCGTAGATCACCGACTCGTCGAGTGATCGCCCCTGCCACGTCTGGTCGTGCCATTGGAAGGACCCGTGATCGACCAACTGGGACCATCCGTCGACGCCCTCCGGCTGCCACGGCGAGCGCGGATCAGCCATGGCAAACCCATCGACGACGAAGCGGTAGCGGCCCATAGGCAACACCTCTGTGTGCCACCAGCCCGCATCGTCACGGACCATCGAACGCGTGGGCTTTGCGTCGTATTCGATCGCGACCGAGTCGGCGCGCGGCGCCCAAAGTGACATCATCGCGCTGCCTCGCGTGCGAGCAACGCGACCGGCAGTCCCGCGAAGACATCACCGGCGCGCGGTCGCTCGCCGTGCAACCGCGAGGTCAGTACGTCGCGCCACGAGCCGTGAGGCAGCAGCACTTCGGTGTCGCCCCATCCGTCTATGACCTGCGTGCTGAACCGGGTAACGAGCGCCGCCACTCGACCGCCGCGCAAGACGCCGAGCACATTGTCCGCGCGCGGTCCCGTAGCCAAGATCGCTTGATAGGTCGCGGCGTCACCGGCAAATGCTTGCGGTTGGTGGGCCCGCAGCTGCAGACCTTGCCGCGTCACCCACAGCTTGGCCAGGCCCGGCGAACGCCACGGCGGCTCTGTACTCGTCACACCGTCATCTGCGATGGCGGCGAACCGCTCGCGCATCACGTCGTAGTCGACCGGACGGCGATTGTCGGGGTCGGCAACCGCGAATGTCCGCACCTCGTTGCCCTGGTAGAAGTCGGGCACTCCGGGCAGGCACATTTTGAGCACGACCTGCGCCAGGCTGTTTGCAATCGCGTGTGGCTCTAGGCGATCGACGAAACGATGCAGCGACTCGCTGAAGGGACGGTCGTTACACAGTTGGTCGATGAACGAAAGCAGGGCCTGCTCATACGGCGCGTCGACTCTCAGCCACGAGGTATGAACCTTTGCCTCGCGTACGGCTTTCACCATGAACTCGCCGAGGCGCTCGGCCGAGATCGGATGCGCACCGACCATGGTTTGGTACAAGAGGTATTCGGTGTTGTGGTCGGGTAATCCGTCGACCTTGTGGTCGCGGTTGGCGACCATCCAACCGCGAACGATTGCCGCCCATTCGCCGGGCAACTCGGACAGCACCAGCAGGCGCGCTCGGACGTCTTCGGATCGCTTCGTGTCGTGGGTCGACGTGGCGACCATCGTCCGGGGCCACCGCTCTGCGGTCACCGCGTTGTGCGCATGAAAATCGACCGGCTCGATCGCAACGATGTCGGGGTCCGCGCCGACCTCGTTCGCCGCCACCAATCGGTGGTAGCGGTAGAAGGCCGTGTCCTCGATCCCCTTCGCTCTGACCGCACCGGACAACTGTTGAAGGCGAGCGGCGAGTTCTTCGGCATCAGGATGGACTTCTTCGCGGCACAAGATCACGAACAGAGCATCCAACACTGGCCCATCACTCGGCTCGCAGCGCGTGCGGGCAGCATCGATGGCGTCCTCCAGAATGGTGCGATCGGCCGGACTCAGCGCGGAGCCGGGTGCGCCGTATGTGCGATACACCGGCATGGCGACGAGGGTCTCGACGATGCACCGTCGAAGTTGCGCACGGGCGAAGTCGCGCCACATGCGATTGCGATCGCACACCACCCGGAACTGATTCACGAGCCGTTCGAGATCGGGCCGCAGCAGATCAACGATGGCGTCGCGGGTGCACGTCAGCGCGACCGCGTCGAAAGTGGCGTCTGTTCCGGTCAGCTCGCGGTACGAGTCGGTCAACGCCGGCACGCCAGATGCCGCGGTCAGAACACCTTGGATCTGGCCGAGAGAGTCGTAACCGGTCGTTCCGGCGACGGGCCACGGAGGGAGTTGTTCGCCGCGAGCGAGAATCTTCTCGACGACGATCCAACAGCCTGGCGTACGGGTGGACAGTTCACGCAAGTAGGAAGCGGGGTCGCGCAGACCGTCGGGATGATCTACCCGCAACCCGTCGACCGCACCCTCTGCGACTATTTCGAGCAGCAGGCCATGGGTTTGTTCGAACACCCACGGGCGATCGAGGCGAAGGCCCACGAGCGTCGTCACGTCGAAGAAGCGGCGGTAGTCGAGCTCGCTTTGGGCAAGGCGCCAATACGCGAGCCGATAGTTCTGTCGCTGGAGTAGGGCGTCGAGGGCATCGGCGTCGCGGTGAGCCTCGACCGCCCCATCGATCGCGCCAGCTACGTCCGGCTGGTCGAGGGCTGCCGCAAAGATGTGGCGCAATTCTGTCTTGTGCCGGTGGCGGCGAAGGCGTGCCGCCATGTCGGTGCGCGAGGCCGGTGGCAGCGCCGCGTACGAGTCCGCCAGAAAGTGCAGAGTGGCGTGGCCCGACGTTCTGGCGGCACTGAGCATGAGTGCGTCGAGCGTCTTTGGCGCCACCGGCAGATGCGTGTCCTCGTAGACCACAACGAAGTCGGCGTCGACTCGTTCGAGGCGGATGCCACCGCGCATGAGTGTCTCCCCATAGCTCTGCGCGAGGATCGGTACGAGTACTCGGTTGTGCAGTGACTCTTCGGACGGATCCCAATCGACGTCGAACGCATCCGCGTACAAACTCGACGGGCCATTCTCGAGCACATCCCACCACCATCGGTTGCGCTCCGACCCGATGGCCATGTGATTCGGCACGATGTCGAGCACCTGCCCCAAACCGTGCTCGGCCAACACGTGCGACATTCGCCGATACGCGTCGATGCCGCCGAGCTCTTCGCTGAGTCGCTGGTGGTCGACCACGTCATACCCGTGCGTGCTGCCCGGCGCGGCTTGGAGAATGGGCGAGAGATAGACGTGGGACACGCCGAGTTGCGAGAGATAGGGCGCAATCTTCTCCAGCTCCGCGAAACCGAAGCTCGGCGTCAGCTGTACGCGATACGTGGCTCGCAGGCCATTCACCGTGTCTCCTTCGGGACAGAGCGCATCGATGCCCTTCGCGTCGGCTGGCAAACCTGTGGTTCACCCGCGTCCTCATCGGGTACCGAGGCTGACATGCAGATCTGTGAATACTCCCCCACTACTGAGCGAGCGCAGCCGACGTTACCTCGCTCACGAGGCCCCATTTCTCGATGCGTCATCGACCTGCTGCAGGCCCCGACCAATGTGCCGCCGGTCGGGTGGCTCGATGAGGTGCAACTGACCGACGCCTTGACCGGCGACGACTTCCATCTCGCGCTGTATGTGCTCTACGAACTGCACTACCGGTCCTTCGAAGGCCTCGATGATGGCCTCGAGTGGGAACCCAATGTCCTTCGCGCGCGGGGAGATCTCGAGCGCTGTTTCGAGCACGCGCTCCGGTTGACAGCCCGAGGCGATCACGATGCCGACGACATCGTCCGATCGCTGCGAGATCTCGTCGAGTCGAGCGGCGGTCCGTCGTTGTCCTCTTACATGGCGAACGAAGGCACGATCGACGACATGCGCGAATTTGCCGTCCATCGGTCGGCATACCAATTGAAGGAAGCCGATCCCCACACGTGGGCACTTCCGCGGCTGGAGGGGCGGGCCAAAGCGGCAATGGTCGCAATACAGTTCGACGAGTACGGGCTCGGCGTGCAGGACGCGATGCACAGTGCCCTCTTCGCCGACACGCTCGCGGCACTGGATCTCGACGCGTCGTACGGGTCGTACGTAGAACAGCTCCCCGGGTCCACGCTGGCTACGGTCAACCTTGTTTCCATGTTCGGGTTGCATCGCCGGCTCAGGGGCGCACTCGTCGGCCACCTCGCGGTCTTCGAGATGACATCGGTGACTCCGATGCAGCGGTACTCGAACGCGCTCGACCGGATGAATGTGGATTCAGACGCCCGCCGCTTCTATGACGTGCATGTGCTCGCCGATGAGCAGCACCAGGTCATCGCGCTGCACGACCTCGTGGGCGGACTCGTCGAGTCCGAACCAGGACTTGGCTCGGATGTCATCTTCGGTGCGCGCGCGGTGTTGCAAGTAGAGGCCACATTTGCCCGGCACCTACTCGACAGCTGGGCGAACGGTGTCTCGTCGCTGCTGTCCCGACGAGGCGGCGACTGCGCAGCCTCGATCGCATGTCAGGCACACGACGAGGTGGACAAACGATGACCAATGAACTCAAGACAATGACGTGGCGAGAAAAGGGAGTCACCAATTGGGCCAGGGATTGTGGCTTCGTGGTGACCAAGGACAGGGACCTCTACCACCTGTCCGGCCGCAATCCGAATGAACGAGTACTGGAACACGTCGAGCTCGCGCAGATCGAGCGTCATCTCGAGACTCTCTGATGGGCAGCGACGGTTTCGACGCATTGATGGCTGCCCTGGACCCCCCGATGGCGATCGTGACGACCGCGGTCGGCGACGAACGCGCCGGTTGCCTCATCGGCTTTCACGCACAGAACAGCATCGATCCGTCCCGCTACTGCGTGTGGATATCGAAGGCCAACCACACGCATCGAGCAATACTCCATTCGCCGCACCTCGCGATCCACTTCCTGACCAGCGCGGATCATGACCTCGCGAGCCTCTTCGGTGAGCTCAGCGGGGACCAGGTCGACAAGTTCGCGCTGTGCGACACCACTGTGCACGAGAGCGGCGTTCCCCTGCTCGACCGCTGCCCGTTCTTCATCGTCGGTCGCCGCGTCACCTTGCTCGAAGACGAGAGCGACCACGCATGTGTGATATTCGAACCGATCGACGTATCGACCGGAGAGAACTTCGCCGCGCTGCACCTGTCCGATCTCACTGACCTCGTGCCGGGTCATCCCGTGCATGACCGCGCCGCGCCGCCGACAGTGCGAGCGCAACCCGAAGAAGCGGACAGATGACCGACCCGCTCCTCGCTCGATTGCCCAACGCCGTCGCGCGCCAAAGTTGGCTCGATCCGGCGGCGTCGTGGATGGCCGCGCGAGCAAATCGGGCGCTGCATTCCCCAAAGTTCCTAGCGCTCGCGCAGGGCAAGTGGCTCGGCCATCCCGTGCACCCGGCACTCACCGATCTCCCGATCGGATTCTGGACGTCCGCGTTCATGCTCGACATCGCGGGCGGTCACCGAGCGGCGCCCGCGGCGCGCCGGCTGATCGGGTGGGGCAACCTCTCCGCCGTTCCCACTGCCATCGCCGGTTTCGCCGACGCGAAAGAGCTCGGCCACGATGACCGCCGCATCGCCGTAACCCACGCCGCGCTCAACATCGGCGGGTTGGCTGCCTACGTCGTGTCATATTTTGCTCGCCGCGGCCCCGGCCGAAAGGCGGCTATTGCATCGTCGTTCATCGGCGCGGCACTGCTCACGGTGTCGGCGCACCTCGGCGGCCATTTGGCGCTGGGCTCGACCGAGGCCGATGCCGAGTTTTGAGACGGCCGGCCCGAGGGTAGTAGGGCGCCGTGCGACAAAATGACCGGTGGCCGGCATCGCTACTCATCGTTCGACACGGCGAGAGCGCGGGCAATGTCGCACGCAATCTCGCCGAGGCCAACGGTCATCCATTGATCGACATCGCGCAGCGCGACATGGATGTGCCGCTTTCCGCACTCGGCGAGCGCCAGTCGCACGCCCTCGGCTTGTGGGTGGCATCGCTCGGTCGTCGCGCGCCTTCGGTCGTGTTGACCTCGCCCTACGTTCGTGCGGCGGACACCGCATCCATTGCGCTCACCGCGGCGGGGCTCGACCTGCCATTGGTCCTCGACGAACGGCTGCGCGAGCGCGAGTTCGGTGTGCTCGACCGGCTGACCAAGGCCGGCATACAAGCCCGCTACCCAGAGCAGGTCGAAGCCCGAAGTCGAATCGGAAAGTTCTACCATCGCCCTCCCGGCGGCGAGAGCTGGTGCGACGTGGCGTTGCGAGTGCGCAGCGTTCTCGACAGCGTGACTCGCGAGCACAGCGGGCAGCGAGTGATGATCGTCGCACACCAAGTAGTGATCATGATGTTTCGCTATGTGATCGAGCGGCTCAGCGAGGCCGACGTGCTGCGCATCTCGCGAGAGGTCGATCTGGCGAACTGCTCGGTGACGAGCTTCAAGGTCGACCGGCGCAGCCCCCACGGTATGACGCTCGAGCGCTTCAACGAAGTGTTCCCGCTCGAAGCGGCCGCCGCACCCGTCACCCGCGAACCGGACGTGCCCCTTGCCCCCCGTTGAGACACTCGAAGTCGTCCCGCCACTACTACGTGAGCTCCCCCTCCCCGCCGTGGGATCGACCGCCGACAAGCATGCTCGAGGTCAGGTGCTCGTCGTCGGTGGGTCGCGTGAGACACCCGGCGGCGTACTCCTGGCCGGCATCGCCGCGTTGCGCGTCGGAGCGGGTCGTCTGCAACTCGCGACAGCGGATTCTGTCGCTCGGGAGCTCGCGATCGCCGTGCCGGAAGCCCGCGTGATCGGACTGCTCGAGAACAACTCGGGAACTGTGTTCGGCTCGGCCGCCAACGCAGTCTCGGCCGAGACCGAAGGCGCCGATGCCGTGCTCGTCGGTACTGGCGCGCTCGATGCCGACGAGACGGGCGAGCTGCTCTGCGGATTGCTGCAATACGTCGGCGACACCACGACGATCATCATCGACGCGGCGGGCCTCGGTTTCCTCGCGCAGGAGTCCGCAATGTTACTGCGATTCAGCGGTCGAACGGTCGTCACGCTGCGCAGCGTCGAGACGTGGACGTCCGCACCGGGTGAATCCCGCTTTCGGGATCGATCGGGGCACGCCGCGTTGGGCACGGCCGGCTCGGGCGACGTGCTCGCAGGCGCGCTGACCGGTCTTGCCGCACGCGGAGCGGACCCGCTGCGAGCCACGTTGTGGGCAGTGCATTGTCACGGGCTCGCGGGTGAAGCTGCCGCTGGACGCGGACCGGGCATCGGCCTGCTTGCTCGGGAATTGCTCGCGGAACTTCCGTACGTGTTGCGTTCACTCGAAGCGTGATTTCACCCGTGTTCGAGAACGTTGCGAGCTACAACACCGTTTCGGGTTCTTGCCCGTCGGGTACCCGTTCGTCACCAACAAGGAGGCCACGAATGGCTGGAGAAATGGACAAGGCGAAGGGCCGTATCAAAGAGGCCGCCGGCGCGTTGACGGACGACGACGATCGTAAGAACGAAGGCAAAGCCGATCAAGCTGCCGGAGACATGAAGGACAAAGTCGGCAAGGCCAAGGACTGGGCCGAAGACAAGATCGATGACGTCAAGGACCGTGTCGACCGCAAGTAATAGGTCACTCCGCGGTGGCGGCGCGCTCGAGTCGTTTTCTCAGCCAGAGCGCGTCGGCCACCGCGTGACCCTCGTAGTCGTTGTTGAAGTACGCGTAGACGTCGTGTCCCTGCGTTAGCCAATCACTCAGCGTCACCGCAGACGACGCGAGTCGATCACGAGTGGTAACGCGCGGACGGGGTACCGGGAGGGTTCATGACGCCGGGTCGTGCGTCCGGGTTCTGCACGCAAACCTCGCCTTCGAGACCTTCGGGCCCGGTGAAGAAAAGGCTCAGTACCGGACCGAAGTCCGTGACGAACCCGTCCGCCGCGCCCCTTGCCACCAACCGATCACGGATCACGTCGAACGCATCGAGCGACGCCGCCTGCAATCCCACATGATCGAGACGGCCTCGCTCGAACATGGGCGTCTGCCGCTGCGCCTCGTAGTTCGCATCGATTTCGAAGAGGTTGATCTCGCTGTGGGGTCCGATGTCGACGAGTGACAGTCGCACGCCCGGCCCCACCACTTCATCGTGCGAAATGGTCACCTCGAACACCTCGCGAAAGAAGGCGTGAAAGCTATCGGTGTCCTGGGTGAGTATCGCCACGTGATTGACGCCGTCGAGCAGCATTTCAACTCTTTCCTCTCGTGATCCAGCGCCCGACGTTATTCGCTGGCGGCGGTTTGGCGCGCTCTGCACATGGGTACCAATGGCGGTCCGCACGAGGAAGCGTGATGGAGAAAGGCAGCACCATGGCCCATTACATGCGCTATCAGGGCCGCGCCGTCGAGGTCTTCGGCCGGACTCCCACCGGCCAAGCGGTCCCCCGGTTGTACCCCGGCGATCAGGGTGAGCAGGTGGGCGATTACGCCGTGGTCAACGATCGGGCGATGGAGTGGGACGGTCAGACGTGGGTTCCCTCCGCGTGGAAGGATTTCGCAGTATGGAAGAAAGCGGCCTCCTGACGAGGGTCACCCTCGCCGGACGAGGCGAGACGAGGGCCACGATCCCCCGCCCACCGACTCCCGATCAACCGCCGGTGCCGCTGCCGCCGCCGGAGCCGGGGCCGCCGGTTCCGACACCGCAAGCTCCGGCGTGGGCCTCCTCTTCCTGAACACGAAACGCTTCTGCACCTGATAGCTCGCCCCGAACAACGCGGCCTCGGTCACGAGTTTCGCCAACAGGAGGCCAGCGCCGAGCCGCTCGTAGAGCGCGTACATCAACGAGTAGTTCACGGTCATGATGGCGACAACGAGCCCGAAGTAGCGCCGGGCGCACTCAGCCGCTGTTCGTCCGTGCCCTCGACAGAATACGAGGCGCCGGTTCGTCACAAAGTTGAACGTGGAACTCACCACGCGCGCGCTCACAACCGACACCAATAGGTTGCCCGTAAGCGCTCTCGTCGCGACTAACAGCGCCACGTCGAGGCCGAACGCACCAAGCGACGACAAGCTGAACTTCACCAACGGCGCGTAGACGCGTGCGGAGTCGACCAGCGGCCGGAAATGCGACGATGCATTGCCTTCGAGATAGATCGTCTCGACGGGTAGTTCTCGAATCGTCACGCCGACCTCCGCTGCTTCGAGCAAGACATTGAGTTCGTATTCGAATCGCTCACCCTGCACCGTCCGCAGCCAGGCCAGCATCGAACCCGGATAGCCCCGCAAGCCGGTCTGCGTGTCGTACAGGCGTTGGCCGGTCGACCGAGCGAACACCACGCGTGTTACCGCATTGCCGAACCGACTCGTAAGGGGGACTCGACCCGTGAACCGGCGCGAGCCGAGCACCATCGCGTTCGGGTGCGCCGCCACCGTTTCTGCCACCCGCAGGATGTCGATCACGCTGTGCTGGCCGTCGCAGTCGGCACACACGACGTCATGCCCGGGGAAATACCGCTCGACGTAATCGAACCCTTGCTTGAGTGCGAAACCCTTGCCGCGATTGATCCGATGGCCGATCACGGTACAACCCAACGCGGCTGCCCGATCGAATATCGCGTCGTACTGCGGCGCGCTGCCGTCGTTCACCAACAGCACCTTGATACCGTCACCGGTCGCGGCGATTTCCTCGATCAAACGGATGAGTTTCATGTCCGGCTCGTACGCCGGAATCACGACGATCACGACTCGCTCGCAGTGCTGCTCGACGCGATGTAGAGGATGTCGCTGGTGCCCCGTTCGTCGTTCTTGCCCTGCGGGTTGTTCACCACTTCGCCGTTGAAGTACATGGTCGTCGAACCGCCGCCATCGAGGTTGTAGGCAACGGTTGCACCCAAGTCCTTGAACATTTGCGCGAACTCGATCATCGTGACGCCACGGCTGTAACCGGTGCTGCGGCCATCGACGGCGATGAAGACGAAATGATTGGTGGTGATCATCCCCAGACCGGTGCGGGGCTGATTGCCCTGGATTGAGTGGTTGCCGATGTTGGTGTCGATCTGCACCTTGTCGATTCCGTCGGGGATCTGCCCGTCCGCCAACAGGCCGGGTCCGAACGAGAGCGTGTTCCAGACGCCCGCGTCCACCAACTCCTGCGCGGTCGTCGTGGTCTCGTCGTACAACGCCATCGTGCCGTCGCGGTAGATCGCGAGACCCTGACGAGTGCCTTTGTCCCGAAAGATCACACCATTACGGATCACGATTCCCGACGTACGGAAGCCGTAGTAGTCGCCGTTGATGGCGAAGATGGCGTTGTTCTCCTCGGCGATCGTCGATGTGTCGGCGATGATGTTCGTGCCGAACTTGTTCTCCGCGAAAGCCGACCGCAACTGCGCGCCCTCACCGAGGGCCACATCCGCCACGAAATACGTGACCGTCGCGTTGCCGGTACCGATCACAACCTTGCGGATCGAGATCGTCGTCGCGCCGTACGTGTAGCTGGTGTCGGTGACGAGCGCAGGCCCCGTCGGCGCGGCGGTCGTCGCCGCCCCGGCGATGGTCGACGTCGAGGCAGACACCGAGGCCTCGTACGCGGCCACGTTGGCGATCTCGACGTGGTCGATGATGTAGCGGTTGACCGCCCAGGCGGCGATGCTGCCGACGAAGAGCACGATGATCGACACCCCGATGAGGATGCGTTTGACGATCTTGCGCCACCGTGGACGGTTCGCCTTCGTTGCCATGCAGAGGTTGTACGACGACGATCTTGGAGCCCGATTACACCCGGTTGTGAAACTCGTAAGAATTGACCGGCCATCACGAGAGGAGCGCAAATGAGCGAAGACACGGCGACGAGCGACGGATCGAACGCCACGCGCCGGTTCACGCTGTCGTTCAACCGCCTGATGCGGGTACTGATGGTCGCGCTGTTCGCCGGGCCGCGGCATTGCCGCGTGGAGATCGGGCCCGAAACACTCCAGGTCACCATGGGCGCCGGCGGGTGGGCGTTCGCCGCAACGGTTCCTCGTACATCGATCGCTGACGTGGGCCAGGTGTCGGGGCCGGTATGGGGCTGGGGCGCCCACGGATGGCGCGGCCGTTGGCTGGTCAACGGATCGAGCCGAGGCCTCGTGCGACTGACCATAAAACCGCGGGGACGGGCCCACTGCCTCGGTGTCCCGGTCAGGCTGCAAGAGCTCACACTCAGTCTCGACGATCCCGCCGGCTTCGTGGCTGCACTGAGCACCCGGGTCTGAACGGCCGCTCGGGGCGGCAACCGCTAGCGACCAGAGGCCCGACGCGCCGCCCAGTAGCCCAGCGCATTGGAGTACGCGACCGCGGCGCGCTCGGCAGAGGCGAACGTGAGCACGCCTGCACCCTTCAACAACTCTCGCAGGTCGAGCGCCTCGCGCTCGGTCTCGGCTGCGGTGACGATCATGAAGAACGGCTTGTCACCCATCTTCGCGTGCGCCGCCATCACATCGATGAATCGTTCGCCGGCTGCATGCGCGATGTCCGTGAGATGGCCGAGCCCGACGCCGTAATCGCTTTGAATGCGCCGTGGCGACATGATCAGGCTGAAGAGATCCATCACGACGAAGTCGACATTCGGATCGCGATCGAGAATGCGCAGCTCGCGCGCGAGCATCGCGGGGTTCTCCGTGGCATATGCCGCGTCGAGCGGATTGCGGAAGCTACCTCCGATCGGGTTGAAGAAGGTCGCCAACTCGTCGAGCGACGCGGTCGCGAGCGGCGGTACTCGCAAACCCCGTCGCGCCAGGGTGTCGGTGATCGCGATGCCCTGCCCGCCGGTCAGAATGATCAGCCCGGCCCGAGGCCCGCGCAGTTCGGGCAACTTGACCAGAGCCGCGGTCGTGTCGACGAGCTCCTCCATCGTGTCGACACCGATCGCGCCGGTACTGCGCAAGATCCACTCCCATTCTTCGGGCGTGACCGGTCTGGCGCCCGTGTGATTGCCGGTAACCCGCGCTCCGTCCGGTGTGTTGCCGCCTTTCCAGATAACCACCGGTTTGTCGGACGTGACGCGCCGCAGCGCCGTCGCGAACCGTTCGTGATCACCGGCCTCGCGATCGCCGATACCTTCGATGTACGCGGCGAGAACCTCGACGCGATCGTCCTCCCCGATGTATTCGATCCAGTCCGCCGCGTCGAGCACCGCGGCGTTGCCGAAGCTGATTCCGCGCGCTTCGCGGATGCCGTGCCACGCAAAGAGCGCCTTGGCGAAGTAGCCGGCGTGCGTCCCGCTCTGGCTGACCATACCGACCGGCCCCGCCTCGCCGAGCGGCATCTCGCCCGTCGACGACATACCGCGCGTCGGGTTGTAGATGCCGGTGCAGTTGGGGCCGAAGATCGGCACGCCCGATTCACGCGACAGGTGAGCCAGGGTCTCTTGGATCTTCACTCCCTCGTCGTCGGTCTCGGCGAAACCGGAAGTGAAATAGCTGACCGCGCCGACCTGGGCTTCGACACACTGTTCGAACGCCTCGACGGCCATCCGCCTCGGCGTGTTGATGACGACGTAGTCGACCGGCCGAGGCACGGCGAGGATGCTCGGGTAGTTGCGAATACCCATGGCCTCGATGTCACGGATCGACTCGGGGTTGACGTGCACCGACGACACCGTGCCGGGAAAGCTCCTGTACTGGCGGAACCAGAAGTAGCCGTTGACCTTTTTCGCCCCGATGACCGCGATCGACTGCGCCTCGAAGGCCCGATCGAGACGCGCCCGTTCGAAGTAGCGCATGATTGGCTTCCCCCTTCGCCGCAGAATCATCGCACGCCCGAAACGGACGGGCCGGGCGCGGAAGATCTGTGACCTTGGGCCCTGCCGATGTGGCGCCAAACAAGCCACGCTCGCCGGGTGAGCGCGCAACGCACGGACAATGTCCAAGTCTGGAGTGCGGCGCGCGCTGCGCTCGATGGGCTCCCGCACGGTGCGGGGTTGAACATCGCGCACGAAGCCGTCGATCGCCACGTCCTTCATGGCCGGGGCGGCGAGACGGCAATTCGTTGGCTGGGCAAGAAAGGTGACCGGCGCGAGCTCACCTACGAACAGCTACGCGACGAGAGCAACCGGTTCGCCAATCTGCTCGTCGGGCTGGGCGTGGTGCCGGGCGAGCGCGTCTTCGTGCTTCTCGGCCGAGTGCCCGAGCTCTACGTCTCGGTCCTCGGTGCGTTGAAGCACCGCACGGTCGTCTGCCCCCTCTTCTCGTCGTTCGGGCCGGAACCGATAAAGCAGCGAGTCAACCTGGGATCCGCGAGCGTGCTCGTGACGACCGCCGCGCACTACGCGCGCAAGATCGTACCGATTCGTTCTGAGCTTTCGACGCTGCGTCATGTCGTACTCGTGAGCGACGACGTAGCGCCCGAGCCCGAAGACGGTGTCATGTCGTGGGCGCTGCTGATGGGTGAAGCATCGTCGAGCTACCGGATCGGGCCGACTTCGCCGGAAGATCCCGCACTCCTCCATTTCACCAGTGGCACGACCGGCACCCCGAAAGGCGTCGTGCACGTGCACGAGGCGGTCGTGGCCCATCATGCAACGGGCACTCATGTGCTCGACCTACGTGCAGGCGACATCTTCTGGTGCACCGCCGACCCCGGATGGGTCACCGGCACGAGCTACGGCATCGTCTCGCCGTTGACCCACGGCGCGACACTCATCGTGGACGAAGCGGACTTCGACGTCGATCGCTGGTACGGCATTCTCCAATCCGAGCGCGTCAACGTGTGGTACACCGCACCCACCGCAATCCGCATGTTGATGCGCGCCGGCACCAAGGCGGTGCGGGGCCACGATCTCTCCGCATTGCGGGTCGTCGCGAGCGTGGGCGAGCCGCTCAACCCCGAAGCGGTGATCTGGGGACGAGCTGCGTACGGCATGGACATACTCGACAACTGGTGGCAGACGGAGACGGGCGGCATCATGATCGCCAACCGCCCGGGGCTCGCGGTGAAACCGGGGTCGATGGGCGTTGCCGTGCCGGGCATCGAAGCCCAGATCTTGCGCCGCGACCCGGCAGGGCACCTCGAGATGAACGACGGCGAGCCGGCCATCGAGCCGCCCGGCGTGGACGGCGAACTTGCGTTGCGCGTCGGCTGGCCATCGATGTTCCGCGCCTACCTCGGCATGGAAGACCGCTACCGAAAATGCTTCGCGGGCTCGTGGTATCGCACGGGCGATCTCGCTCGCATCGATGACGACGGGTACTTCTGGTTCGTCGGACGCGCCGACGACGTCATCAAATCGGCCGGCCATCTCATCGGCCCATTCGAGGTCGAGAGCGCGCTGATGGAGCACGCCGCGATTGCCGAAGCGGGTGTGATCGGTATCCCCGACCCGGTGATCGGCGAAGTCGTAAAGGCTTTCGTGGTGCTCAAGCAGGGCGTGGTGGACGACCCCGCGCTGCGCCGTGACCTCATGGCCCACGCACGCCGCAAGCTCGGGGCCGTCATTGCTCCCCGCGAGATCGTCGTGCGCAACGAACTGCCCCACACGCGCAGCGGCAAGATCATGCGCCGGCTACTCAAAGCAAGAGAGTTGGAGGCCCACGGATGAATCGGACATCGGCTGAAATGGACCGACTCGTGCGTGAAGTGTTGAGCGATATCGCTGCCGAAGCGGACATCAACGCGCTGCCCGCGGACAAGGACCTGCGAGATGCACTCGACATCGACTCCGTCGACTTCTTGAACTTCATCGCGGCTTTGCATGAACAGACCGGCGTCGACGTTCCAGAGCGCGACTATCCGTCCCTGACGACCATCGCGCGTTGCGTCGACTACCTCTCGAAGGCAAGCGTCGCCGACTCATGACCTTCGACCCTTCTCGCTCGCCGCCGAGCGAGGCACGCTGGCGGTGATGAACGGCAACCACCACGACACCGAAACCGGCGATCTGCGATGACGACACGATCCAGCGTTCTGACGTTTCTCGGTGCGGCACAGACCGTCACCGGCAGCCGGTTCTTGCTGGAGAGCAACTCCGGGAAGGTGCTGATCGATGCGGGCCTCTTCCAAGGTCAAAAGCAGTTGCGCCTTCGCAACTGGGAGCCGTTTCCGATCGACCCATCGTCACTCGACGGCGTCGTGCTCACGCACGCGCATCTCGACCACTCGGGTTACCTGCCGGCCCTGGTGCGGGCCGGGTTCAACGGCCCGATCTGGGCGACGCCCTCCACCATCGCGCTCACCAAGATCGTGCTCGAGGACTCGGCGCGTCTGCAGGAAGAAGAAGCCGAGTACGCGAATCGCAAGGGGTTCTCCAAGCACCGTCCCGCTCTACCCCTCTACACCTCCGACGACGCGGCGCGGGCGATTGCGCAGCTGACAGAGATCGCATTCAACGAACCCTCCGAAGTTGCCGAAGGCATCCACGCGGAACTCTTTCCCGCGGGCCACATACTCGGGTCGGCGTCGGCGCTGCTCACACTCGCGTCAGGTCGCCGGCTCTTCGTCAGTGGTGACGTGGGCCGTCCCAATCATCCGATCCTGAATGCGCCGGCGCCGCGCCCTGCGGCCGACATCGTCCTCATCGAGTCGACGTACGGCAACCGCCACCACGAGCCTCAGCAGAACTCGCTCGATCGGATCGCGCAAGTGATCAACCGCACGGCGCGGCGGGGCGGCAGCATCGTGATCCCCGCGTTCGCAGTTGATCGCACCGAGGTCATCCTTCACACACTTCGCGGACTGAAGGCCGACGAGCGGATACCCGACCTCCCCGTCTACGTCGACAGCCCCATGGCATTGGCCGTCCTCGACGTGTACCGCAACGCCATCGACCGCAAGGATCCAGAAATACGACTCGAATCCTGCGTCGGCGATCCGTTCGATCCGGGTCGCCTCCACGAAGCGCGCACGACCGCAGAGTCAAAAGCGCTCAACGAGCTCTCCTATCCGTCGATCATCATTTCGTCATCGGGCATGGCCACTGGCGGCCGGGTACTCCATCACCTCTATCGACGGTTGCCCGATCCGCGTAACGCGGTCGTTCTCGTCGGCTATCAGGCCGCCGGAACCCGTGGCCAATTGCTGGCGGCGGGAGCCTCCACCATCAAGTTGCTCGGTCGCCATGTGCCGGTGCGCTCGGAGGTGGCCGTCGTCGATGCGTTCTCGGTGCACGCCGATGCGGACGAGATCGTCGAGTGGCTCGCGCCGGCCGCCGGTCCGGAGACCGCCTACGTGGTGCACGGCGAGCCGACGGCGAGCACCGCGCTGGCCGCGCGACTGCACTGGGAGCTGGAATGGACCGCAGTCGTGCCCAACCACGGCGAGTGCGTGCGGCTCGACTGAGCCCTGCTTCCAGAGAGGAAACAGCAGTGCGATCGATGTGGCAGCGCAATCTACAAGTGATGACGTTTTGCCTCGTGTCGATGCTCATGGTCTCGTGTGGCGACAACGGCGGCGCAGACGCGCCCGCACTGACCGGTCGCACGTTCTTGTCCGACTCGGTGACGGTGAACGGAAGCGCACACCCACTGGTGACCGGTACTCAGATTCGCCTGACGATCACCGCCGATCATCGCATCACCGCGAGCGCGGGCTGCAACATTCTGAGTGGCAGCGTGCGCGTCGACGACGATCGCCTCGTCGTCAGTGGACTCGGTTCGACAGAGATGGGGTGCGATCCCCCGCGCCAAGCGCAGGACGAGTGGCTGGCGTCGTTCCTCGCGGCAAATCCCACCTATGTTCTCGACTACAGCGGGCTGCAGCTTCGCGGCAATGACACCGTCGTCGAACTGCGCGACCGTGAGGTTGCCGACCCCGATCGGCCCCTGCAACAAACCGTGTGGGTCGTCGACGGACTGATCAGTGGGTCGACTGCGAGTTCGATGCCGGCCGGCGCGTCAGCGACGATTGTCTTCGACCAAGCGGGACTGCACGTCGTGATCGATGCGTGCAACTCGATCTCCGGCAGTGTGAGGATCGCGTCGTCCACCATCGATATCGGTCACCTCGTCACGACCGACGTCGCGTGCGCCCAACCCGCCGCGTCGCTCGAAGCTGCAATCGCAGAAGTTCTCGTGGGCAAGATCACCTACGCCATCGACGCGGCAAGCCTGCGCCTCACACATCCCACCGGCAAAGGCCTCACACTTCGCGCCCGGTGAATCGGGGACCTTGGGCCCTACTGGCCTTGTCGGCTTCGCCATATGGTCGCATTGAAGAGGCGCTGAGGCGACGAGTACGGAGGTGCGGCCATGAAGGCATTGGTGATCTACGAATCGATGTACGGAAACACCCACCTGATCGCGGACGCGATCGGCACGGGGCTCAGCGAGGTAGCCGAGGTTGTCGTGATCCCCGTCCGCGAAGCGACGCCGGCGCTGCTCCACGATGCCGACCTCATCGTCGTCGGCGGACCGACACATGCGCACGGCGTGAGCCGTCCCGCCACTCGCCAGGCCGCGGCCGACGCCGCCGAGAAGCCCGGCAGCGAATTGGTCGTCGAACCCGACGCCGCGGGCACGGGCTTGCGTGATTGGTTCTCGACGCTCGATTGGATGAGCGGACGCGCTGCCGCGTTCGATACTCGCCTCGACGCGCCGGCCCCGTTCACGGGGCGCGCCTCGAAGGGCATCACGCGCATGTTGCGTCACCACGGATTCACCGTGGTCACCGAGCCCCAAAGCTTTCTCGTGACGAAGGCAAACCATCTCGAGGCGGACGAAGCGAAACGCGCCCGCGACTGGGGAGTCGAACTCGCCGCAATGATCGGTGTGCTCACCACCGGCTGATCTGCGGCCGTAGGCGACGAGACGTTGAATAGCATCGTCTCCGATGCCCGACGACCCAACCGGCCGCAGGCGACGCGTCCTGTTGGCGTCGG
>JBDTLT010000064.1:0-24398 GCA_039934635.1 Acidimicrobiales bacterium
TAGCTCGTCAACATCGTGGAGATCACCGACGGATCAGCCGATGCCGGACCGGTCACCTCGATGTCCACCACCGCTTCGCCGCTGTCGAGCACGTGGCGATAGATCGGTTCGACGTGGGGCCACAGTTCGGGCACCGTCTCCGCAATCGTCTTGCCGACCTGTTCGGCCACGGTCGATCTACCCATCGCGGCGAGCATCTCGTTGAGCCGTACCAGTCGGAAGTCGCGGTCGATGATCGCAAAGCCGACCGGTGCTTTGGCGAGCAGCGTCTCGAGCATCGTCAACGCCTCGGCCGTCTCGCGCTGTGCGGTGCGCAGGTCGGTCTCCAACGACTTCGTCTCTTCGATGTCGGTCGCCGTGCCGATCCATCGCACCACTTCACCGCGCGCGTCGCGAATAGGGAGACCGCGAATCGCGTGCCACCTGTACTCGCCGTCGAAGCGGCGCACGCGGTAGTCGACGCGGTACGGCGTCTGCGCGCGTATTGCCTCGTTCCAAGTCGTCCGGGCGCGGTCGATATCGTCGGGGTGAATGAGCGAAGCCCATCCTGTGTCATAGTCCCCGTCCGGCGGATATCCCGCGTACGTCAGACCTTGCCTGTTGAAGTATTGGGTCGATCCGTCTGGCCCCGCCATCCACACGACGTGAGGAATCGACTCGGCGATCAGACGGAACTCGGCATCGGTGAGCGCGGCTGCATGGGGGCCGGCACCTGCGAACGCGGTCATGAGGGTCCTCCTGCCGCGGTCTCTCGCGTGAGTTGAGACTCAACCCTTGTCCACAGGGACTATCGGCCCAACGGAGCCCGGCATGAGAACTGGGCTTCAGAAGGCAAAACACCCGTTCGGGGGCGGCCCTACGGCAACGCCGGCGCTGCCGCGACAACCGCGTCGTCGATCGCCCGCAACGTCAGGCGAATGATGTCAGCAACCAGCGCGCCGCGGACATCTGTGTCCGACGCCCGGATCTCCTGCTGCCAGAGCGCGCCTACGTCTGGATCGCAAGCGAGGCCACAGCGCGCAACGACCGGTGGTCGTTCAGGCGTGATTGTGGCCGGTGACGCGGCGTAGGAAGCGCTTCGGTCATCGGTCGTGCGGCTGGGCTGCTCGGCGGTATTCGCCGCTGCAGTGACTGCGCTATTCGCGACGAGCCGGTTCGCAAGGAGTGCCGTCGGCACGAGCGTGATTGTCGCTGCGGCGATGATGGCTAGGGCTCGCCGCACCGCGGGCGGTGGATGGCAAACCTGTGTCGGGTTGGGTTTAGTGCTGTTGTGTGGTGTCGGTTGTTTCATGCCGACGTTGTCGCGAGTCTCGCTTGCAAACCATCAACGCTGCCGCGACGTTTCGCGATGTCAACGATCTGCAAGCGAGCAGTAGGTCAGGGGCACGTGTCGCGACGCAATTCGGTCTTCGATACGTAGGTCCGCCATTCGAGCTCCGTGAGGTTACGGCCGGCGGCGCCGCATGCTGTTTCGGCCCACTTCGCTTGATCGATCGACCAGACGTAGACGCTCGTCGCATAGTTGCCGGCGAACAACTCGCCGTTGGGTGACCACGACGTGCAGGTGAACGGGAACCCAACCCCGATCTCGACGCCGGCCTCGAGATCCCACAACTGTGTTTGAGCGGGGAATCCTTGCGGGTCCGCCGGACACGAGTTGTCCGTCTTGACCAGGTTGCGCGTCGGGTCGGGGTTGATAGCGGGGAAGTTGCCGGCATTCGACCGCCCGTTCATCGAACGCACAGTCTTGCCAGTCTTGACGTCGCGCAACAAGATTTCGCCGTTGCTGTTCACCGTGAGTAGGCGTCCTTTAGAATCGAAGTCGAGAAAGCGCATGAATCTTGGTTCGAACGGAATCGGCTTACCCGTCGTCAGGTCCCACACCACCAGCGCATCGATCTCGATCGCGGCGACGTAGCTCGAGTCGTCGCTGAACGCGATGTGAGTCACGACCCCGGAGGTTCCAGGGAAGCGTGGCGCGCGCAGGCGGTCCAGATCGTCGAACGTGTACACGAGCGCGCCGGTCTGGACATCAAAGATCCGCACGATCGAGGTCGGCACGAGCCTGTCGAGCGCGTTGCCCGCCGCCACATATCTCCCGTCGAGACTCGATGCGAAATCCCGGACGGATCCGGGCAACTTCACCGCACCGCCGACCGGCTGAAGGGTCTTGGGATCCCACCGCTGATAGGTAGCCCCGGTTGAGCTCGCATGCAGGGTTTCGATCAACGTTCCGTCGGCGGCGAAACGCGCCCGCTGGGGGACGCCACCGGGAAAGTCGAGCAAGCGATACGTGGGCGGATCGGCGGTCAGGTCGTAGAGATAGGACTGCCCATAGTGAGCGAGTAGGTGGGTGCCGTCGGCGTCGAACGAGAATGACGACGTGTCACTGACGATCTGTGTGGTTGGAGGCAGATCGATCGATTGCGCGGCACCGAGCTGGCGGCCGTCGAGCGCTTGGATGGTGATCCCCGTATTTGCTGCGATTGCTACGGCCCGCCCGTCGGGGCTCGCGGCCGTGTCGTTGTAGAGGGAGGTACCCACCAGGAAAGGGATGGGGACTTCCGTCTTGGACCGCAGGTCGAAACGGCGCACGCCCATCGCCAAGCCAGTCACGAACAACGTCGTGTCGTCGACGATCTGGGCGCTGCTGAGAACCGCCGTGCCCGCCGAAGGGTTGAACCACTCGAAGTGCACCGCGGCGTCGGCGACTCGCCATACACGAACCCGGTCGGGCCTGCGCCCGAATCCCACCAAGTAGTTCCCGCTCGGCGACAACTGGGTCACAAACTGTTCACCGGGTTCGAATTGCACCGCCGCGCGTATCGCGCCGGTGCGGGCGTCGAATACACGCGCTTTCGTGTCGACGCTCGACGACGCTACCGCGCCGCCGATGCTGCTGAACGAGACACTTTCCACTCGCGCTGAGTGCGAGGCCAAACGCAGGTCCACTTGCTCGCTGCGCCACCAGATGATCTCGACCGCGCCGTCGATATGCCCCACCGCCAGCCTTTCGGGGTCGGTGGGATCGAACGCGGCGACGGTGGCAACACTTGGGTAAGAAAGCTTCTTGAGTTGTGTGCCTGAACTGACGTCGTACACGTAGAGGCCGCCGGTACCGGCGACGGCAACCAACCGATCGTCACCGCTGAGGGTGATGGCGCCGTCGACGGTGCCGTCGTCCTTGATCGTGCGCAGCCGCCGGTAGTCGGTAGCACTCCACACGGCCATCGAGGTTCCATCGCGAGCGACAATCACGCTCGGCCCGTACTCGACGGAAGAGAACGGTCCGCTGCCCGACAGGTAAGAAATAACACCTTTGGGCTGTTGTACAAGCACCGATTGCACCGCACCGGCGGTCTTCCACCCCGGCTCTCGTTTGTAGGCCTCGACCGCCAAAAGCATTGCGCGAGTTGGATCACTTCGAGCGTCCGCACGGGATTGAGCAACGAGCCGGGCGATATCGGCTTCGTCACGAGCGGAGTTGGCTTGGTCGCGTTGACTCTCCGCGGTTCGCCGTTGTGCGAACGCGACGCCCCCCGCAACGAGCGCAATCACCAGTGCAACCGCGGCGCCGGAGAGCGCGAGGCGAAGCCGTCGGTTTTGCTTGGCCTGCTGAGCAATGCGTTGTTGCTCTTGTCGTTCTTCGGCGGCGCGCGCTGACCAGCTGGCGTCGAGAAATTCTTCCTCCGCAGGCGCGAGGATCACGGTGCCGGTGTTGTTGATCTCGCCCATCAGCGACAAGCGAGGGCCTCGATAGAGGTCGGTGTCGCGCCGGCCAGCGGCATCCCACTCGTCTGCGGCGCGGGAAAGGTGCTGCATCAGTTGCAGCTGTTCTCGGTCCTCGTCGAGCCAGCTACGTAGACGAGGCCATCGGGTGAGCAACGCCTCGTGTGCGATGTCGATCGTCGGTTCGCGGCTTGTGGGATCACGATCGACGACCAACAGTCGATGCGTCACGAACTGATCCGCGATCGCATTTGCCGACTCCGGCATCTCGCTGCGCCGCGCTCGGCGACGGGTGTCTTCTGCGCCCGCGCCTGGGGTCACCAACCGGCTGAACAGTCGACGCGCCTCGCGTTGCCCATGCGCGTCGAGACCGGCGAACACGGCCTCGGCGCGAGCCGCGATCGCACCGGCCACGCCACCCATTTCGCGATAGGCCACCGTCGGTATCAATGTCGCGCTACGACGCTCGTACAACTCGGCCAATGCAAACTGCAACAACGGCAAGCTTGCGCTCTGCGACGCAACGTCGGCCACGATCTCCGCGTCGAGGCCCGGCTCGAAGCTGACACCAACCGCATTCGCCGGCGCTCGCACCGCTTCGGAAAGCTCCGCCGCAGTCATCGGCGCAACGGTGAACACACTCGTCGTGAGACGCGGGCCCAGCAGAGGGTCGGCCAGGGGACGATCGAGGAAGTCGGCACGGATGGCAAAGACCATCCGCACGTTGCACGAGGGATCGCCGGCAACGCTCGACAACAGCTCCACAAAGCGATCGCGCTCGTCGACATCGGTGGCCAGCGTCCAGAGCTCCTCGAACTGATCGATGAGCACGACGAGTTCGCTCTCTGCCTCGCGTGCCACTTCTGTGACCGCGTCATCGATGTCGCGCGAGAGCGGGCGCGTCGCCACTGCCAGCAGCGCGGTGCGTAGCTGCGCGCTCGGCCGATCGGTCGGCATCATCGTGACGACGCGCGCTCGCTGCTCGCGCAAACGTGGTAGCAAGCCAGCATGCAACAGTGAGCTCTTCCCTGAACCGGAAGGACCGACGACTGCCACGACACGCGACGTGTTCACGAGACGACACAGGCCTTCGATGAGTGACGACCGACCGAAGTACTCGCGCGCATCGGCTTCTCCGAAAGCCCGCAACCCTTTGTACGGATTTGCACCAGCGGTTGCGAACTCGAGCATCGTCGCCGCGACCCGCGGGCCGTTCTTCGCCGCCAGTGGGTCGCCGGTGGATGCGGATCGGAGGTGCTCGGCTGCGACGCGCCACGCGAGCATCAGATCGTGGATGGACGCATACCGTTCTTGTGGGTTAACCGCCGTTGCCCTCTGCAGCACGGCGTCGATCACGCCGGCCAGTTCGGGACGCCACGGCCGAAGCGACGGCACCGGACGCTCGAGTTTGATCCGCTCCACCACCGACGCGCTCACGCCTTCGAATGGCGACACGCCGGTGAGCAGTTCCCACAACATCGCGGCGAAGCTGTAGAGGTCGGACTTCGCCGAAACCGGTTGGCGCAGGAACTGCTCCGGACTCGCATACAGCGGTGAGCCCGCCGAATACGAGGTGCCGTCCTGTTGCGCGGCGTCCGTCAAGGCGATACCGAAATCCGACAGATGGGCGTTGCCGATCTCGTCGAAAAGAATGTTTGCCGGCTTCACGTCGCGGTGAATTACCCCGGCCGCGTGCGCAACCCCCAAGGCGCCGCCAATCTCGTCTACCAACCGTGAGACTCGCTCGAGCGGCCAGGCGCCGTCGGTCAGCAATGCCTGTTCGGCGTTGCCGCCGCGCATGAGGCGGAAGACCAAATAGGCGCCCCCCGGTTCGCGCCAGAAGTCGTACAACGGCACGATGTGCGGATGCTCGAGACGGGCGACCAATTGTGCTTCTGTCTCGAACCGATGCACGAAGTCCGCATTGTCGGCGCGCTCCGCGCGAATCACCTTGACCGCGACTTCTCGACCAACCCCGGGCTGGGTTGCTCGGAACACGGTGCCGAATGACCCCTCGCCCAGCACGTCGCCGAGCACGTAACCACGGGCAACACGATCGGCGCGTGGGCTCTCAGGCACGATGCCAAGCGAGATTTGTCGCTCGAGCTCGACCAGCGCGAGCGATGGATCGAGGCCCGTCTGTTCGGCCAATCGTTCGCGGAAGTCTTGGAAGGCTCGCAATGCCTCGGCGCGCCGACCCGTCGCCGACAACGCACGAATCAGCTGACCGACCGGACGCTCGCGCAATGGGTACGCCGCGACGAAGCCTTCGAGATCGCTCACCACCTGCTCGGCATCGCCGGTCTCGAGCAAGGCCTCGACTCGGTCTTCGATCGCGGCCAGACGGAGTTCTTCGAGCCGCGATGCAGTGGGCCGCGCCCACCACTCGTCGGCGAACTCTCCGAACGCCGAGCCTCGCCACATCGAGAGGGCTTGATCCAGCGTCGCCACTCTCAACGTGGGTGCTGTCTGACGCGCCGCGGTGAGGAGTCGTTCGAAGACCACTGCGTCGATGATCTGGTCGCCCGGTTCGAGTTGGTACCCGGGCCCATGCGTCGCGATGCAGCGGTTGCCCAGCACCGAGCGAAGACGTGAGATGTACGTCATCACCGCGCGCCGAGAGCCCTCGGGCGCATCACCGTTGGGCCACACTGCTTCTTCGAGTCGGTCGAGCGACACCACCTGACCGGGGTTGGTCAGCAGGACCGCCATCAACCTTCTCTGCTGCGAGCCGCCGAGGCCGAGGGCGGCTCCGTCGCGGCGGACCTCGACGGGTCCGAGCACAGAGAACTCCAGCATGTGTGCCCCCTGAACAGGAAATATAGGCACGCGGCGTGACATCCGCAATGGTGTCCGATCGCGTATACAAACCATCTACAAATCGACGTCCGCTTCGCTGCCCGCTGGACCTGAAGACCGGCTGTAGACGCGCTGTGCGACACCTTCGCCATTCCGGCGAAGGAGCCAGCGATGAACGAAACAAACACGACCCAGATCCAGTTTCCGTCTCCCGGACAGCGGCGACGACTCGTGATCGCCGCAATCGCCGCGACAGTGATCCTGTCGACGGCGATCGCCCTCGGTCAAGGGACGAACGAGCATCGTGCGACCCCTCGCGTGTACCTCCGTGAGGCCGTCGAGATGCCAGCGGTCGTGCTCGATACGGAGGCGCCCGAGACCGCCCTGAGTGACTGGGAACTACAGGCCGCGATCGATGACTTCTGCGTCAGCTATCGACACCTGTTCGACGTCGACTCCGCTACCGGCGAACGACCTTTACCGCGCGGCTGCACCGGTGCCGCTGTGTCAACCGGAGGCGAAGCCTCGGTCGATTTCGAACTCGGGATCGACAACTCCTTGACAGTCGTCCCACGGTGACAGACCTGCGCTCAGGGACACGTCTCTCGGTACGGCTTGTTCGGCCCGTACTTCGTCCACTCATCGCGAGTGAGATTGCGGCCGACGAACCGACAAGCCGCCGCGACCCACGTCTGTGGATCGATATCCCAGATCTGGAGACTCGTTGCATCGATCGCGGCGAAGGAGGTGCCGTCCGGCGCCCAGGCTGCGCATGTGAGAGGGAATCCAATACCGAGTTCGGTCCCGTTCTCGGTATCCCAAATCTGCGTCGCCCCAATGTTCTCTCCGGGGTCCAGGCGGCCGCAGGTGCTATCACTCACAAGTAGGGGCTTCGTGGGGTTGTACTGCGGGCGGAATGTGGTGACTCGGCCACCGACTCGCGCAAGCCGCGCTGTCTGACTCGCTGAGTCCAGGAGGGTCAGTTGCCCTTGCGAGTTGACCGTCACGAGTTCACTGCCGGTCGGATCGAAGTTGAGCCAGCGCACATCACCCGCACCAGCGGCCAGCGGCGTGGCCCGCTGCGAATCGACGTCCCACAGCACGGCCGCGCCGACAACATTCGCGGCAGCGAGTTTCTTCGAATTGGGACTGAAAGCGAGATCAGCGACATAGCGAAAGGCCGAGGCCGCGTCCGTCGCACTTGTCGTGATGCGGTCGAGGTCCTCGAGGGTCATCCGCAGCAGGCCTGTGTCGAGATCGAAGACTCGAACAGTCGATGTCGTGGTCAGGTCGAGTCCGTTGTACGCGGCGACGAGTCGGAGATCGGGACTCACGGCAACAGTCGTGGCCAAGATTGGCAGCCGAGTTGGCGCTCCCCGAGGTTCGAATGTCGAGGCATCCCACAGGCGAATATTCGACGCAAGAGAACCGCTGTCGATGTGTACCGTAACAATCGTTCGACCATCAGCCGTGTACGCCGCGCGAATCAGGTTTCCCACTCCGGGGAAACCAACGGCTCTTCTCGTCGGGGGTGTCACGGTGAGGTCGAAGACGTAGGCGCCGACGTCCAGGAAGAGGGCCCGGGTTCCATCACCATTCATCGACAAGTTGACGTCAACACCTGCACCTGATGCTGGCGGCAGCGCAGCCGACGCGCGGGCGCCAAGCTGGCGTTCGTCGAGGGCCCAAATCTCGAGTTGGCCGAAGCGAACGATCGCGACCGTGTCACCCGTCGGATTCACAGCCATCCCGATCGGGACGGCCTCGAAGGCACTAAAAGGGCGCTGAAGTTCAGTGCCCGTGGCCAAATCCCACAAGCGAACGCCACGACTCGTAGCAGTCACAACGACAGAATCTCCGATGAACGTCATTCCGTTTGGGATCTCGCCGTCGTGTAGCGGAATCTCGAGGCGGACGCTGCCATCAACAACATTCCAGACGCGGAGTAGCGGTTTGTCGGTGAACAATGCAGCGACGAGCGAGCCGCTCTGCGAGAACACCGACGCGAACGCGAGTGCGAAGGGGCCTGTGCCTCTACCCCGAAGACTTGGAGTGATCGCGGCCGCATTGCGGGCATCCCAAACGCGAACTGAGCCCTCGCGCAGCGAACGTGACAGTATGCGTTGCCCGTCGCGACTGAACGAGAGTCCCTCGACGGAAGCGGTGTGGGCCGCGATGCGAAGCTCGATTTGGTTGGAACGCCAGCGCACGACTTCCAACGAGCCGTCGGCAAGCCCGACCGCCAATCGATTCGCGTCGCTCGGGTCGAAGGCTATCGACCTGGCGTCGGATAGCTCAGGTAACAGCGCCACTCGGTCGCCCGAGCCAACGTTCACAACAGCGACACCGTCGCTTGTCGAGAATGCCACCAACTGTTCATCTGCACTCAGCGCAGGACCCACTGTGATCACACCATCGACCGTGATCATGCGCAACCTATGGAAGTCCCGCGCGTCCCACACGCCGATGGTGTTGCCGTCCTTGGCGACAAGCACATTGTTGCCAAACGTGGCCTGTCCGAACGGTCCTTGGCCGGCGATGAAGGTCAACAGGCCCTTCGGCTGCTGGGCGAGCACGGACTGCAGAGCGCCCTGCGTTTGCCACGTAGGCTCACGTTTGTAGGCCTCGATTGCGAGCAACATGGAGCGGTCAGGTGCGAGTTTGGCGTCCGCGCGTGACTGGGCGACCATACGCTCGATGTCGCGACGGTCACTGGCCCTGATGGCTTCGCGGCGGGCCGTGTCCGCGTCATAGCGCGCCTTCTCAGCCGCGTCGCGCTGGGCCGCGGCGAGGGCGCGTTGATCATCGGCTCGATTTCGCTGCACGAGCGCGACCGAACCGGCTAGCACCGCGACGATGAGCATGATGCCCGCGGCAACGAGCGATCGACGGAGCCGGTGATTTTGCTTGGCCTGCTGCGCGACTCGGTGTCGTTCTTGTTGTCGCTCATCGTCGCGCGCCGTGCGGCTGGCGCTGAGGAACTCATCCTCGACCGGTGCGAGAATCACATTGCCGGCGTCGTTGATTTCGCCCACTATGGACAAACGCGGGCCGCGATACAGGTCTGTATCACGCCGCCCTGCCTCGTCCCATTCATCCGCCGCAGCAGAGAGGTGCCGCATCAGCTGGAGCTGCTCACGGTCTTCGTCGAGCCAACCGCGCAAACGCGGCCAGCGGTTGAGCAACGCTTCGTGCGCGATGTCGATCGTTGGCTCGCGCGTCGCCGGATCACGATCGACCACAAACAGCCGATGGGCGACGAACTGGTCCGCAATCGCGTTCGCCGACCCCGGCAGCTCGCTGCGCCGAGCGCGGCGCCGAGTGTCCTCTGCACCGGCACCCGGCGTGACGAGCCGGCTGAACAGCCGCCGCGTCTCACGCTGTCCTGCTGCGTCGAGCTGCGCGTACACGGCCTCAGCGCGTGCGGCGACCGCGCCGGCAACGCCACCGAGCTCGCGATACGCGGCCGTCGGGATGACCACGCCCCGCCGGTGCGCGTACAACTCGGCCAGTGCGAACTGCAACAACGGCAGGCTCGCCGTTTGATTCACCACGTCGGCAACGATCTCCGCGTCGAGTCCCGGCTCGAATGTCACCCCCGCCGCGTTCGCCGGCGCCCGTACCGCCTCTGATAGCTCTGCCGCGGTCATCGGCGCGATCGAGAACACATTCTTCGCGACGATCGACCCGAGCTCGGGTTCGCTCAACGGCCGGTCGAAGAAGTCAGCGCGTATCGCAAAGACCAACCGCACGTTGATGGAGTCATCGACAGCGAGCCGTCGCAGTAGCGCGACGAATCGGTCGCGTTCTTCCACGTCGTTCGTCAGGGTCCAGACTTCTTCGAACTGATCGACGACGATGACGAGTTCGTTCGGCGACTCGTCAGCCACGAATTCGACGGCGTGTTCGAGCTTGTGAGAAACCGGCTCCACCGCGACGCTCAGGAGCGCCGTTTGCAACTGTGCGCACGGTCGATCGGTGGGCACCATCGTGACGATGCGCGTACCAGAGGTGCGCAACCGCGGCAGTAGGCCCGCGAACAGCAACGAGCTCTTGCCGGAACCCGACGAACCAACAACCATCGTCACCCGCGACGAGCAGACGGCGCGCACGAGGTCATCAACCAGCGCCGCGCGACCGAAATAGTCCCGCGCGTCGGCCTCGGCAAAGGGTCGCAGCCCTTTGTACGGATTCGTGGCCGCGATCGTGAGCTCCGTCATCGTCTGAGCCGCCTGCTGCCGCATCGAGCTGGTACGAGCGATGCCATCGTCGGTGGAGGCGGCCGCGCGGGCCTCGACCGCGGCGCGCCACGCGAGCACCAGGTCGATCGCACTCGCGAACCGATCGGCCGGATCGACGGCAGTGGCCTTCTGCAACACTGCGTCGATCGTCGGCGCAAGGTCCGGTCGCAGCCGCGCCAATGATGGCACCGGACGTTCCAGCTTCACGCGAGCGATCGTCGATGCCGTGTCTCCCTCGAACGGGGGTACACCGGCGAGCAGTTCCCACACCGTCGCGCCGAAGCTGTAAAGGTCAGACCGAACAGAGACACCGGCGTGTTGGAACTGCTCGGGGCTCGCGTAGAGCGGCGAACCCGCGGAGTACATACCTCCGACATCGGCCGTTTCGTCGGTGGCCGCGATGCCGAAGTCCGCGAGATGGGCGTTGCCACCGTCGTCATACAACACATTCGCGGGCTTCACGTCGCGGTGGATCACTCCCGCGGCGTGCGCGGCTGCCAGGGCGCCACCGATCTGCTCGACGAGTCGCGACACACGATCGAGCGGCCAGGCACCGTCGGTGACCAACCACTGTTCGGCGCTTCCACCGCGCATCAGCCGGAAGACGAGATACGCGCCGCCCGGCTCGCGCCAGAAGTCGTACAGCGGCACGATGTGGGGGTGCTCGAGGCGCGCCACGAGTTGCGCTTCGGCCTCGAAGCGCTGCACGAAGCTCGGGTCATTGGCCAACTCTGACCGTACGACCTTGACTGCCACCTCGCGGCCAACACCGGGCTGCGTCGCCCGGAACACAGTGCCGAACGAGCCCTGACCGAGCACGTCGCCCAGTACGTATCCCCGAGCGACCCGACTAGTGCTGGAGGCATCTGGCGCGACGCCGGCCGCGATCGATCGCTCGAGTTCGACCAGCGCCGGCGAAGGATCGAGACCGGTCTGCTCGCGGAGGTTTTCACGGAACGCCTGAAAGGCGCGCAGCGCTTCTGCTTGCCGACCCGTCACCAACCGTGCTCGCATGAGCTGCGCGACCGGACGTTCTCGCAATGGGTATGCCGCCGCAAAGCCTTCGGCCTCGGACACAGCGCGATCGGCGTCACCCAACTCCAACAAGGCGTCGATCCGATCCTCGTTCGCAACCAGTCGCAGTTCCTCGAGGCGTGCCGAAATCGGGTGGGCCCACCACTCTGAGGCGAACTCGCCGAACGCGGGTCCCCGCCACAGCGCGAGCGCCTGGTCGAGCAACGCCACTCGCAACGTCGACGCCGCCGACCGTGCCGCACCGATCAACCCCTCGAAGACAACCGAGTCCAACGCGTCGGCACCGGCATCGAGCAGATAGCCCGCATCACGCGTGACCACGTGTCCATCACCGAGCGCGGCGCGCAGGCGTGACACATACGTGAACAGGGTGCGGCGGGCGCCGTCGGGCGCGTTGCCATGCGGCCACAAGGTCTCTTCCAAGCGATCCAGCGACAGCATTTGACCCGGCGCGGACAACAGGATCGCCAGCAGGCGTCGTTGCTGCGCGCCGCCCAGGGGAACGGGGTCGCCGTCGCGTCGAGCCTCGATGGGGCCCAAGACGAGGAACTCAACACCCATAGAGGTCCCCCTGACCAGGCACAATACGACCGATTCGCACTTCTGGCAATAGTGGCCGGCCCCGCTTGCAAATCGTCAACAACTCCTCGCCGCCAAACCGCGGTTGTCGACGATCTGTAAGCGCGGCGTGCGACAACATCGCCATGACGTCGATCGTTCTCGTGTGCGAGCCCGGCCGTACACCGCTGCGCATCCAACTCGGGCCCGACCCGTTAGAGATCGGTCGGGACTGTGCCGGCATCCTTCTCACCGACTCACAAATCTCGCGACGTCACCTCGAGTTGCGTCGATCCGGCGACGACGTCGTGGCGATCGATCTCGGCAGCACCAACGGCAGCCGCGTCGACGATGTGCCATTTACCGGCCCGCACCGCTTGCTCCCGGGCGAGATCATCCGCATCGGCGCGACGACGATCACCCTCGTCGACGAACCCCGACCGGCGGCCGAGCCCAGTCCCATGCGGACGACGTCGATCGAGCTCATCTCCGAAACCGTGCTCGCGGCGCAAGCGGAGCTGTCCTCCTTGGCGACCTACGACCAAACACTCACGATCGTGTTCAGCGACATCGAAGACTCGACGCGCCGCGCGATCGAGCTGGGCGACGAACGGTGGATGAACATCCTTCAGATCCACAACGCCATCGTGCGCCGATTCGTGGCGAAGTACGGCGGCCGGGAGGTCAAGACGCTCGGCGATGGGTTCATGCTCACGTTCCCCAGCGCGCGAGCGGCCATCGTTGCGATGAGCGACGTGCAGCGGGCAGTGCACGCCTACGCCCACTCCAAGCCCGCCGAAGGCATGTCGGTTCGGGTCGGCATCCACACCGGCGAAGCGATGCCCGACACCGCCGGGGACCTCATCGGACGCCACGTGATCCTGGCGTCGCGCATCGCCAACGCGGCTCGTGGTGGCGAGATTCTCGTTTCGCCCATCGCATACGAAATCGCGGCGACGAGAGGCGATATTCCCTTTGGCGAGTCGCGCACCGTTGCGCTCAAGGGGATCGCCGCCGTGCAAACCGTGCACGTTGTCGAATGGCGGTGACGCGTGACGGAAGGGATCGCCGACGCGGGGCAGACCGTCGGTGCGATGTTCGACACGCACGGTAGATGCGTTCGCCACTACCTGCTCAAACGGTGCGGTGATCCCGAACTCGCCGACGAGTTGACCGCAGAAACCTTCGCCGGCGCGTTCGTGGCGCTACAGCGCACGACTCTCCCGAAGGCTGAACTTCCATGGCTGCTCGGCATCGCAACCCACAAGCTCGCCGACCATTGGCGACGCGAATCGCGAGAACAACGAACGCACCGGGCCGTGGTCGACCAGTGGCGCTACGCCAACACGGGCGGCTCGGTCGTGGACACGAGTCGCGCCGCGCAGGCCCTCGACGAGCTGGATCCGCACTACCGCATCGCGCTCGTGCTGCGTTATCACGAGGAGCTGTCGGTCACCGAGATCGCCGAGGTGTTGCACCGCAGCGTGCACGGCACCGAGTCACTGCTCGCCCGTGCCCGGCGATCATTCAAGACGAGGTATGCCGAGGCAAAATAAGTCGGACTTGCGCGACGGAATCTGGCAGTTGGGAACGACTACGTGTGTCGAGGGGCTGACGACACGGCCCGTCCCTCGTGATCAAGGGGGAAGCGCATGGTCAAGCAGAAACTCGCGATGGTCGTCGGTGTGATCGCCACTCTCGTGCTGGCATTCGGCGGCACTGCGTCGGCGCACAACGACGACGACCACGGTTGGGCGGTGACCGTCAATCACAATCCGGTTTCATGGACGTTGACGTGGGAACAATGTCCAAACCTCCCACGCGGCATCGCGTTGACGGGCGACGGATGGGAGGTGTTCACCTCGAAGACGAAGATCGATCCCCGTGGGGTTACTCACCTCCAAGAAAGGTCGGAGAAGAGCGGTTCGGTCGTCGACAACGCGGGCAACACGTACCGCTTCGACTACCTCAATACTACGAGGTCGACCAGCAGCGATGGCGCAAACTTCACTGGGATCATGCACGATATCTTCTCGGTGACAGGCAAAGGTCCGGGCACTGTTCACAACGGGTTCGTAGCGCGAATCGAATTCGACACGACGTTCTCGTACTTCAGGGCCAACCCGATCAGCCAGTTCGGCAACCCGTTCCAATTCCCGTCGGGCCCCGGAATCTGCGACCCGATCTAGCAAACGAGGCGTAGGGGGACCGGTCGCGCGCCGGCCCCCTCTACTCGTCGCGAGCGAGGTACTCATGGCCCAAATCGTCATAGGAGCACGCGCACCGAAGTCGCTCGCCGCGTCCTCACGGTTCTTCCCCTTTTTCGCGACGGTGGTGATCGTTCAGGGCGTCCACGTGATCGAGCACATCATCCAACTGTTTCAGGTGTACGTGTTCGACGTGCCCGACGAAGATGCCCTCGGACTACTCGGCTACATCATCCAGTTCAACGGCACGGAGGAATGGCTCCACCTCGGCTTCAACTTCACGTACCTGATCTGCCTCTACGTGTTGGTGGTCGCACTCCGCGAATATGTCGACCTGGGCGTCATCCCGCCTTGGTCGTATCTCACGTTCGCGATCGCAGGTGCGGGAGTCGAGTCGTGGCACATGGTCGAGCACGTCGTGATCATTTCCAACGTGATCCGCCACAGCGGATGTCCGTGTCCCGGCATCGGCGATCAGGCACTCAGCGTCAGTGACACGATCTTGCACTTCTTCTACAACGCCATCGCCTACACAGCCACGGTCATACCGTTTTGGTTCCTCATGAAGACACGCACAAGCACCGGACGTGCGCGGTCAGGCCGGTAGCTCTGACATCACCCGAAGCTTGTTGGTGACGTCGAGCGCTGCGACCTTGTAGGCCTCTGCAAGGGTCGGATAGTTGAACACCGCGTCGACGAAATAGTCGATCGTTCCGTGACACCCCATCACCGCCTGGCCGATGTGGACGATCTCGGTTGCACCGGTGCCGAAGAGATGCACACCCAGCACCGATCGATCCACCGGTGAGACCAACAGTTTCAACATGCCGTACGAGTCGCCGGCGATCTGCCCGCGCGCGAGTTCGCGATAACGCGAGACGCCGACTTCATAGGGGACCGCGGCATCGGTGAGTTCGGTCTCGTTGCGGCCCACATAGCTGATCTCGGGAATGGTGTAGATGCCGAACGGCATCACCTGCGTCGTCGCGAGCGTCGTTTCCCCGAACGCGTGGTACGCGGCAAGGCGGCCCTGCTCCATCGACGTGGCGGCGAGCGCGGGAAAGCCGATCACGTCGCCGACGGCATAGATGTTGGGCACGGTTGTACGACCGCTGCGATCTACTTGAATGCGATGCCGGCCATCGACGGTTATCCCAATCTGATCGAGCGACAGGTCGCTGGTCGCTCCTTCGCGCCCCGCCGAATACATAACGGCGTCGGCCAAAATCGTCTTGCCACTGTCGAGCACCGTGAGCGTGCCACGGCTGTGTGGCTGAACGGCCGCCACCGTCTCGCGAAACCGGAACGTGACGGCGAGGTCACGCAAGTGATATTGCAGGGCCTGAACGACCTCGTCGTCGCAGAAGTCGAGCATGCGATCACGCTTTTCGACGACGGTCACCTTGGTGCCGAGCGCGGCGAAGATCGAGGCGTATTCGATGCCGATGACACCGGCGCCGACAACAACGAGCGACGAGGGGATCTGCTCGAGGTTGAGGATGCCGTCGGAGTCGACGACGTGCTGACCGTCGAACGCCACGTTGGGCGGCCGCGCCGGCACGGTACCGACGGCGATCACGATGAACTCGGCGGTCACGCGCGTCTCACCCGCCGGATGATCGATGGCGACGGTGTGCGCATCGACGAAACGAGCGGAGCCCTGCAAGAGCTGGACGCGATTGCGACCCAGTTGGTCTTTCACCACTTGAATTTCGCGGGCGATGACGTGATGCGTGCGGCTGTTGAGATCGTCCATCGTGATGTTGTCCTTGACGCGATAGCTCTGGCCGTAGAGCTCGCGTTGCGTGAGACCGGTGAGATACAGCACCGTCTCGCGCAGCGTCTTCGACGGAATGGTGCCGGTGTTGACGCAGACGCCGCCGACGACGTCGGCCCGCTCGACGACCGCGGCGCGCTTGCCCAGCTTGGCCGCGGCGATGGCCGCCTTTTGGCCGCCCGGCCCGCAACCGATCACCAGCATGTCGAAGTCGAACACGGCAGTCCTCCAGACGGCTTGCCTACCCACAGATGTCGGCCACGATGTTTCGGGTGCAATGACGGTAGATGAACTTTGGGTGGCTCACGTGTTTTCGGCTGGCGGCGCCGACGCGCGGCGGCGCGGGACCGTTGACTGTCAGTGCCCTTCTGCATGATGACGCCATGACCAACTTCGACCACTTCGACGAGCAACTGTTCGACATCGCCCACCGCATCGAGACCTTCGGCTTCACCACCATGAGCGTCAATTCGGGCGGGTGTTCCACACCCGGCTGTTCGGGCGAGGTCCACGCTGGGCCGACATGGACGTACACCATCGGCATGCTCGAACAAGAACACCCCGAAATCGTGATCGTGGGCGCGCCGCCCGCGCTCGCCTACGAGCTCATCGACGCCGCCTTCGAGTGGCACCACGCCGGTATTTCGTTGCCCTTTGGCCGCGGCGACCGTCTCGCGACCGTCGGCGCGACGTTCACCACCGTGCCCGTCCCCGACCGCTGCTGGATCGAGTCCAACCTGATGGCGTTCTGGCACAACTACTACCGCTCGATCGGCTGGCCGGCGAGCGATAGCGTCGACGTCCCCGTCGTGCAGTTGGTGACCGCCGACGAGAGGGGCCGATTCCCCTGGGACGAGGGCTGCGATGCCGCCAATACCGAGCGCCAACCGATCATCGAAGACGACGATTCCGCGTGGCCCCGATGGAACCGAGCGGCACGACGATCGAGCCATCGCAGTAATCGGCGCCGGCGCCGGTGATCACCCACAACGCCCCTCGCGCGGCCTCCGCAGCGACCGATTAACGTCGCGCCCAGACGAGCGAAAGGCCCCCTCATGACCCACGGAAGCGCATTGGCCATCCGCCAGAGCCTCGACTACCCGATCGTCGATTCCGACGGCCACATCCTCGAAGTGATGCCAGTCTTCGTCGAATACCTCCGCGAAACCGCCAGCCCGCACATCGCCGAGACCTTCGCTTCGTCGATGCCGTACCAACGATTCTCGTCACCGTGGCTCGTGACACCCGAGCAGCGGCGGCACAACTGGACGATCCAGAGCAACCTCTGGGGTTGGCCTACCAAGAACACGCTCGACCGGGCGACCGCGACGATCCCCGGCCTCTACGCGACCCGCATGGACGATCTCGGCATCGATTACAGCCTGCTCTACCCGAGCGCCGGGCTGTTCGTCGTGACACTCGCGGATCCAGAGGTCCGCGAAGAGGTGGTGCGGGCATACAACCGCTTCGTCATCGAGTTGATGCATCCGCACGCGGACCGCATGTCGGCCGTTGCCTCGATCCCGATGCACACCCCCGAAGAAGCCATCCGTCATCTCGACTACGCGGTCGGCGAGCTCGGGCACAAGGTCGTGTGCATGCAGGGCTGGGTCGATCGCCCCATTGCCGCCGCGCTCGAACGCGCACCGGGGCTCGCCGAGTACGGCACCCGACTCGACTATTTCGGCCTCGACAGCGAATACGACTACGACCAGGTGTGGGCCAAGTGTGCGGAGCTCAAGGTCGCACCGACGTTCCACTCGTCGTCAGGCCTGCGCGCCGGTAGGTCGGTGTCCAACTACACCCAGAACCACATCGGTTCGATCGCGCAGGCGCAAGAAGGTCTGGCCAAGTCGCTCTTCTTCGGCGGGGTCACGCAGCGATTCCCGTCGCTCAACTTCGGCTTCCTCGAGTGTGGCGCCGCATGGGCCTGTTCGTTGTTCTCCGACATCGTCGGCCACTACGAGAAGCGATCGTTGTCGGCCATGGAATACGTCGATCCCAAGAACCTCGACGTCGACAAGTTGATGCAGTACTTCGACGACTTCGGTGACCCGTTCACCAAAAAGCACATCGACGCCGCGCGCGGCTACTACGCCCGCGACTTCTTCCCGTTGCCCGAAAAGGACGACTTCCACAAGACCGGCATCACCGACATCCACGAGATCATCGAGCTCTTCGCGAACCGCTTCTACATCGGCTGCGAAGCCGACGACCGCTCGGTGGCATGGGCCTTCAACCGCAAAATCAACCCGTTCGGCACGGCCATCCGGGCGATGTTCGGCTCCGACGTCGGCCATTGGGACGTGATCGATGTCGGCGATGTCGTCGTCGAGGCCCAAGAGCTCGTCGACGACGAGCTCATCACCTCACAAGACTTCAAAGAGTTCATGTTCTGGAACCCGGTCGAGCTGCACGCCCGCGTCAATCCCGACTTCTTCAAAGGCACGCGCGTCGAGGCCGCCGTCGACAAGTTCCTGACCGAGGGCCGCGCCTGACCATCACACCTTGACGTCACAAAACGGCTCGTCGCCTTCGCGACAGACGTTGCCGTCGAGCGCGCGCCCGCAGCCGGGGCAGAGATAGCGGCGAAACACCAGCTGTTCACCGGTCTCGCGCAACGGCGACGTGAATAGTTCAGAGATGTCGGTCAGCTCGAGGTCGAGCTCGCGGCAACCGAGACGGTACGTGCGAGATGCCGCGCCAAGCACCTGACCGCAACCCACGCAGGCAAAGACCGCGACGCCATCGATCGTCGTCAACGCGACACCTTCGATGACGCGCACACCGCGTGCACCGACCGGCACCGAGCCCGTGGCCGGCAGCCGGGGCGGGCGCGAATCGATCAGCCGTTGCGCGCGCACCTCGTCGCGTCGAGCAGCAGTGGCGGCGAGGTCGCCGGCGATCACGCCATAGATCTCGTCGACCTCGTTGGCGCGAACGCGCCCTTCACGAAGGTCGTCCTCGACGAGCTGCGGATCGCGCTCGAGCGGATCGCCCCAGCCTGCACCCGGGTTGGCCACGAGCTCGAACACGTCGTGGATACCGAGCCGATTGTCATATTTCTTGGGCGGGGCGAGATCGCCGTGCGGCGCCATCTTGCGCAACTCGACGGGGTCACCGGGCACGCGGCCTTCGCCGAACCATTGCTGGATGTCGCTGTCGGTCGCGTGCCAGTGGCTGCCCGATGTCGCCGGATAGCCGCCGCACAGGCCGAGGCCCGTCGTCACGCTCTTGAGCAGCCCGCCCGAGCCGATGAACGACTCATCGGTGTTGTGGCCCACCCATGCGGTCGCCAACGTGACGCCACCGCGCCAGCGACCGTGCCCGCCGGAGTAGGGCAGCTCGCGCCGGTAGACGAACAAGAACGGGATGGCTTGCTCGAACCGTTCGACATCGGAGAACTTGCCTCCGACGCCGGTGATACGTCCGCCGAAGTCGATGCCATCACGGTGGCTGAACGCGCCGATACCGCCGGCGAGCGTGTCGAGCGTGGTGTCGGCGTAACGGTTGCCGTATTGGTCGATGCCGAACATGGAGTTGTTGGACAACGAGTGACCCGATGTCGTGGCGAACGCATGTCGCGCCAACTCGGCGTCGGCACTCAACATCTTGCCGCCGAGGCAGTGCGCTTGATTGATGGCGATGAGTGAACCCATCGACGTGCTCACCGCCGATGGATGCGATGCCGTCGTGATGGCCCCGGCCGTGAGATCGAAGTCGATCTGTCGCAGCACACCCGCCGCGCACAGGTACTGGTCGTACGCGATGGTCGGCAGCAAGCCGTTGAGCACTGCGGCGCGGAACACGCCGGGCGCGGTGTTGAACGAGCCGACGGCCGGGTCGGTGCCCTCGTTGGACACGAGCAGCCGATCGCCCTTCTTGGCGAAGGTCATGCACACTCGATACAGACGCCGGTCGTTCTGGGTCGCGCCGGCCACGTAGCGTTCGTCGCGCCAAGTGGCGTCGGGCAAGCGGCGCAGCCGCTCGCCGACCGCCGCCGACGTGTCGTCGATCATCTTGCGCATGACGCCCTTGACCGTCGCCGCGCCATAGCGGTCGATGATCTCGAAGAGCCGTCGACGAGCCGTGTTGTACCCCGCGACCTGTGAGTTGAGCTCGAGTGTCATCAGCTCGGGCAACCGTGAGCGGCGCGTCCACGCGTCGACCACGTCCTCTTTCATCACGCCGCCCTCGACGAGCTTGATCGGCGGCATGAAGGTCGGCTCGGTGTGTACGTCGACCGCGTCTTGCACCATGCCGCCGGGCTGCGCGCCACCGACCTCGCGTTGGTGGATGCAGTTGAATATCCAGGCGAACAACTTGCCGTCGACGAACACCGGCCCGAAGACGGCCGTGTCCATCTGATGGTTCGACCCGACCCACGGATCGTCCTGCAAGAAGAGGTCGCCGTCGCGGATGCCCACGTTCATCGACCGATGCTCGAGCGTCCACTTGATGACCTCGTCGGCGAACCCGGCGAAGAACATCGAGAACGTGCTGAACGTGACCGCGTCGCCGAGCTCGGTCGCGATCGAGCAGTTGAAGTCGTAGCCCTCGACCACGATGTTGGACCCCGAAACCCGGCGGATGGTTTCGCCGTGATCGGAGTTGAGGTTCCACAACTTGGACCGCACGACCTCTTCGGTGATCACATCGAAGCGGCGATCCTCGTCGTCGTGGAACGGCAACGACGGGTCGATGACGAGCGTCTCGGGCGGTATGTAGCCGTACTTGAAACTGTGGCGGCGGCGGGCGCGCTCGTTGGCAAGGCTCGGTTGTTCGGCCACCGTCATGATTGATCCTCCAGAGTGAGCACGATGTTGCCGAAGTCGTCGAGGTGCAACGCCTGCCCTGGACGCACTGCGATCGTGGTGTGGGGGTATTCGACGATGGCGGGCCCGCGCAGTCGCACCCATGGCGCCAACTGCGGACCCCAGTAGACGGGCGTCGAGGTGCGCGCGGCCAGCTCACGCCAATACACGGGTCGTTCGTGGTCGACGGATATCGGAGCCGCCGGGTGCTCGGCCTTGGCGATCGGTAGCAGCGCTTCGAGGCCGCGCACGGTGACCCGTACGGCGCTGATCATCGCGCCGGCCTCTGTGTAGCCCGATCCGGGCCCGAATCGAGCGTCGTAGGTGCGGTGGAACGACTCGAGCAGCGTCATGACGAACGCGTCGTCGACCGCACCCTGCGGAAGCTCGGTCTCGACTTCGTACACCTGCAACGGATACTTCATGTCGGCGCGCCGCACGAGCTCGATGTCGCCCATGTCGTGCTCGCGCGCGTAGTCGAGTGCTCGCGCTTCGAGAAGCTCGAGTGTCGCGGACAACTGAGCGAGATCGAACGGCGTCCGCAAATAGACGTTGGCCTGAAAAGTGCGCGTCGGCGGCAACAACGCGAGGCCGTAGGCCGACCACACCGACGCCGTGTTGTTCAACGGGAACACGACCTCGCGAACGCCGATGCCCCGACCGAACAGCCCGGCGTGTGCACCACTCGCACCCCCGAAACCCCACAACACGAACGAGCGCGGATCGTGACCGCGCTGCACGGTCGCTCGGCGGATGAGGTCTTCCATGCGAGTGTCGATGATCTCGACGATGCCCGCCGCGCACTGCAACTCGTCGAGGCCCAAGCGCTCGCCCAGCAACGCCACACCACGTCGCGCCGCGTCGACATCGAGCACCAGCCCGTCGGCCAACGGGCGATCGGGGTTCAAGATGCCGAGCACGAGATCGGCGTCGGTGACCGTGACCTCGGTACCACCGCGCCCGTAGCAGATGGGGCCGGGCGTCGCTCCCGCACTCTGCGGCCCCACCCGCAGACGATTGGTGGTCGGGTTGATCCACGCGATGCTGCCGCCGCCCGCACCGATCGATTCGACATCGACCTTGCGCACGTACACCAGCTGGCGCACGAGCTCGCTCTCTTCGCGGTACGACACACGCGAGTCTTCGATCGTCGCCACGTCGAGCGTCGTGCCCCCCATGTCAGCGACGACGATGTTGCGAAAGCCCATTTGCGCGCCGGCGATTGCTGAACCGACGACACCCGCAACTGGCCCCGACTGTACCGTCATTATCGGGAATTGCTTGGCGATCGAGGCCGGCACCAGACCACCTTCGACTTGCCCGAAGAGCACTTCGCGGGCCAGGCCGCGCGCGCTCGCGCCTTCGGTGATGCGGTCGATGTAGCGCACCATCAACGGACCGAGTTGCGCGTTCATCGTCGTTGCGGTCGCGCGGCCGTACTCGCCGATGCGCGGAGCGACCTCGTGGCTGCACGACACGAAGAGCGAGGGGCAACGCTCACGCACGATGCGCGCCGCGTGCTGTTCGTGCGCGGGGTTGACGAAGCCCCACAAGAACGAGATCGCGACCGCCTCGACCCCGAGCGAGTCGAACTGGTCGATGGCGCGATGCAGATCGTCGTCGGAGATCGCCACGACGACCGCACCGCGGTGATCGATGCGTTCGGTGATCTCGAAGACCTGCCCACGCGGCACCACCGGCGGCGGTTTGCTGCTCGCCTGATAATCGAGCAGCTCTTCGATCGACGCGCCCAACATGCGACCTTGGCCGGCCATGGTCCTGATGGTGTCGCCATGACCCTTTGTCGCGAAGAGCGCCGCGGTCGACACCGTGCCGGTGACGAGTGCGTTGATGCCGATCGTGGTGCCGTGCGCAAGCTTGGTGGTAGCCGCGAGCAGTTCGGTCTCGCCGAGCCCGAGGCTCTCGGCGGCGGCCGCGATGGCGCGGAAGAAACCGATCGAGAAGTCGTGCGGGGTGCTCGACGCCTTGCCCGACGCGATGGCACCGTCAGGCGAGACGACCACGGCATCGGTGAAGGTGCCGCCGATGTCGACGCCGACGCAATAGCCCATCGAATTGTCCCCCTGTCCTGGTACTCCGCTCTGAAGGGCCGCTCGGGCCCGGGGTACGCGTTGGTAGGTTACGTCGACCGACACCCGACCCTGGAGCGCACCGGTGGACTTCGAGCTCAGCGACGAGCAACTGATCTTTCAGCGGATGATCCGCGACTTCGTCGCCACGCACATCCGCCCGGTCGCGCGGGAGTGGGAACACGCCAATCGCTATCCCGACGAGATCGTCGAAGTGATGAAAGTCATCGGTCTCTTCGGCCTGACGATCCCCGAAGAATACGGTGGTCAGGGCCTCGACATGGTCTCACTCGCCATCGTCTTCGAAGAGATCTCGCGGGCGTGGATGGGCATCGCCGGCATCATCGGCAGCCACTCGTTGGCGTGCCTGATGATCGCGCGACACGGCACCGACGAGCAGAAGCGCCGTTTCCTACCCGACCTCGCCACGGGTGCCCGGCGTACCGGCATCGCGCTCACCGAACCCAGCGGGGGCAGCGACCTCCAGGGCATCTCCACCCGGGCATGGCGAGACGGCGACCACTACGTCGTGCGCGGCACCAAGATGTGGATCACCAATGCGCGGCACGCAGACCCCTTGCCGGTGTTGGTCAAGACGAACCCCGATGCCGAACCGCGCCACCGCGGCATGAGCATGCTGCTCGTCGAGCAAGGCCTGCCCGGCTTCACGGTGACCCGCGATCTCGGCAAGCTCGGCTACAAAGGCCCCGAGACTTGTGAGGTCGTGCTCGACGACGTACGCGTCCCGCTCGATTGCCTGCTCGGTGGAGTAGAAGGCCGCGGGCTTCAGCAGGCGCTGTCGGCCCTCGAGTGTGGACGCATCAACATCGCCGCCCGCGCGGTGGGCGTCGCATCGGAGGCAACCGACGCCGCGCTGCGCTACACCAACGAGCGTCACGCGTTCGGCCAGCCGATCGCCCAGTTCCAGGCCGTGCAACTCAAGTTGGCCGACATGGCCACCAGCGTGCAGGCGGCGCGGCTCATGACCTACTGGGCCGCGACCAAACTCGACTCGGGCGAACGGGCCGACGTCGAGACGGGCATGGCCAAGCTCTTCGCGTCGGAAACTGCGGTCACGTGCGCGCTCGATTCAATGCGATTGCACGGCGCGTACGGCTATTCGACCGAGCTCGATATCGAGCGGCTCT
>JBDTLT010000065.1:0-24376 GCA_039934635.1 Acidimicrobiales bacterium
CCGAGATCTGCAGCGCGACTGCATCCAAGAACTTCGCCGAGTCGGGGAAGCCGTTGGCCAACAGCCCGATGGTCGGCGAGCGCGGAATCGAACGTAGTGGGAGGCGTTCGAATGACTGCTTCGCCTCCACGATGGGTGGTCGAGGATCGAGGAACGACACGGGCATGCACACGACGGTAGCCTCCGCAGGAGGGGGTCGAGATGCTCACATTTCGTCGAGTCGAGACAGGCCACGACGGCGACGGGCGAGCCGTCATTCGATCCGACGCGGCCCCTGTGCGCACCGTGCACGCGCCCAATGGAGTCTCGGTCAGCGAGTTGCTCTGGCTCGACGGGCCCGTACGCAGCGTCGATGACGGACGCGACCGCATCGATGGTGGCTTCCCGCTCGAACCACCGCCGGGCGGTGCGAGCTTCCGCATCATCTCGATGCCACCCCCGCAGCACGACGCCGACACTGACACCACGTGGCTGCGGGTGCCCGGTGACGATCCCGCGCGACCGGGCATGCACACGACCGACACACTCGACTTCGTGGTCGTCGTCGACGGCGACATCGTGTTGGGCCTCGACGACGGTGAACATCGACTCGGGCCGGGCGATGTGGTCATCCAGCGCGGCACCGCGCATCGCTGGCGCGTCGTCGGCGATCGTGCGTGTACCTACGGCGTCTTGATGCTGCGCCCCGATCCGGCAGCGCCGGCGACCGACGCGTCGTTGCAACCTCGCGCTACGGCGGCGAGCAGCAACCCGCGCATGCGGCGCCTTGTCACCGGCACCGATGCCAACGGCAAGTCGTTCGCGCAGAGCTTCGGCATGCCCCCCGTTGCCCTCGAGCCCTCAGGGCCGTCGGGCGTGTCACTCATCGACTTCTGGCAGAGCGGCGGCCCGGTGGCCTCGGTGACGCAAGGCGGCGATGCCGATGGGTGGGAGCTCGACCCGGTTGGCGCGGGCGTCTGCTGTCGCAGCCCGCAGCTGCCCGCCGGGATGGACGTCGGTGACCGGGGGTGGCACGCCACCGACACGATCGACCTCAACCTCGTGCTGAAGGGCCGGCTCCAGCTCGCGCTACCGGACGGCATCACGACCGTGCTCGGCGCGGGCGAGACGGTGCTACAGCGCGGCACCAATCATCAGTGGAGCCCGGTCGGCGACGAAGCGACGATGTGGTTCGCGGTGATGTTCGCCGTCACGGCGGCTTGAGGCTTCCCACGATGCGCATCGAAGCGACCGACGCAACACTCGGCGCGTTCATCGACGACTTCGACCTGCGCACGATCGATCGCGCGACGTGGCCGGCGATCGAGCAGGCGTTCCACGAGCACGCCGTGTTGGTGTTTCCCGCACAACATCTCGACGAAGCCGAGCATCTCGCGTTCAGCCGCTGGTTCGGTCCACTCGAACGAGCAACGGCAATAGCGCGACCCGGACAGCGGGCCGATTTCACGCGCCTGGCCAACACCGATGGCGATGGCGCGGTCGTGCAAGACGCCGAGAGTCGCGTCGTGCGCTCGCTCGTCGGCAATCAAGAATGGCACTCCGACAGCTCGTTCAAACGCATCGCGGCCAAAGCCTCGATACTCACCGCCGTCGTCGTGCCGGCGGAGGGCGGCGAGACCGAGTTCGCCGACATGCGGGCGGGTTACGACGCACTGTCCGCCGACGAACAGCAGCGCGTCGATGGGCTCGTCGCCGAGCATTCGTTCGCGGGCGACGCCTACCTCACCGACGCCGAGCGCAAGATATTGGCTCCGGTCGAGCACCCGATCGTGCAACGTCATCCCGCGAGCGGGCGGCGGGCGCTCTTCGTCGGCCGCCACGCCCGCTCGGTCGTCGGCCTCGAAGCCGGTGTGGGGCGGCGCCTGATCGACGATCTTCGCGAAGAGGCGTGCCGACCGCCGCGCATCTACACCCACCGATGGAGCGCCGGTGATGTCGTCGTATGGGACAACCGCTGCGTATTGCATCGGGGACGCCCGTGGGACATGGCGCAGCCACGGGTGATGCGCCGCCTCACGATTGCCGGCGACGGTGACCGCAACGAGTGGCTTCTCGATTGACCGCTAGGCGAAGGGCCGCTGGTACTGTGCGAATCTCGCGGATACGACCTCGAGAGGAATCGATGCACGACGACAATGCTCCGGTGATCGTGGTCTCGTCCGACTGCCACATCGGACCACGATTGGTCGACGACCTGCGTCCCTATTGCCCGGCAACGCACCTCGACGACTTCGACGATTTCGTCGCCCACACACAGGCACTGCGCGCCGACATCTATGCGCGCATGCCATCGCGCGCGTCATCCGCGTTCACCCGCAACCAGAGCACACCCGGTCACTACGACAGCGATGCACGGTTGCACGATCTCGACCGCGATGGCGTTGCCGCCGAGATCATCTTTCACGGCAGCCAGAACGAAGAGTCCATCCCGTTCGGCACCTTCGTCGTGTTCATCGACCCGTCCACCACCGACAAGAGCCTGATCGCGCTCGGCCGCCACATCTACAACGAGTGGCTCGCCGACTTCTGCGCACTCGCACCGGCGCGTCGCGTCGGCCTCGCCCAACTTCCGCTGTGGGACATCGACGCCGCGGTCACAGAGGTCGAGTGGGCACACGAACACGGCCTGCGCGGCATCAACTTTCCCGCACCTCGTCCCGGTGTACCGATGTACAACGACCGCGCGTGGGAGCGGTTCTGGGCGGTCTGCGCCGAGCGCCGCATGACGTTGACGTGTCACTCGGGCGCCGGTGACCCCACCGCATGGACCGGCCCCGAAGCCACCGCTTTGCTGTCCATCGAGTCGGGCGGGTGGTTCAGTCGGCGAGCGCTGCATCAGATGATCTTCGGCGGAGTGTTCGAGCGCCACCCCGAACTGCAACTCGTGCTCACCGAGCAACCCGGCGACTGGTGGCCCTACACACTGCGAGAGCTCGACTCGGCATGGATGGCGCACTCGCACGCATTTCGCGATCAGGTACCGCACTTACCGAGCGAGTATTGCGCCCGCAACGTCTCCGTGGGCAGTAGTTTCCTCGCCCACTTCGAAGCAGAGGCGGCGGTGCGCGACGGCTACGTCGACAAGATCCTGTGGGGTTCCGACTACCCGCACATGGAAGGCACGTACCAACGCCCGGACCACGACGACGACCCGTCGATGGGCCTGCTCGCAATGCGCCACACATTTGCCGGCCTCGACCCCGCCGCGGTCAGAGCGATGGCGGGCGAAAATGCGATGCGCGTCTACGGGCTCGATTCGGCCGAACTGCTCGGTGTCGCGACACGTATCGGCGCGCCAACGGTCGTCGAGCTCACCACCGCCATCGACGCCGTACCCGCTGACGGTGGTTCACTGGCATTTCGCACATTCGGCCCGTGGGCATGACGGCGGCCGCTGCTCCGCTCGTCGTCCGCGAAGATCGTGGAGGGCGCGTCGCCGGCCTCGTGCTCAACCGTCCCGACAAGCTCAACGCGATCAGTCGCGAGATGATCGCGGACCTCGTCGCGGCAGTCGACGAGTGTGTGCGCGACCCATCGGTCGGGGTGATCGTCATCCGCGGTGAGGGTCGCGCCTTCGCCGCGGGGGCAGACGCGTCGCCGAGCGGCGCGATGCGCGATCGATCGGCCAACACCAACCGCGAAGAAGTGCTCGACGAACTCTGGGGGCGGTTCATGTGCCTGTGGGACGCGCCCAAGCCCGTCATTGCACAAGTGCACGGCTATTGCCTCGGCGCGGGCACGATCCTTTGCAGCTTTGCCGACATCGTGGTCGTCGCCGATGACAGCGAGATCGGTTGGCCGAGCCTGCCTCTCGGCGGGGGCGTCGAAGAAGTCTTGTTCGCGTTCTACGTCGGGGCGCGCAAGGCCAAGGAGTACGCATTCCAAACCGCGACACGCATCGACGGCCGCGAAGCGTACGAGGTCGGTTGGGCGAACCGATCGGTGCCCGCAGAACAACTCCACGAGACCGTGCAACGTATGGCCGAACGGATGGCGCGCACACCACCGGGCCTGTTGCGACTCAAGAAAGAGTCGATCAACCGCGTCGTCGATCAAATGGGATTCCGCGACGCGGTTCGCGTCAGCGCGGCGTGGTGTGTGTTGAGCCACACCGACCCTGGCGTCGCCGCCGTGCTCGATCGTGTGCGCGCGCAAGGCATCAAGGCGACGATCGCCGAATACAACGAGTGATCGATCAGCGCGCGTCGGTGTCGGCTGCCGCGTCGGCTTCGACGGCCGTGAGCGCGCGCTTGTCGATCTTCAACATCGCGGTCATCGGTAGTGCATCGACGACGCGCAATGCTTCGGGCAATTTGAACTTCGCAATGTGTTCCGCGCCGAACGAACGCAACTCGTCGAGCCGCGGGGGATCAGTCAGGTCGCGGGGGACCACGACCGCGACGCCGATCGAGCCCATCACTGCGTCGGGTCGCGCGACCACCGTCACTTGCGCAACCTTGGGATGCCACGACAGCACATGCTCGGCCTCTTTGGGGAAGATCACATAGCCGCCACGTGAATAGCTGTCGCCCTGCCGTCCGAGCAGACGCAGGCAACCGTGGTCGTCGATGACGCCCTGGTCGTTCGTGTGGACCCAACCGTCGCGAAGCGCGCGGTGGGTGGCCTCGGGGTTGCGCCAATACTCCCGCATGTTCGTGGGCGAGCGCAGGCACACCTCGCCCACCTCACCCTCAGGTAGAGGTTGACGTTCAACGTCGGTGATCTGCACTTCGATGCCCGGCCGCGGGTGTCCCACGGTGTACAACATCTCTTCCTCGGAGGCGTCGATCCACGTGAAGCAACCGGAACCCCCGGTCTCGGTCAGCGCGTATCGCTGCGTCCAGTCGGCGGCGAAGCGTTCGCGGGCTTCGCGGATCAACGAACCGGGCGCCGCAGCACCGCCACAAACGATCAGGCGGGTGTGCGTGAAGTCGTGACTGTCGAAGCCGGGGTCGCGCAGTAACAACGCGATCTGTGGTGCAACGCCACCCACCGCCGGCATGCGATAGCGCGCCACCGTGTCGAGGACGACATCGCTGCGCCACGGTTCTATGACGTGGTAGGTGGTACCGGCCCAAAATTGTGCGGGGACTTTCGCCATGAAACCGACGTGGCAGAACTGCGTGTTACCGGTGATCGCGCCGCCTTCGCCCCAACCATTGCCGACGTCGACGGCAGCGTTGTTGTAGAGGAGTTGCTCGGTGAATACGGCGCCCTTCGGCAGGCCTGTCGTGCCCGATGTGAAGACGATCGCCACGACACGATCACGATCGTCGGCCAACGCCGGTGGCGCCTCGCCGCGTGCGCGCACATCCGCCAGCAATGCGTCGGGATGGTCGGCGACCGAGATCTCGATCGTGTTCGCATCGATGCGCATCGGCGCGGCAAGCAGATCGGTCGCGATCACGTGATCTGCTTGCGCGCATTCGTTGACGAGCGTCGACCGCTCGGGTGGAGCGAGCTTGGGGTTGACGCCGGCGCTGATCGCGCCGAGCTTGGCCAACGCGCCGTAGGCGATCACATAGTCAGGAGTCGACGGCAGCGCGAGCGCGACGACATGGCCGTGCTCGACGCCACGACGCGCAAGCCCCACGGCAGCTTCGTCGGTGAGCCGGTCGAGGTCGCCGAAGCTGAAGTGCCAACCGGTGCTCGAATACATCGCGGGCCGATCACGGTATTCACGTGCCGCGTGAGCAATCGCAGCAGCAAACACCCGCCCACCTCACTCTGCTTCCCCCGGACCTCGATCGAACACGGTAGTACCCTCGGCCCGGCTCGTTGCGTATCGAAGGGAACCGCGTGGCCGAACTCGTCATCAAAGGTGGGACAGTGCTCGACGGCACCGGCGGGCTGCCGCGGCAGGCCGACGTGGCCATCAGCGCTGGTCGCATCGAAGAGATCGCCAATGGGCTGAAGGGCGACATCGAACTCGACGCAACCGGCCACTACGTTTCGCCGGGGTTCATCGACATCCATACCCACTACGACGCGCAGGTGTTCTGGGACCCCGCGCTCACGCCGTCGTGCTTCCACGGCGTGACCACTGTCGTGGCGGGCAACTGCGGGTTCTCGCTGGCGCCGACTCGCCCCGAACACCGCGACAACGTGCTCGGCATCCTCGAGAACGTCGAAGACATGAACCGCGCCAGCCTCGACGATGGCATCGTGTGGGATTTCGAAACCTTCCCTGAGTACCTCGCGTCGATCGAACGACGCGGGCTGCTGCTCAACTTCGGCGCGTTCATCGGCCACACGCCCCTGCGATTGTTCGTGATGGGCGACGACTTCGAGCGCACCGCCACGACGCAAGAGATCGACAAGATGCGAGCGGTCGTGCGCGACGCAATGCAGGCGGGCGCGGCGGGATTCGCCTCGAGCTTCGGAGTGCTGCATCAAGATTCGAAGGGCCGCAAGGTGCCGAGTCGTCACGCCGACGCGACCGAGCTGGCGGCGCTCTTCGCAGTGCTCGGCGAGGAACACCGAGGCGTCGTCTCGATCTCGCCTGGCGGCCCGTGCTCACACGCCGATCTCTATGCGCTGCAACCAAAGATTGGAGTGCCGTTCACCTATGGCGCGTTGCTGAGCGACCCCGAAGGTGACTTCCGCCGGCGCGTCGATCTCAATTCGCGGGGCTGGGCCGACGGCGTCGAAGTGTGGCCGCAGGTGACCTCACGTCCGGTGACCCTCGAGTTCACGATGGCCCACGGCGGTCTGCTTGCGGCCAACTCCGAGTTCCGGGCGCTGATGGGTTCGTCGCTCGCGGCCCGTCGGTCGGCCTACACCGACCCGGCGTGGCGGGCGCGCACCATCGACGCCTTCTCGCGTCAGCGGTCGCTGCTCCCGCGCTGGGACACCTACGTGATCACCCGGTGCGACCACGACCCCGCGCTCGTCGGCCGTCATCTGGCGGCGGTCGCCGGCGAGCGGGCAACCACCCCGTTCGAGGCCGCGCTCGATCTCGCCCTGGGCGAAGAAGGGCTCGCGCTGACGTTGCACGGCATCGTGTCGAACGACGACCCCGTGGCCGTCGCCGATCTGTTGCGCGATGAGCACTGCACGCTCGGCTTGTCCGACGCGGGTGCCCACGTGAGCCAGCTCTGCGACGCGTCGCAGGCCACCGATTTCCTCGGTGAATGGGTGCGCGAACGTGAGGTCATGTCGTGGGCGAGCGCGGTGCGCAAGTTGACCGGAGTGCAAGCCGATCTCATGGGCTTCGCCGATCGCGGCTATGTGCGCCAGGGGGCGTGGGCCGACGTTGTCGTGTTCGATCCGGCGACGGTCGGGCCCGGTGCGGTACGCCGCGTGCGCGACTTCCCCGGCAACGCCGAACGGCTCACCGCGGACGCGCCGACCGGCGTCACGCACGTCCTCGTCAACGGTGTGCCGATTCGCCGTGACGGTGCGATGGTGGCGAGCGCGCTCGACGCCCGCCCCGGCCGCGTCGTCAAGTCGTCCGTCCGCTAATCCTCGCGAAACCACTCGTTCTCGCTGTCAAACGTGGGCTGTCAGCCCACGTTCGACAGCGAGTTCGGTGGTGAGGGGAATCCATAGAGGCGGGCGGTGGTGTCGAAGGTGATGGCGCGCCGTGCGGGTTCGTCGACGCCCGCGAGTAGCGCGTCGACAATGTCGCGCGAGCGAGGAAACGTCGATTCGGTGTGGGGATAGTCCGACCCCCACGTGATCATGGCGGTCGCCATCTCGCCGCGAGCGAGCACGCCCGGCCGATCCTCGATGAAGCTGACGAACACATTGCGGGCGACGAAGTGCGATGGCACAACACCGTCGTCGAACGCCTTCCACGGCGCTCGTGGGGTGCGCTGTGTGTACGAGTAATCGATGCGTTCGACGAAGTGGGGGAGCCACGCCATCTCGTGTTCGATCGAGCCCACCAAGAGGCCGGGATGTCGTTCGAACACGCCGCCGAAGATCATCTGCGACAGTGAGTCGCGGACGAACCGATCGGCACCCTGGAACCCCCACTGCGTCCAGAGGATGCGCCACGCTTCGGGCGTGCGGTTGGTGGCGATGTGCAGGCTCAGCGGCATCTGGAGTGCCTCGGCGGCCGACCACAACGGTTCGTAGCGAGGGTGGTCGTACGGTTCGTCCTCGCGCGGCGACACCGGGATCAACGCGCCGCTCAGTCCGCGATCACGGATTCGTTGCAACTCACGCGCCGCATTGATCGGATCATCGACGTTGAGAATGCCGACACCCTTGAGACGCCGCGGCGATGTCGCACACCACTCGGCCATCCAGTCGTTGTACATGGCGGCCAGCGCGTCGACTGCGGCACTGTCGGCGACGTTGTAGAGCATCGTGGCGACACTCGGATACAGCACGGAGCCCCACACGCCGTCCGCTTCGTTGTCGCGCAAGTGGGCGAGCGGATCATGCGAACCTCGGCGCACCTCGTCGAAGCGGTAGTCGACGAGCAGAGCGCGCTGATCGTCGAAGCGCACGCCCGCCTTGGTGGCAACGCTGAAGCTGAACATGCGCTGGCCGTCGATGATCCACCAATCGGCATCGTCGCCGAATTCGACACGGGGCGCGATCTCGGCGAATCGCCGCGGAGCGCCGCGCCAGAGGTCGGGAGGTTCCATCACGTGCGAATCCGACGACAGCAGCCACGCCACGGCTCCACCGTAGGTCGTACCGCGTATGGGCCACAACAAATCCGTTGCGGTCGGATACTGTCGACCGGGGAAAGGACATCGTCATGCTCGATCTTCTCTTGCGCAACGGAACGGTCGTCGACGGCACGGGCACACCGAGTCGACGCGCCGATGTCGCGGTTCGCGACGGCCGCATCGTCGCGGTGGGCACCACCGACGAGCCCGCGGCTCGCACCATCGACTGCGAAGGGCTGGTCGTCGCACCCGGGTTTGTCGACATCCATACGCACTATGACGCGCAGCTACTGTGGGATCCGCTGGCGACACCATCACCGTTGCATGGCGTGTCCACCGTGATGGGCGGCAACTGCGGGTTCACCATCGCACCGTTGGGCGACGACGACGTGGACTACGTGATGGAGATGATGGCCCGCGTCGAGGGCATGCCACTCGATTCACTGCGGGCCGGCCCCGCATGGGACTGGCGCACTTTCGGCGAGTGGCTCGACCGTCTCGACGGGCGCATCGGCATCAATGCCGGCTTCCTCGTCGGGCATTCGACGATCCGGCGAGTTGCGATGGGGGCCGCGTCGGGCGACGCCGCTCGTCCCGAAGACATCACCGCGATGGTGCGCATGGTTCACGAAGCATGCGCCGCCGGCGCGCTGGGCTTCTCGTCGTCGTTGGGCGAGGCCCACACCGACGGCGACGGCAATCCGGTGCCGTCGCGCGCGGCGACGCATCATGAGCTCATCGAACTCGCGCGCGCGGTCCGCGACCACGAAGGCACGACGCTCGAATTCATCGCGGCGATGGGCGAGATTCCCCAAACTCGCATCGAGTTGATGACCGACATGTCACTGGCGGCCAATCGTCCGCTCAACTGGAACCTCTTGGGCAGCCTGTCGCCGACGCCCGTGTTCGATCAGCAGTTGTCGTCGTGCGACCACGCCGCCGCGAGGGGCGCGCACGTCGCCGCGCTCGCGCTGCCCGACCTCATGCGTCTGCGCGCCCATCGCATGCTCGAAGGCATGCCGGGCTGGCGCGAGATCGTCGCGATGGCCCCGGCCGAGCGACGCGTGGCCATCACCGACCCTGCGACGCGCCAGCGGCTCTTCGAGGGCGCGGCAGAGATGGCGGCGCGCGGGCTCGGCGCCATGTCCAACTTCGATCTGCTCGAGATCGCCGACGCGCCCGTCGGCGCCGAGAACCTGATCGGCCGCTCCATCGCCGCGCTCGCGGCAGAGCGTCACGTCGACCCGATCGACGTGCTCATCGACGTCGTGCTCCCGGATCGGTTGCCGCTCGCGATGGTGTTCCCCTCACTCATCCCTGAGCTGGGCAACACCGCCGAAGGATGGAAAGTGCGCCAAGACGTCTGGAACGACGACCGTGTCGTGTTCGGTGGCTCTGATGCCGGTGCCCACGTCGACCTGATGTGCCACGCCAACTATCCGACGGTCGTGCTCGGCGAAATGGTGCGCGACCGCGGTCTCTTCACACTCGAGCGGGCCATTCACAAGATGACCGACGTGCCGGCGCGCCTCTACGGCCTGCGCGACCGCGGACGGGTGGCCGAGGGCTGGTTCGCCGACCTCGTCGTCTTCGACCCCGAGATCATCGCCAGCGAACCGGCACGGGCCCGCAATGACCTACCCGCGAACGGCGAGCGTCTCTACGCTGAGGCCCGCGGCGTCGAGCACCTTTTCGTCAACGGTCGCGAGATCGTCGCGCACGATCAGTTCACCGGCGATCTCGCCGGCACACTGCTGCGCTCGGGGCGCGACACCGCAACCGTGACCGTGCCCGGAGGCTCGGCCCGCTGACGTCAGCCGACGGCGACCGGGTGGCCGATCGCCAGCATGCGCCGGGCTTCGGCGGCGACGGCCGGTATCACCTCGGCGACCGCGGCAGGGTCGAGCGACTCGGCGAGTTCGGTGGCACCCGCATGCGTCAGCATCGGCCCGAGTCGGGTGCGCAACGTATCGAGCGCCCAATCGACGATCGGACCATGCGCGATCGCGTCGTAGTCGTGCACGACATTGCGCGACGCGGCGGGGTCGAGGTAGTGGTAGTGCGGCGCGTCGTCGAAGCAGTCGAAGCGCAGATACTCGTGGCCGTCGGCGGTGCCGAACACGTGCAGTGACAGACCGTCTTCGTTGATCACCGCACCCATGCCGGCCGGTGCCCCGTTGGGAAACTTCGCGCGCGCGTCAGGACCGTAGTAGTCGAAGATCATCGCCTCGTCGAGCACCCGATATTCGACACCGAACGTGACGGATCCGGCTGTGAACCGAGCGGTGTTCTCGAGAAAGGCCGGCACGGGAAGCGTGTGATTGACGATGGCCATGGGTTACTTCAACTCCACACTGATCTCGCGGTACACCGTTGTACCGACGTTGGTGAATCGACGGACCGAGGGGTCACGCCAGTACGCGCTCTCACTGGGCGAGTCGAGTTCGCTCTGCGCACTCGATTCGCCGATCGCCAGATTGCCCCCCTCGATGACGCACACCGCGCTGCCGCGGTGCGTACCCGAACTCACGCACGCACCGGGCGCCAACGCCGTATAAGCGACCTTGAGTCGATCGTTCTCCAGAAGGTGCGCCGTGCCGTTGGGGGTGAACCCGACCAAACCGTCGCTACGAGCGAAGCCGATGTGCTCTTGATCGTTGCGCCGTGGCCGCTTGACCTCGATCAGCGGGCTGATCATCGCGGTGTCGCCGATGTTGATGAAGCCGGGCGACAAGAAGCCGGTACCGGGGATGTAAAAGACGCTGTGCGCGTAGGTCCAGATGCCGTGCTGGCCGCTCGCGCCGTGCTTTCCGTTCGGACCGTCGTCGACCGCATCGTCCTTGCCGAAGCGTTCGTTCCACAGGCTCGTGTGCTCTTCCGGGGCGTCGTCGTGCACGGTCGCCAACACGTCGGTCGTGTAGAAGAGCACGTAGTCGAAGTGGTGATAGTGATGCGGATAGGTCTCGCCCGGCGCGACGTCCATCATCCAGATCTTGACGTCGTCGCTTTCGAAGAGCAGGCGAGTGGCCGGAGGACCGATCACCACAGACATGCGGGCAGCGTAGCCGCGGACCGCTAAGGTCGGGACGTGACGGGATTACTCGAAGGGAAGACCGCGATCGTCGCCGGTGGCGGGCGGGGCATGGGCGAGTCGGTGTGCGTCCGATTCGCCGCCGAGGGTGCCAACGTGGTCGTCGTCGACAAGGTCGCCGACCGAGCGCATCGAGTGCGCGACCAGATCCTCGACCGCGGTGGACGCGCGATCTCGCTCGTGGTCAACCTGCGTGACGACGCCCAACTCCCGACCCTCGTCGACGAGACGCTCGCGACCTACGGCGCGATCGACGTGCTGGTCAACATCGCCGGTGGCATGCGCCTCGAGACGGCATGGCGTCCGTTGCGCGAGATGGATCCCCTCGATTGGGATTTCGTCTTTCGCCAAAACGTGCGCTGGGTGCAGTTGCTCAGCTGTGCCGTCGCCGACGTCATGGTCGCGCAGGGCACCGGTGGTTCGATCGTTGGCATCGGTTCGGTCAGCGGCATCTTCGGCGCGGCCAACCATGCGGCCTACGGCGCCGCCAAGGCGGGCCTCATTCACCTGATGAAGAGTCTGGCGCTCGAGTACGGCCGCTACGGCGTGCGCTGCAACACCGTCAGCCCCGGCTCGATACGCACTCCCGGCGTCGAGGGCATGATCACGCCCGAACAGCGAGAGCGCGACGACATCACGACGCCGCTCGGTCGCGCCGGCGTGCCCGACGACATCGCGAAAGCGGTGTTGTTCTTCGCGTCCGACCTCGCCGGCTTCGTCACCGGGCAGATGCTCGTGGTCGACGGCGGCGCGACCGTGCGCTTCCCGCTGCCATCACCAGGCGCGCATCCGAGCGAGAGCCTCACCTGAGCGGGGCGTTGACGTAGTCGGCCACCGCGGTGCCGTACCCTCGCCGCCCAGACGGGTAGGTTCGGCGGATGCAGTTCTCGATGGGTTTCGAAGTACAGCTCGCGCACCCGACACCAGAGCGGGAGCACCAGCTGCTCTTCGACTGTGTCGAGCAAGCCGTCTACGCCGAGCAGATGGGCTTCGATCGCATCTGGGCCCCCGAGCACCATTCGCTCAAGTGGTACGCGCACATGAGCGCACCCGAGATCTTCCTGACGTGGGTGGCCGCGCGCACGACGACCATCCGCGTAGGGCACGGCGTCGTGCTCCTACCTTTCAATTACAACCACCCGGTGCGCGTGGCCGAGCGCGCCGCGATGCTCGATGCGCTGTCGGGCGGCCGCCTCGATCTCGGCGCCGGGCGCGGCGCCACGCTGCAAGAGATGACGCTGTGCGGCGTCGACCCCGAGCGCACTTATCTCGAAGTCGAAGAGTCGTTGCGCATGATCAGCCGTATGTGGCTCGACGACGAGTTCTCGTGGAGCGGCGAACTCGAGATCGCACCCCATCCGATCTTGCCCCGACCGAAACAGATGCCGCATCCGCCACTGTTCATGGCGTGCAGCAAACGCGACACGGTCAAGCTGGCCGCGGAATACGGCGTCGGTGCACTGGTGCTCGGCTTCGCCGGCATCGACGAGGTGCGGGACTATCACGACCTCTACCGCGAGACGATTGCGAATCGCACCGGTGAACGACTGGTGTCGAGTGTCGTCAACGATCACTTCACCGCGCTGTTGCCCACGATCGTGCTCGACGACGGCGACGAAGCGTTCCGCATCGGCGCGCGCGGGCAACGGTTCTTCGCCGAGGCGATCGCCCACTGGTATGGCGGCGGTCCACCGCCCAGCGAGGACACCGAGGACGAGGACAATGTCGCCGCGGTCGCCGCATCACGCGAGCGCATGGTGGCCAAGCTGCACGAGGCCAATGTGCCGGTGCGGCCGGCGTCGACCGCGACGTACAACATCGACCACGCCTACGGCACCGCTGACTACGCGGCGCAGTTCGTCGAGCGCCTGCGCGACCTCGGCGTCGACGAAGTCATGTGCATGATCCAGATGGGCACGGTTCCCCAGGACGTGTGCATGGAGACGATCCGCCAGTGGGGCGAGTCGATCATCCCCAAGTTCCGCTAACTGCCATTCGCTCTGCTATTCGAGGACGAAGGGATCGAGGCGGATCTCGCGGCGCACCATCGCCTCCCACAGCGCGCGGTAACCGACACGATTGATGCGCTGCGCCATGATGTCGGAACTCTCACGCGGCATCGGGTCGGCTTTGCCGAGCGCCTCGACCATCCACGCAGTTCGGCAGCGCCATTCGAGCACCATGCAGCGGATGTAGGCCTCGTTGATCGAGCGAGCGGCCACGAACACACCGTGATGCGCGAGCAGCGCCGCTTGCCCGTCGCCCATGGCCGCCGCAACCTTTTCGGCACTGTCCCATTCGCCGACGAGACCGCCCCACTCTTCGTAGATGGCGATGTCGTGGTCGATCAGCGAGGAGGTCTGGTCATAGACCGGCGGCACGCGCTTGTGGTTGGCCCAGATCGTCGCGTAACGCGGATGGTTGTGGACCGACACGGTGAGATCGTGGCGCCGTCGATGTAGCGCGAGGTGCATGCGCAACGCCCGACTGGCGGACCACTTGCCCGACAACACATTGCCCTCACCGTCGATGCGCATGATGTCGGACGCGCGGACCTCGTCCCATGGCAACTCGAAGGGATTCGCGAGGAACGTGCCATCGGGTTGCAGGTACGCGATGTGACCCGCGATGTGATCGTCAAAGCCTTCGCGGCACAACGCACGCGCGAGCACGGCGACTTCGGCTTGCGGTGAGAGCTCGGGCATGAGCACGAGCCCGGTAACTTCGTCGGCGATGTTGACCATGCCGACAACTGTAACGAGAAGCTATGGTCCGGCGGGGGTGGCGCGATGGATACGTACACGGCGATGGTCATGCGTTCGGCCGGGTCGGCGCCGGAGCCAGAACAGCGCCCGATTCCCGAACCGGGACAGGGCGAAGCACTGGTCCGGCTGCGCGCCACGAGCATGAACTACCACGACCTCGTCAACCTGCGGGGCGTAATCCGCGGCCCGTGGCCGCGGGTACCGATGTCGGACGGCACCGGCGAAGTGGTCGGCCTCGGCCCCGGCGTCGCCCACCTGGCGATCGGGCAGCGCGTCAATCTGCCGTTCTCTCCGCTGTGGCTGAGCGGGCCGCCCTCGTCGGACCGGCCCGTCGAGGTCTTGGGTGACACGAGCGACGGCTGCCTTCAGCAATACCGCTGCGTCGCCGCGGTCGCACTCGTACCCGTCCCCGACTCGTTGTCGTTCGCCGAAGCCGCGACGCTGCCGTGTGCCGGAGTCACGGCGTGGTCGTCGCTGAGAGCCGGCGCACTCGAGCCCGGGGACGTCGTGTTGACGCAGGGCACCGGGGGAGTGTCGATGCTCGCGCTGCAACTGGCCAAGGCGCACGGTGCAACCGTGATCGCGACGTCGTCATCGGACGAAAAGCTCCAAGTCGCCAAGGCACTCGGCGCGGACCACGTGCTCAACTACCGCTCGACACCGGACTGGCACGTCGCGGCACGCGAGCTGACGGGTGGACGAGGCGTCGACATCGTGATCGACGTGGGCGGCGCGGGCACGATCGCCAAGTCGGTCAAGGCGGCCACCGCGGGCGGCACCGTCGCCATCGTCGGTGGCCTCGAAGGCTTCAGCAATTGCGATGTCCCACTGGCGCAGGTCCTGATGCAACAGATTCGGCTTGTCGGCATCGCGGTCGGTTCGGTCGCCGACCATCGCGACCTCTGCCGCGCCGTCGCCGCGACCGGCATCCATCCGCACATCAGCCACACGTTCACGTGGGATCAACTCGATGAGGCCGTACGAGTGCAACAAGCCAACGAACATATCGGCAAGATCGCGCTGCTGATCCCCTGACCGTCACAAGGAATCGATCATGTCCATCGAGAGTCAGGTAGCACGCGACGTCGACCAGATGTTGGTCGAAGTAGCCGACACGGTCGGGCTCGATGACTTCGGCCATGCCTCATTTCGCGACGGCCTCGAGCAACTCGTGTCATCCGCTCGTTCGCAGGCGCAATTGACGCCGCTCGGGCATATGGTCCTCGACTCGACCTGCCGCAAGGCACTCACCAACCGATTGCAGGTCACCGACTGGTGTCGCCGTCACCCTGAAGTCGAACAGCAGGTGGTCGCGACGCCGTTGTTCATCCTCGGCCTGCCCCGCACCGGCACCACCGCGCTCAGCCACTTGCTGGCCGCCGACCATACGAACCGGTCGCTTCTCGCGTGGGAGGCCAACGAATCAGTCCCGCCGCCCACGCGAGAGACCTACGCGTCCGATCCGCGCTTCGAACGAGCGCGCAACGAGCCCGCCGGTGTCGAGCTGATCAACCCGGCCTTCAAGGCCATTCACTACGATCCACCCGACATGCCCATCGAATGTTCGGTGATCATGGCGCAACATTTCCAGAGCCCCACGCTTTCGGTTCTGTTCAACGTCGAGGACTACGACGAGTGGATGGTCGCGGCCGATGCGACGCACACCTACCGCTACCACCGACAGGTGCTCCAGGTGCTTCAGTCGCACTGCCCGGGTCGCTGGCAACTGAAGACGCCCGCACACTGTTGGTATCTCGACGCCCTCGTCGCGGCCTACCCCGATGCGCGCTTCGTGATGACACACCGCGACCCCGTGCGGGTCACGGGGTCGGTGTGCAGCCTGGCTCGCTCATTGTCCGGCTCCTTCACCGACGCAGACCACACCGCAGGTATCGCCGGGCATTGGCCCGAGCTCATCGCGACCATGCTCGATCGAGTCGACGCATTTCGCGAACGCAACGGCGACAGTCGCTTTTATGACATGGCCTACCGTGACCTCGTCGGTGATCCGGTCGGCGCCGTGCACTCACTCTACGACCACTTCGACATGGCGTGGACCGACGAAACCGAACGTTCGCTCCGTGACCACGCAGGCGTGCACCGGCAGAATCGTTTCGGGGAACACACCTACACGCTCGAGGAATTCGGTCTCGAAGCCGACGCCATTCGCGCCCGCCTGTCGCAGTATCTCGACCGCTTCGGCGACTACGTGTAGAGGCGCACCGGCAGCTTGTCGACGGACACACCCACGTTCGAACACGCGCCACCGCCGGTCCACACCGGCTCGCCGACGATCTCGATGCGAGGGAATCGGTCGAGCAGCGCCCGCATGAGCACACTGACCTCTTTCTTGGCGAGATTCGCACCCAGGCAGTAGTGCGGGCCTCCGCCACCGAACGACACGTGCGGGTTGGGGTTGCGCCGCAGATCGAAACGGAACGGATCGCTGAAGGCCGTGTCGTCGCGATTGCCCGAGGGATACCAGAGCACTACGCGGTCGCCCTGGGGGATGGTATGGCCACCGATCTCGACTTCGCGCGTCACCGTGCGGCCGAAATACAACACAGGACTCGCCCAGCGGATCATCTCGTCGGTTGCCGAGCCCATGGCCGATGGGTCGTCGCGTAACAACTGCATCTGGTCGGGATGCGCAATCAGCGCCATCAGGCCCTGCGAGATGGCGTTGCGCGTCGTCTCGCTGCCGGCCAACGCCAGGATGATGAAGAACATGTCGAGCTCGAGCTCGGACAACGATGTCGGGTCGCCGTCATCGGTGGCCACCTCGGCGGTAGTGAGCACCGTCCAGATGTCGTCACCGGGACGGTCACGCTTTTCGGCGCCGAGCCGCTGTGCGTAGTCGAACAGATCGCGCTCAGCGGTCAGCCGCTCGTTGGGATCGAGGCCCGACGTCGGATCGAGGGCGCGCAACATCATGTCCGTGCGAGCGAACACCCACTGCCGATCCTCATCGGGGATGCCCATGATGTCGGCGATGACGTGCATGGGCAGTTGGTAGGCGACCTCTGACACGAACTCGACGGTGCCGCGCTCCGCCGCAGCTTGCACGATCTGGTCGGCGCGCCGGCTCACGTGTGCTTCGAGCTCCGCGATCATGCGGGGCGTGAAGCCGGCGCTGATCAATCGGCGCAGTCGTGAATGCTCAGGTGGATCCATCGACACGATCGTGTGCCCACGCCGAGCGGCCAACGTCGGCGCAATGCCGGAGCCGTCGTGGGCGCTGAAGGTCTGCCAGTCGCGGTTGGCGCGGGCAATCTCCGCGTGGGCGATGATCGACCAGAACGAGACGTCGCCGTCATGCGCATTGGTCACGATGTGAACGGTGGGATGGCGATGCACCGGGCCCGCCGACCGCAGCTCTTGGAACAGCTCGTGGGGGAACCCTTGCCGGTAGAGCGTCCCGTCGGTGAGGTCGAGCTCGGCGATCTGGTTGGCGCGCACCGCGCAAGAATACAGGGCCCGAGCGGCCCTCATCAGAGCGGATAGTAAAGTCAGAACGCCCCCGCACCCCGAGGTCGCAGATGCTCGCCCGTAAAGCCTTCTTCTCGTTCACTGGTATCAACGATCCCACCAAGCATCGGGATTACAACGAATGGCACCAACTCGACCACCGTCCCGAGAATCTGGCGTTGCCGGGTGTCGTCTGGGGCGAGCGCTGGGTGCATTCGCCCGACTGCGCGGCACTGGCGACCCATTCGGGTACCTCCGTCGACGCGACGCAGTACATCAACCTCTATTGGTATCGCGAACCCTACGAGCAGAGCATCAAGGAATGGCAGGACCTCGCCGAGATCGCGTTCCAATGGGGCCGCCGACCGGACGTCGCTTGGACGACACGACCGTTGATGGGCTTCTTCTCCGTCATCAAGGGCTATGTCAACCCTCGGGTGTTGGTGGGTCCCGACGTATTGCCGTTTCGCCCGACGCGCGGTGTCTACGTCACGCTGACACAGCTGCAAGATCCACATCATCCGGACACCGATGCGCTGCATGCGTGGTACGACCGCGAACGTATCCCGCAGATCGTCGACTTGCCCGGCGTCGCGGGCGCGTGGACCTTCGCCAGTGACAGCACCACACTCGATCCGCGGTGGCAATCCACGGCGGGCAGCGTGACGTTCGACCCGATCGAAGGCCCCGATCGCGGCACGTTTCGGGTGCACGTTTACTTCCTCGACGGCGAGCCTCTCGATGTTTCACGCGCCATCGCGGCGCTTCCCGGCCATGGCCGAATTCACAACGAGCGCACACTGTTTGCCGGGCCGCTGCGCACGATCATCCCCTGGCAATGGGATTGGTTTGGCTGACTACGGCGGGTGGATCGTCGCCGGCGCACATTTGCGACAGCCGTAGCGTTCACCCCGCCACGGGTGTACAGTCTCTCGGAAGCGATACTCCGGCCCCTGGTAGCGCAGAGAATGCGAAACACTCCAGGAGAACGCCCATGGCTCGTACTGAGGCTTCATTGCCGGGAGCAACCCGTCCGCGCATCGTGACGGTATCCACGGTCGCTAATGGCGACACGCTGGTCGTGCAACTCCGCGGCGACCACGACTCGTCCAGCGTGCCCGCACTGGCCAAGACGCTCGCGTCGGCGGTGGCGCTCGAGAACACCAACCTCGTCGTCGATCTGAGCGAGGTCCAGTTCATCAACGCCGCGACGGTGCGCGTGCTCACGGCTACCGGCGACTTCTTGTCGGGAGCGGGCCGCACGTTCGAGCTGCGCTCACCGTCTCGTAGCGCGCGACGAATCCTCGCACTCTGCGGCGTGCACGGTCTCTGCGAACCTGAGGGCTCGTGAAATTTGAGTGGCGAACGGCGCACCCGTTTGCTCGCGCGCCTTACCGAAGGGACCACCGAGCTCTCGACCAAACGACTCTGCGAGGTGTGTGCTGAGGTCGTCGAGATGAATGGCGCGGGAATCATGCTCATGGCCGGTGACATCCCGCAGGGCTCGCTCTGCAGCACGGACCAAGTCAGCGCTTTCATCGAAGAATCGCTGTTCGCGCTGGGGGAAGGCCCGTGCGTAGATGCGTACCGCTTGGATCGGCCCGTGCTCGAACCTGACCTTGCCAACGCCGCGACGCCGCGCTGGATGGCATTCACCGGCCCGGTGCTCGAGGTCGGTGTGCGCGCCATCTTCGGGTTCCCGCTGCGCGTGGGCGGCGTTCGGCTGGGCGCACTGAACCTCTACCGCGACCGGCCCGGCGCGCTCACGGCGGATCAACACGCCGACGCACTGGCCATGGCCGATATAGCCACTCGTGCGGTGCTCGTCATGCAATCGAATGCGCCGCTTGGGCAAATTGCGGTCGAGCTGTCGACGGGCGCTGACTTCGAATACGTCGTGCACCAAGCCTCCGGCATGGTCGCGGCGCAGCTCGACGTGAGCGTCGGACAAGCGCTCATCCGGTTGCGGGCCTACGCATTCGGCAACGCGCGACCGCTTCGCGCTGTCGCCGAGGACGTAGTGGCCCGCCGCCTGCGCTTGGACTGCGGCAGCGAAAAGGATCCGACTCCATGAGCACTCAGCTGGAGCGAACAGGGGAAGACCTGATGTGGAGAGAACAATCGATAGTGCGCACCTTCGTCGAGCTGACGGACACCCTCGTCGAGGACTTCGACGTAGTCGAATTGCTCACCGTGCTCGCGGCCCGTTGCGTCGAGGTGCTCGACGTCGCCGCCGCAGGCCTGATGCTCGTGAGCCCCGACAACGAACTGCGTGTCATCGCGTCGTCGAGCGAGGCGATGCGGCTACTGGAGCTGTTCGAACTGCAGTCAGAGGAGGGCCCGTGCACCGAATGCTTCGCGACCGGTTCCTCGGTCGTGCATCCGCGACTTTCGGAAGGCGATCTCCGCTGGCCGCGGTTCTCACCTCGAGCGTTGGAGGCCGGCTTCCAATCGGTGCAGGCATTGCCGATGCGCCTCCGCGGTCAGACCATCGGAGCGCTCAACCTCTTTCGCACCGATACCGGCAGCCTGACCGAAGCCGACATGACCACCGCCCAAGCATTCGCCGACGTCGCGACGATTGCGATTCTCCAAAACCGCGCGGCATCCGAGGCGCAGGCGGTCAACGATCAACTCAACCACGCACTCAACAGCCGCATCGTCATCGAACAGGCCAAGGGCATGGTGGCCGAACGAGACGGACTCGATATGGATCAATCGTTCCGGCGGCTCCGCTCCTATGCCCGCAGCCACAATCTGCGCCTCGTCGACGTCGCCTGCAGCGTCATCGACGGCTCGCTGGGCACTGGCTCACTCGACCCCAAGGCCGCCCGACGCGAGGCCTGACCCGGCGCCGCGCGCGGCGTGGCGAAGACGCACGGCGTTGCCCCGGACCACGGTGACCGCCTTCCCGACGAGCGGAAGCGAGGTACGTGAATTGTCGAACAACGGCAACTACACCGGCTGGACCGGCAGTCAGCCCATCGGCGGCGGCGACCCTAGCGTCGAATCCCTGTCGTCTCTCGCCTGCGCCGCGACGGCTGTGGCGCGGGTGCAGACCGAGATCGACGATCTCTGGCGGCATTCGATGCACGTCGAGAACGGCCTGCTGTCGGATCGCCTCGTCGAGGTCAGTCGCGCGTTGCAACGAGCCGCCCGACTCCTCGAGGAGGAGCGAGCAATCGGCTAAGCGCGTCGCCGACGATTAGTCTCACTGCCGTCGCCGAGCCGTGGCGAACAGAGGAACGTGATGGAGCTCGCCGAAACCACCTTTGCGCAACGATACGGACCCTGGGGCATCGTCGCGGGTGCATCCAACGGCATTGGTGCCGCCTACGCGCGGTCGATGGCCAAGCGGGGTCTCAACGTCGTGTTGATGGCGCGTCGCGGCGGCGCCCTCGCGCAGACGGCAGACGAGATCGAGGCGTCGTACCGAGTGGAGACGAGAGTTCTCGTGGCTGATCTGACCGACGCCGACGTGCTCGATCGAGTGGGCGAGGCCACCGCCGACCTCGACATCGGGCTCATGGTGTACAACGCCGGGGCCGTGCACGGCGTCGCCCGCTTCCTCGATCAACAAGTTCGCGATCCCCTCTACCTCGTCGATCTCAGCTGCCGCGGCCCGGTGCTGTGGACACACCACTTCGGGCGTCGCTTGCGGGCCCGCCGCCGCGGCGGCATGGTGTTGATGTCGTCGATGTCGGGCCTCGTCGGTAGCGCGCTGACCGTCACCTACAGCGCGACCAAAGCGTTCGACATCAACCTGGCCGAAGGGCTGGCGGTCGAGCTCGCACCGTACGGCGTCGATGTCATGGCGGTGATCGCCGGTCTGACGAGAACGCCGACAATGGTCGACTCGGGAGCGCGCCTCGAAGGCTTTCCCATGATGGAACCCGACGAAGTTGCAGAAGAGGCCTTCGACGCATTGGGCTCTGGATCTGTACTCGTGTCCGGTCAGAACAAGGAGCGGTTCGACATGATTCGCGCCGCGCCACGCGCCGAAGCGGTCGAGTGGATGAGCCAGGGCGCAGCATTCATGTATCACGTCGACTGGCCCCTCGGCGACTGAGCACCGAGGGCAACGTTGTCCGCTCAGATCTGCAGGTCGAGCGCCCGTTCGGCGATCGCCGTCGCGAGAAGGTGCGTGTTGGCGCGGGGCACGGCCGGCGCGACCGACGCGTCGATGATGCGCAAGCCATCGACCTGCCACACCGCACACTGCTCATCGACCACGCTCGACGACGGATCAACGCCCATTCGGCACGACCCGACGCCGTGGTAGAACGCGGTGTGATCACGGGCGATCAATTCGTTCAGGTTGTCGTCGGTCATCGACAGGTCGGCGTCGACGCGGGCATGGTCCGTGACGAGGCCGGTGGCCTTCGCGATCTCGAGCGAGGTACGCCATCCCTCACGCAAACGGCGCACGTTGTCGGCGTCGGCCGCGAACGGCCAAGAGATGAGCGGAGCCGCTGCGGGGTCGGCCGATGTCGGTGTGATGCTGCCGGCACCGTTCGGCAACTGCAGCGCGACCGTCTGCACGAGCTCCGCTTGCCCGTGCTCGTTGCGTCGGCCGAACGGCGTCAGCTGTAGGTCATGCGCTCGATGACTGTCGGTAGAGCTCAGACGCAAGATGGTCTGGATCGAATGAACCGTGTTGGCGAGTGAGTCGCCATCGATCGGCGCGTAGGTGGACACCACGAGGTGGTCGGTGACGTTGAAGCCCACCTGGGGCAGATCCACGATCGAATCAACGCCGATGTCCTGCACGCGCGCAGCCGGGCCGATGCCGGAACGCCACAACAACAGGGGGTTCTGCACAACGCCGGCGCAAAGAACGACATCTCGCGCACGCAGTTGCTCGCCGTCGACGAGTACGACACCGGCGGCACGCCGTTGTTCGACGATGATGCGGCGCACGTGCGCATCGCCGCGTACGACCAAGTTGGGATTGGCGCGCGCGGGTTCGAGATAGACGAGCAGATTCGACTGCCGCAGGCGTTCGACGCGGTTCATCGGAATCGCGCCGATGCCGCTCGTGTGGGGTTCGTTGTGATCCGCGCACGCAGGGAAGCCGACCGCAACACACGCGTCGTGATACGCGGCTTGCATCGCCGACCAGGTGGAGCGGGGCCAACGCACGACGGGAATCGGCCCCCCGTTTCCGTGCCAGGGGCGATCGCCGAAATCGAGGTCGCGTTCGATGCGACAGAAGTAGGGCAACATGTCGGGCCACTTCCAGCCGCGCGGCCACGTCTCGAAGTCGGGGGGCTCGGCCCGCAACGCGACCGACCCGTTGGTCGCCGACGAACCTCCCGTGACCCGACCTCTCATGTACTTGAGGCCACGGTCGCGGATCGACGTCACCTGATCGCGCCAGTCGTGTGGCCATGTGACCGGCAGCGACAACGTGCGCAGCTCGTCGGGGAGTTGGTCGGCGCGATAGTCGGGACCGGCCTCGAGCAACAGCACCCGCTTGCCGGTGGCGGCGGTGCGAGCGGCGACGACGCAACCGGCCGAACCCGCGCCGATGACGATGGTGTCGAAATCCGCCGTCACGGGCGTCCGGCGCCGGCGACCGCGACGTCGATCGCGTCGATGCGCCCGCTACGGGCGGCCATGACCGCGTCACGCTTCCAATCGGCGGCCACGCAGACGAGCAACGTGCGGCGATCGGCCCCTCCGAGTACGCACGCAACAGGGATCACGTCGTCGAATGTGATCACATCGGTGACCTCACCGCCCTCGACCACGCGGGTCACCACGGCGTTGATCGGGTCAGCCACCCACACCGCGCCCTGTTCGTCGAGGCAGATGCCGTCCGGCGGCGCGAACGCCAGGCCGGCTTTGGTCGGCTTCAGCTCGGCAAAGGTGCGTTTGTCGCTCAACGAACCGCCGGCCCCGACCGTGAACGCGGTCAGACACGAGCCACCACTTTCCGCGACGATCAAGGTGCGCCCGTCGTCGGTGAGGATGTGGCCGTTCGGGGAGCGGAGGTCGTCGGCCGCGCACGACACGGTGCCGTCGGGGAGCACCCGTATGGTCTGGCCCGCGACGCGCGGGCTCGCCGGATCGTGGATGCGCGAGCCCATGTCGCCGACATACGCGGTGCCGTCGGCCGCCACGATCATGTCGTTGATCGAGCCGCGCGCGAGATGCGACAGATCGGCGTGCTCGGCCACCGTGCCGTCGTGTTCGACGCGGAGCAGACGCTGCGTCTCCATCGCCACCACGAGCAGGCGCCCGTCAGGCAGCCAGCCGAGCCCCGATGGTTCGTCGTGGCTGATCGTGACCACCGTCGTTGCCTGACCATCGAGCGCGGTACGCACGACTCGATGGTCGTGCATGTCGCTGAACCACAACGCGTCATCGTGCCACCGCGGGCCTTCACCGAAATACAGACCGTCGAGAACCGTGCGAACGTC
>JBDTLT010000066.1:0-23923 GCA_039934635.1 Acidimicrobiales bacterium
AGTACTCGCGCAGGTCTTCGCGAAGGCGCGGGCCAACGTGGCTGTCGCACGACACGACGAGCACGGGATCGGTTGCGGGAGAAGTCATGATGATTCCTATCTCGGCCCGTCCCATACGGCCCGCACATGCTCGGGGGCGCGGAACATCACGCCGGTGATCTCGGCCGGTGCAAACGCGGGGTCGGCGCGTAGCCCGGGAAGTCGTTCGAGCAACACCTCGAGCGCGACGCGCAACTCCATCCGGGCGAGGTGCACACCGAGACAACGGTGACGACCCCAACCGAAGGCGATGTTGGGGACGGGCGTGCGGGTGCTGTCGAATTGTTCGGGATCGGCCCACCGCGCCGGATCGTGATTGGCGGCGGCCAACGACAGCAACAGCACACTGCCGGCTGCGATCGGCTCGCCGGCGACTTCGGTGTCGCGTGTGCACAGTCGCCCGATGAGCGATGTCGAATGCTCGATGCGCAGCAACTCTTCGACACACGGCCCGATCGCCGCGGGGTCAGCGCGCACACGGGCGAGCTCGTCGGGGTGGCGGAACAGTTCTGTCAAGAGCAGTCCCAACGACCGGTAGGTGGTGTTGGCGCCCGCCGGCAACAAGAGCTTGCAGAAGGTCAACACCTCGTCGTCATCGAGCGAGTGCTCGACGCCGTCAGCGTCGCGGACGGGCTTGGACACGATCACGCTGATGAGGTCGCGGCCGGGCGCCACGCGGCGCCGTTCGACCAGCGGACGGATGAGCGTCTCGAATTCGCGAGTGGCCGCTGCGGACTCGTCCTTGGTGACGCCACCGGTCGTCATGCGCACCGCGAGGGTGTGGAACCACGGCAGGTCTTCGGTCGGCAGGCCCAACGCCAGCGAGATCACGTGGATCGGCACCCGCACGCAATATTCGGAATACAGATCGGCGTGACCGCGTTCGATGAACTCGTCGATGTACGCGGCGCAGGTGGGCCGCACGTACTCGCTCTCCCACCACCGCATCTCGGTGAGTGAGAACGCGGGCTGCACCACGAGTCGATGACGTTGATGCTCGGGTGGATCCATGTGCAGTATCGAGCGGCCGATCGTCGGCACCAGTTGAGGGTCGTACCACGACGACGAGAAGGTGTGGGTGTCCTTGAGCACGGCCTCGACGACTTCGTAGGAATAGGCAGTGAAATGCGGCCGTTCGGGATGCAACATGCCGTCCATGCCCTCGAACCCGAAGGCGCCGCTCAACGTGCCGTGATGAACCGGGCATTGCTCGCGCAACTCGTGGTAACGGGGATACGGATCGTCGACGACCCCGATGCCCATGGCGCGGTCGCGTGCTTCGTTGGTCTTGGCGAACTCCTCGCGCGACGACGTCAATGGGGCCCCCGATCAATGGTCGGACGATAGACCATCGTGCCTCGTTGGCGAGACGTAGCGAGCCGAGCGCTTGCGCGAGGCTGCAGGAAAGCTAGGCCGATCGTGCGGCACGGTGAGCGAGGCGACGATGGCGAGCAGGCATACGGCACCGACCACGATGAACGACGCCACGTAGGCGGATTCGCTACCGAACCCGTTGCGCGTGCTCGACGCGATGACGCTGGCCACGATCTGCGTGCCGACCGCGCCTCCGATGGTTCGGATGTTGACGTTCATCCCGGTCGTCACGCCGATCTGATCGGCGGAAACCGCCCGCAACAAGATCGTCGGCATCGCGGCGGCCATGAGACCGGTGCCGGTGCCGAACACCCCCAGCGCGAAACAGATGATCCACACGGAGTCGTGGCGCACGGCCAGGATGGCAAAGGGGATGGCGCTCACGACCGCGCCCGCGACGAGCACCAGCTTGGGGCCATAGCGCGCGGCGAGGCGACCGAGCAGTATGCCGGTGAGGGTGGATCCGACACTCCACGGCAACGCCACCAGGCCGGCGCGCGACGGTCGTACGCCGAGGCCATACCCCGTCGACTCCGCGATCTGCACGAAGCGGGGCACGAAGGTGAACGTGGCCTGCATGGCGAAGCCCACTGCGAACGACGCCGCGTTGACGCGCAGCAACGCCGGGCGCCGCATCAGGCGCATGTCGACGAGCGGCTCGTCCCGCTGCCACTCCACGCGGACCCACACCACGAACAGCACTACCGCCGCGACCATCAAGCCCAGCACGCTCGACGACCCCCATCCCCACTGCGGGCCTTCGCTGACGCCGAGCAGCAAGCAGAACAGCCAACCGGACAACAGGAGCGCGCCGAGCCAATCGATGGGGACCGACGGCATGCGGGCCGACGGCGGGATGACCAATGCGGCGGCGATGGTGGTCGGCACGATGACGACCAGCGGTAGCCAGAACAGCCACCGATAGCCGAGGCCGGTTGCGATCGGGCCCGAGAACACAATGCCCGTTGCGGCGCCGACCGCGAGCATGGCGGACACGAAACCGATGCTGCCCGCCACCTTTTCGGGAGGGACCACGTCGCGGACGATGCCGAACGACAACGCGACTGCAGCGCCCCCCAGACCCTGCACGACTCGACCCGCGATCAACACGCCGATCGAAGATGCGAGCGCGGAGATCACACAACCGACAGCCAACGAAGAGAGCGATATCACGAGCATGTACGAACGCCCGAACATGTCGCCGAGGCGCCCGAGAATCGGTGTCGCGATGGCGGTGGAGAGCAACAATGAACTGACGACCCACGTGCTGGCCGTCTCCGATGTGTGCAGGTCGCGTTGGATCGTCGTGAGTGCCGGGATGACGAGCGACTGCAACATCGAATAGACGAACGCCCCGATGGTCACGACGACGATCGCGAGCGGGCGCGGGGGCCGGCTCGTCGCGGCCCGCTCTGAGGGGGGCCGCTCGGGCCCCGTTGTCGTCGGCAACTTGATGTCCCCCGTGGGGATCTACACTACCGAGGCCGACCCTGGGGGTAACAGTTATGGCGAGTGCCACTCAGCCGCTTTCGCTCGATTGGATGGTCTCGGTCGACGACCACGTGCTCGAGCCGCCGAGAGTGTGGCAAGACCGCGTGCCCGCGCGCTACCGCGACATCGCGCCGCGCCTCGCGCAGACGCCCGACGGCGAGTTCTGGTTGTACGAAGATCGGCGGGTGCCCACCGGCGGGCTTGCGGCGTCGGCCGGTTGGCGCAAAGAAGATTTCACTCCCAACGCCATCAGTTACGCCGACATGCTGCCGGGCTGTTACGACATCAACGCCCGCATCGACGACATGAACGCGGGTGGCATCCTGGCGTCGTTGTGCTTCCCCTCGTTCCCGCGCTTTTGCGGCCAGATCTTCTACGAAGCCAAGGACAAAGAACTCGCGCTGCTCTGTGTCAAGGCCTACAACGACTGGATGATCGACGAATGGTCGGCCGCGGCGCCCGGTCGATTCATCCCGATGATCATCGTGCCGCTTTGGGACCCGACCGAGATCGCCCGCGAGATCGAACGCTGCGCCGGTAAGGGCGTGACGGCAGTCGCGTTTTCGGAAAATCCCGAGCCGCTCGGCCTGCCCACGATCCACGACACGAACCGCTATTGGGATCCGTTGTTACGCGCGGCCGAAGAGACGCAGATGGTCATCTGCATGCACGTGGGCTCGTCGTCGACCTTGCCTGCCATCTGTCACGACGCTCCGCCACTCGCCAACATCGCGTTCGGTGCGATGCGCACCGCCGGCACGATGCTGTCGTGGCTTTTCAGTGACGCCTTCGAAAAGTTCCCTCGACTCAAGATCGCGCTGAGCGAAGGCAACGTCGGTTGGATGGCCTACTTCCTCGAGCGGGCCGAGCAATGCCTCGAGACGCAACGGCACTGGATCTCGCGGGGCGTGCAGATCCACGGCTATGACAACAAGTTCGACACGGGCACGGCGGCCAATGTCGACACCATCGACATTCGCCAGACATTTCGCGACCACATCTTCGGGTGCTTCCTTCGTGACGACTCGGGCATGCGAGTCATCGACCTGATCGGCGAAGACAACTTGATGTGCGAATCCGACTATCCACACGCCGACACGACGTGGCCGCACTCCGTCGAGATCGCCCGCAAGTCGATGCAGGGCCTGTCGGACGCCACGCAGTACAAGTTGTTACGGTCCAACGCCGAGCGGCTGTTCCGCTTCAGCGCCGCCCAACCGCCGAGCTGACTGGTCGGCTCGGCTACTTGCCGAGCCACTCGCGCAACACGGCGTCGGTGTCGGCGCCCAGTACCGGTGGCGGCGTGTCGCTGCGCCGGCGTTGACCGTCGATGACGAACGGGCTCGCGGGTACCCGTCGCTCGCCGAAGGTATCGATGGCCACGTCGGGATGTGCGAGCGCTTCGGCAAGGGTTTGAATCGGCGCGGCGGGAATGCCTTCGCGCTGCAGAATCGACAGCCACTCGGTGCTCGAGCGCGCCGTCAGTGCGTCGCGCACGAGGTCGGCGTAGGCATCGGTCGGCTCGAACTCGAGGCCGAGCAGCGTCGCGAGTCGTGCCCGGAAATGCATCGTGGTCTGCACCACGAAACGACCACCGTCGTTGCCGGTGGCGAGCACCGTGTTGGGCGAGGCCAAGGTGCCGGTACGGTCGACGCCCATCAGCCAATTGAGCAGGCATTCGACGAGTGTGAGCTCGATCGTACAGCCGACACCGCTTCGCTCACGGGCGTAGAGCGCGGCCAGCACCCCGTGCGCGGCCGCGGTACCACCGGCGAGATCCGCGATCTGGAACGTGATGGGCCCTTCGGGCAGGCGGTAGACGGGAGGAATCTGAAACGACCCGGAGAACGCTTGCACGACGCCGTCGATGGCAACTGCATTCGACATCGAACCCTGTGCCCCGAAGCCCGATATCGAACACACGATGAGGCGGCCGTTGACGGCGCGTAACGCAGCCGCGCCGATGCCGAGGCGGGTCGTCACGCCAGGGCGATAGTTGTCGATGACGACGTCCGCGACACGCGCAAGGTCGATGAACACATCACGCGCTGCAGGGTCTTTGAGGTCGAGCATCACACTGCGCCGGCCGCGGTGCAGCGCCCACCAGAAGTCGCTGTTCGGCACCACTTCGCCGGCGCGTGTCGCATCGCCGGTAGGTGGCTCGACCTTGACGATCTGAGCGCCGAGTTGCGACAGGATGTGACACGCGTAGGGCCCTGAAAGGAACGTCGTCAGATCGAGCACACGTATGCCGGCCAATGGCGCGGTGACGTCGGTCGCGGTCATCGGGAGCGCACGATACGGCCGGGAAGTGCGCCGGTCGGGGCACCGTCGAGGTAGGTGATCTCGCCACTGACGACCGTCGCTCGGTAACCATCGGCGCGTTGCACCAGGCGCTTGCCTCCGGCCGGGAAGTCGTGCGCCATTTCGGGCGGTCGCACTCGGAGTGCATCGAAGTCGATCACATTGATGTCTGCTTTCATGCCCGGCGAAAGTACACCGCGGTCGTTCAGCCCGAACAACGCAGCCGTGTCGTGGGCATGCCATTTGACCAACACTTCGACAGGGAGTTGTTCGCCGCGCGTTCGGTCACGTCCCCAGTGCGTGAGCATGTAGGTCGGATTCGATGCGTCGGATATCAGTGTGCAGTGGGCGCCACCATCGCCGAGACCGGGCACGGTGAACGGCGATGACAACAATTCGCGGAGCGCATCGAAATTGCCGTCGCCGTAGGAGTTGGCCGGGCGGTACAAGAACGCGGAGCCGTCGCCCGCCACGAGTAGGTCGTAGGTGTACGAAAGCGGGTCGATGCCTCGCGCCGCGGCCTTTGCTGCCATCGACTGAGCAGTGTCCGGTTCGTAGTCGAGTGGCTCGTCGAGCGCGAATGTCAGCGAGAGGTCGGGTGTGACGGGCAACGCGTTCGCTTCGGTGAGGATGCGGCTGCGATAGCCGGGCTGCCGCAAGAACCGCAAGCGCTCGGCGAGCGGCAGTGCCGCGATCGACTGATACGTCGGCGTCGCGAAGAATGGATGCAACCGGTTTTCGAGCCCGATCATCACGCCAACCGGGCGGATCGGCACCTGCCCCGAGAACTGGAGGCCGTCGTCGCTCGCCTGCGCCATGAGTTCGAGCAGTCGCCGATGCCGTTGTGGCTGATGATGCTGCGGTGTCATCGGTAGCGATATCGGCCGGCCCGATCGCGCCGCCAGCGTGCGGAACAGTGCGAATTCACTGCTGATGTCGTTGTCGACGAAGTCGGCGGCGATCTCGATGAGACCACGACCGGCCCGCCGAAGACCGTCGGCACAACCGAGTAGCTCGCGCTCGCTGGCATTGAGGCTGGCGATCGGTTCACCATCGCGCGTCTTGTGGTTGCGTGAGCGAGATGTCGAGAACCCGAGCGCACCGTCGCCGACCGCCCTGGCGATCACCCGGGCCATCGACTCGATCTCGTCGTCGGTCGGCTGGTTGCGATGATCGGCGCCTCGCTCGGCCATGACGTAGACGCGCGTCGCCGCGTGCGTCACCATGCCGCCGATGTCGATCGCACGCGGTTCGCGATCGAGCACATCGAGGTACTCGCCGTAGGTCTCCCATCCCCACGGCAGTCCCGCGCCGAGAACTGCAGCGGGAATGTCTTCGACCCCCTCCATGAGGCTGATCAACCATTCACGGTGCTCGGGCTTCACGGGCGCGAAGCCCACGCCGCAGTTGCCCATCACTGCGGTGGTCACGCCGTGCCACGAGCTGGGCGTGACGTAGGGATCCCACGCGACTTGGGCGTCGTAGTGCGTGTGGACGTCGACGAACCCGGGCGTGACGAGCAGGCCATCGGCATCGATGGTGCGACGGGCCGCACCGACCGCGCTCCCAACGTCGACGATGATGCCACCGTCGATCGCGACATCGGCGGTGAACCGCGTCGCGCCGGTTCCGTCGATGACAGTACCCCCGCGAATCACCAGATCGTGTTGCATCGTTCCCCGATCACCCCGCTCTGCCGAGGGCCGCTCGGGCCCTGAGACTTGCAGTGAGGCTACCGCTGGGAGAGCATCGACGACGGTGGACCTCGCACCGTCGGAAGGATCTCGAATGGGCATGCTCGACGGGCGCGTCGCCATCATCACCGGAGCCGGCGCAGGCATAGGGCGCGGCGTCGCGCTGGCCTTTGCCGACGAAGGAGCCACGATCGTTGCTGCTGGTCGCACCCAGTCGACACTCGATGCGCTCTGTGCGGAAGTCGGCGAACGCGGGGCGCGCGCATTGCCGGTCGTGTGCGATGTGCGCGAGCTCGCCGACATCTCCGGCTGCATCGATCGCACGATTGCCGAGTTCGGGCGTCTCGACATCCTCGTCAACAATGCGCAGACGTACCGGCACTCGTTTCTCCTCGACGCGACCGAAGACGACTTCGACACCACCTGGAGATCGGGCCCGCTCGCGGCGTTCCGCTCGATGCGACTCGCCCATCCGCACCTGAGCAAGAACAACGGCGTGATCGTCAACTTCGGCTCCGGCGTGCAACTCGACTCCAGCGAGTCGTTCCACGGTGTCTATGCCGCGGCAAAGAACGCGATCGAAGCGCTCACGCGCGTCGCGGCTGTCGAATGGGGGTCAGACGGCATCCGCACGTTCCTGATCATGCCGGCCGCCGAGTCGCCGCAACTGCACGCGTTCCAGGCGCGCGATCCCGACCGATTCGCGCAGATGCTCGGGCGTATTCCGCTCGGTCGCTTCGGCGACGCCGAACACGACATCGGGCGCACCATTGCGTGGCTCGTCAGTGACAACGCGCGCTATATGACCGGTTGCACCATCATGCTCGACGGCGGGCAGATGTACATGCGGTGAGCGAGTTGTCGCGCGGCGCACTTCTGCGATCTCCACCACGGGGCGTGAGATACGTTCGCCCGCGGGCGCGTGTTTGCCACTGACAGTGCAGATTCTTCGTTGTCTCACCCGCTGTTTAGACTGCAAGCGCGAGCGCTTGTGAGTCTGCGTCACGACGACTACCGCGAAGAAGACGAATTCTCGCGGTGCTTCATGCGTGCCCTGCAGCGTTAGCGGGTCAGCGGTTGGTCCATGTCGGTTCGCGCTTCTCGAGGAAGGCAGCTCTGCCCTCGCGGGAGTCCTCCGAGGCCCACACGACTCGTGCTGCATCCTTGGTGGCCGCCCATGCAAGCTCGTCGAACGCCCCGACCGTGCGCTCGACGACGCGCAAACTCTCGCGGACCGAGACCGGGGCATTGACCACGATGCGGGCGGCCAGCTTCTTGGCCTCGGCCAGCGCGTCGCCGTTCTCGCAGAGCACGTTGACGAAGCCGAACGACGCCGCTCGCTCGGCCGAGATCGGGTCACCGGTGAGCACCACCTCCTTCGCGATGTTCAAGGGCAGCGCCCGGGTGGCGCGGAACACTCCCCCGTAGAGCGCGAACAGGCCTCGCTTGATCTCCGGCAGGCCGAAGGTCGCCGAGCGCGACGCAACGACGAGGTCGCACGACAGCACGATCTCCATGCCCCCGCCGAGCGCGAGGCCTTCGACCGCGGCGATGAGCGGCTTTTGGTGCTCGCGCCGAATGATGCCGTACTCGCCGCCGCGTGGCGTCGGGTCGCCGCCCGTGAGACGAAGGTCGGAGCCTGCGGAGAACACCGAGGTGCCGCCGGTGATGATGCCCACCCAAAGATCGGGGTCGTCTTCGAGGTCGTTCATCGCCGCGTCGATGCCGGCAGTGAGGTCAGGATCAATGGCATTGCGCTTCTCTTCGCGTTGGATCTCGATGACGAGCATCCGGCCATCACGTTCGACTCGCACCGGCATGGAGTTGCTCCTACTTTGAGACACACAACAAGAATCGCGAGACAATAACGTGGCGGTGTCCCTGGGACCGCGTGATCGGAGACTGTCGTGCCCACTGTGACCGTCGAACGAGTCGAGCCGTTCATCACGATGATCCGTCTTGATCGGCCCGAGCGGCTCAATGCACTGAACTACGACCTTGTCCGCGAACTGCACGACGCGCTCGACGAGGTCGGCAACGACGAGGATTGCAAAGTAGTAATCCTGACCGGGGCCGGTCGCGGCTTTTGTTCCGGTCTCGATCTGCGGGATTGGGGCACGCCGCCCGGGCCCGGCGAACACCCGCACGCAAAGGTGGGCATCGACGGTCAGGCGTTCATGTCCAACCTCACCGTTCACATGCGAAATACGCCGCAGGTGATCATCGGCGCGATCAACGGGCCGGCATTTGGCGGGGGGTTGGCGCTCGCGTGCGCAACCGACGTGCGTATCGCGGCCGAGTCGGCTCGATTCTGCTCGGCCTTCATCCGCACGGGGCTCACCGGCACCGACATCGGAATCACGTACCTCTTGCCGCGGCTCATCGGCAACGCTCGGGCGTTCGACCTCATATTCTCCGGTCGCGAGATCGATGCCGCCGAGGCCGAACGCATGGGTCTCATCTCACAAGTGGCGCCCGACGATCAGTTGATGGAGCGCACCCTCGAATACGCCCGCGTGATCGCCGGCTATACGCGTGTCGGGCTCGTGATGACCAAAGAAGTGCTGTGGCACAACGTCGACAATCCGAGCATGACCGCGGCGATCGCGCTCGAGAACCGCAATCAGAACATTGCCAACCGCGCCGAAGAAGTGCAGCAGTTCATGAAGGCATACCGCACGCGAACCACGGGCGGCCGCTGACGAAGGAGTGGACAATGGCAACATGGGACACCATCGATCGCTACATGATCTTGTCGTCGGACACGCACGCCGGTGCCGAGATGCGCGAGTACAAGAAGTTCCTCGACCGTGCGTGGCACGACGACTTCGACGCGTGGGCCGACGCCGTCGTCAACCCGTGGGTCGATCTCCGCGACCCTGACAAGGCCAAGATCAACTGGGACAGCGATGCCCGCGTTGCGGCCTGCGATCGCGAGGGCATCACCGGCGAGGTCATCTTCCCGAACACGTTGACACCGTTCTACGACATCCTCGTGCACCTGAGCGGCGTACCGCGAGCGCCCGACGAATACGCGCGGCCTGGGCGGGGCTGCGCGCCCACAACCGGTGGCTGGCCGAGTTCTGTGGGTACGAGCCGGCGCGGCGGCGTGGTCTGATTCAACTGTTGCCGAACGACATCGACGATTCGATCGCCGAGTTGCGGTGGGCAAAGTCGACCGGCGTGATCGGCGGCGCGATGATCCCGTCGATCCCACCCAACCACCCCGTCGAGCCCTTCTACCACCCGCGCTATGACGCGCTGTGGGCCGAGTGTGCGGCCCTCGAGATGCCCGTGCATCAGCACATGGGTTCGGGCAATCCCGATCTCGGTGATCTGCCCGTGGCCAAGGGCATCGTTTTCGCCGAGCACGAGATGTGGCCCAAGCGCACGCTGCTGCACCTGCTCATGGGAGGTGTGTTCGAACGCCATCCCGGCCTGCGCGTGGTGTGGACCGAGATGTGGGGCATGCGTTGGATCCTCGAAGAGTTGCAGCGCATAGAACGAAGACTGCAGAACGTGCAGTCCAGATACGCCAACGATCCGCGCGTGCTCAACTACTCGGGCACGTTCGGCTCCGACACGATCGATTCGTTGTCGCTCTCCCCGATCGAATACTGGCAGCGCAACTGTTACATCGGCGCGAGCATGCTGCCGCGGGCCGACGTCGGTTATCGCTACGCCGTAGGCGTCGACCGCATCATGTGGGGCGATGATTTTCCTCACGCCGAAGGGGCGACCGACTACCTCACCGACGCGCTGCGAGCAACGATGTACGACGTACCCGAGCGCGAATGCCGCCAGATGTTCGCGGGCGTGGCGGCGGGCGTGTACGGATTCGACCTGCCCGCGCTCACGCCCCTCGCGGCGCGCATCGGTCCTGTGGTGGCCGAGGTGCACACACCGCTCGACCACATGCCGCCATCGAGCGGCGAGCCGTTCCGCGACGATCCCTCACTCGAGTCACTGATCACCGCGTCGCCGGTAGCGAGCTGAGGTCAGCGCATGACCGACGAATTTCGCACGGGCACGCCACCGCAAGGTGATTGGCTCGGTACCCCGTTCCTCCGTTTCGAACGCCACGGCGCGCTTGCGCATTGCATCGTCGATCGTCCGAAGAAGCGCAACGCAATGACACCGTCGATGTACTTCGGCGTGCGTTACGCGATCAACCACGTCGATGCCGATGCCGACCTCGCCGGCTTGTTGCTCACGGGCACGGGTGACGTGTTCATCCCCGGTGGCGATCTCGGCGGCGACAACAGCGACGGCTGGGGCGATCTGCCGGGCTTGCTTTTCATGGATCTCGTGCCGTTCGATGCTTTCCGTCAATCGGCCAAGCCGGTGGTGAGCGCCATCAACGGCATCTGCCAGGGTGGCGGACTGATGATGGCGATGCTGTCCGATGTCGCGGTCGCGAGCGAGCGCGCCACGTTTCGTGCGCCCGAACTTCTGCGCGGTATCAGCGACACCAACTACGCGCAGATCCTGCCGCGCCAGATCGGCCCCGCACGTGCCCGCGACATGCTGCTCACGGGGCGCACTGTCAGCGCGGCGGAGGCCCTCGACTGGGGCCTGGTGTCGCGCGTGGCGCCGCACGACGAGTTGATGGACGCCGCAACCGACGCGCTCGTGGCTGCCTGTCGATCGGCGCCCCTCGCCCGGGCCGACACCAAGCGTTCGCTCGACGCGTATTACGGCCTGTACGACCGCATCGGGATGATCAACAGCCTGCGCGGCGACGAAGCGCTCGAGGGCTATCACGCGTTCCGCGATCGACGCCCACCGCGTTGGATCCCCGACGAATTGCCGACCGAGGGCCGCCTGTAGCGCGCCTACAACACCGCGGCCGCGACCTTGAGCTCGACGACGCGGTCCCAGTCGTAACCCAGCTCGGCGAGGATCTCGTCGGTGTGCTCGCCCGCGCCGGGCGCTCGTGTCACTGTCGACGGTTGCTCATCGAATTGAGCAGGATTCGCCACTATGGGGAAGCTGGGCCCACCGTTGCCGGGATCGACCGCTGCGATGTAGCCGTTGGCAACCGCTTGTGGATCGTCGTAGAGCTCGATGCAGCGTTGTGCGGGTGCCCACACGCCGTCGATGTCCTTCAGCACTTCGCGCCATTCGTTCAACGTGCGCGTGGCGAACACCTCGTCGAGGACGCGCACGGCCTCGACCCGATTGGCGAACATGCTCGCGGGATCCGCGAAACGAGGGTCGGTCGCGAGGTCCGCGCGCCCGACGGCGGTGATGAGCTCGGGCCAGTACCGAACCGCCTGCAACATCACCAGATGCACGACTCGGTTGTCCTTGGTCAGATACCGGTTGGCGATGGGATTGGGCGCTTGATGACGGCCGAAGCTGGGCGCGGGCGAGTCTTGATAGAGCTTCTGCGACACGATGTTGGGCGACATCATCCACATGCCCACGGCGAGCAACGAGATGTCGACCACCGATGGCTCGCCGGTGCGTTCCCGTTTGAACAGGGCGGCGGCAATCGCGCCGGCAATGGTCTGTCCGCCCGCGAGATCACCCATCGCCGGCGGCTGCGTCGGCCCGAAAGGATCGCGATCGTAGGCAGTCAGCGCGTCGACGACGCCCGCCCGGGCCCAGAACGCGGAGCCGTCGTAGCCCCCCTTGTCGGCGTCGGGTCCGCGAACACCTTGGCCATGACCGCGGGCATAGATGATCGATGGATTGACCGCGCGAATGTCCTCGACATCGAGTCGAGCGCGACCCCGCGGACCGGGTAGCCAGTTCGTCAGGAAGACGTCGGCCCCGCGGCAGAGATCCAACATGACCTCGTAGCCGGCGGGCTGCTTGAGATCGAGGCCGATCGAGCGTTTGTTGTGGTTCGGCTGCTCGATGAAATAGTTCACGCCGCCCGGCCCGCCCGCGACCATCCCCGAATTGATCAGGCCGCGTTGCGGATCACCGCCCTCGGGATGCTCGATCTTGATGACGTCGGCACCCCATTCGGCCATCACCGCGCCCGCGGCAGGTACGAACGTCCACGCCGCGAGCTCGACGACGCGAACACCCTCGAGCGGCCTGCTCATTCACAACCTCACGATGTGGCCGCCATCGACACTGATGACTTGGCCGGTCAGCCACTTGGCGTCGTCGGACAACAAGAACAGCAGCGGTCCGACCAGGTCGTCCGGCGCGCCCATGCGCTTGATCGCAAGACTGTTCACCATCCCCTGCCAGAACTCATCGGGGAGAACTGAACGCGTCGCCGCAGTATCGATGGGGCCCGGCGCGATGCCATTGACGCGAATGTTGCGCGCACCGAGCTCCGCGGCCAACGACGCGGTCAAGCTGTTGATGCCCGCCTTTGCCAGTGAGTAGTAGCCGCCGGCCATCCACGACGCGGTCGACGACTGGTTGACGATCACGCCGCCGCCACGATCGGTCATTGCGCCGACACACGCGCGGGTGCAATAGAGCGCGCCGAAGAGGTTGACGTTCATGAAACGTTGGAAATAGTCGAGGTCGACGGTGCACAGACCCTCGATCTTCATCGAGTGATAGATCGCGGCGTTGTTGACGAGATGGTCGATGCCGCCGTATGCCGCAACGGCCGCGTCGGCCATCGCAATCGCGCTCGTCGGATCCGCGACGTCGACCTTGGTCGCGACCGCGGTGCCGCCCTTGGCTGCGATGTCGTCCGCGACGCGTGCCGCCTGCGCCTCGTTGAGATCGGCGACGACTACCTTCGCCCCCGCGGCAGCGAGGCCCTTCGCGTATTCTTCGCCGATGCCTTGACCGGCACCCGTAACGATGGAGACCTTGCCGTCGAAGCGCCCCACTTGTCCCTCCCCCGTGTCGATGCACCCCCGTGCCCGAAATCGGGAGCGTAACAGCAGGCCGTAGCGGGCGAGCACGGCTGAGCTACCGTTCGCGGGTGGTCGAATCGATTTCGGACGGCGACGTACAGCGGTTCCTCGACGACGGGGCGATCACCATCGACACCCCACTGGCGCCCGCGGCGATACAAGCGGGCGCGGCCTCAGTCGATGCGCGGCTGCCGTTCGTCGCGCCGGTCGGGAACGCGCCGGCGAACTATCGCTACGGCGAGACATGTTCATTCTTCGATCCCGGGTTGGTGACGCTCATCGAGCATCCGTTCTTCGAAGACACCGCGCGCCGCATCCTCGATGCGGACGACGTCCGCATCTTCCAGACCGCGATCACCACCGTGTACCCGCAGCCCGACGCGCAATGGGGTTTCGAACAGCACGTCGATGTCATCTATCGCGAGGACGATTGGCGCGCGCAACCCCGCCGCGTCATCTGCACGTTCTTTCTGTGGCTGTCCGACGTGAACTCTCGCCGCGGGCCGATGGTGTGCCGGCCCGGTAGTCATCGCCTGCTCGCCCGCACCGGCGGACGGGGCCACCCACAGGTGGCCGGCGTGGGACTCGACGCGCTGCCTCGGCACGACTACGGCGAACCGGCCCTGGTCCTCGCGCGCGCCGGCCAGGTGAGCGTCGTCACCACGGGCATGGTGCACGGAGCATCGACCAATGTCGACGATCAGCCGAGGCGGGCGCTGGTCATGACCTATACCGCGAGGGGTGTCCGCGTCGACTTGCCCGCCGAGCAGGAGATCGATCGCCGCCGCTACCTGCGCACGCTCCGCGAGCATTTGACCCCGGCACGGCGGCACATCGCGGAGCGGTAGAGTGGCGGTTTCATCACCGAACGGGGGACGCTCGTGGATCGTCAAGACTCTCCATACCGGCGCGGCAATCTCTACACGGCGATGCCGATTCCGATGGTTCCCGAGATGTGCACGCCGGTCGATGCCGGGCCGGTGCGACTCATCGTCGAATCGCGACAACTGACCAACGCGATCCTGGCCGATACCTATCAAGACGAAGAGATCCCCGACGGGCATGTCGAGTTCGACGACTATGGCCCGACGGTGCATGTGTGTGGCACCGCTGACGGGCTCGAGCACATCCGCTTCGACTGCTTCGAACACGAGCCGCACTACCACTACATCCGCAACCACGAGCACAGCAATGTGGTCGTCCGCATCGACGAAGTTGCCGTCGGCGATCCTGTCGAGTTCACGTTACGGTGTCTGCGCACCCAGCTGCCCGAGATGCTCGAGCTCGCCGGTGCCACCGAACTCGGCCGCCAAGCGCGCGACGCGCGCGACGACGTGCTGGCAGCTGTCGACAAGGTCGGCGAGTTGATGGCCCGCGCTCGCTGACCACTGCCTCGTCGGCACACCGCAATCCCGAATGAGCACGACCCTGCGCTACCGCGTGGTCGATGTCTTCGCTCGCCACGCGTTCGGCGGCAACCCTCTGGCTGTGTTTACCGATGCGCCGGCACTCGACGCGCACGTCATGCTGTCGATCGCGCGTCAGATGAATCTGTCGGAGACCGTATTCGTGCGTCCCGCGGTCGATGCATCCCGGCTAGCCGCGTTGCGCATCTTCACCCCGACCACCGAGCTGCCGATCGCGGGGCATCCCACCATCGGTGCCAGCGCCGTCGTGCTCGCGGAGCGATACGGCGCGTCGTGGCCGAGTTCGGCGGTCGTCGAGTTGTTGGTCGGCCCGGTGCAAATCGACATCGAGCAAAATGGTGGGGCCGAACACTTCGTGTGGATGAATCAGGGCGTGCCCGTCGAGTCCACCGCGCCCGTTGCCGATCCCAAGGCGTTGTACCGGGCCATCGGTCTCGATCCGTCCGACGGGTCCACCGAACTCGATCTCGGAGTCTTCTCCGTCGGCGTGCCAACGTTGATCGTCCCGCTACGCGACGAAGCGGCACTCGATCGAGCGTCGCCCGCGGGCTTGGCGGCGTACTTCGCTGCGCAACCCCCGGCGCGCATCGTCTACCTCGTGAGCGAAGCGAGTTCGCGCGCCGACATCTCTGCTCGAATGTTCGGCGCCCTTGCCGTCGGCATCGAGGAGGACCCCGCGACCGGTGTATCGGCGGGGCCACTCGCGGCGTACCTCCACCGCGCCGGCCGCATCGCCGGCAACCAGGAAGTGGTCGTCAATCAGGGCCACGCCATGGGACGCTCGAGCTATCTCCACATCCGTACCGACGGGTCCAACGTATTCGTCGGAGGGCAGGTGATGGACGTCGCCCGCGGCGAACTCACCTTGGACCCCCGTCCGCTGTAGATCGATCAACGAGGGGATTCTGGTGGATTCATTGAGTGGGCGCACTGCAGTTGTCATCGGCGGCGGGGGTGGCATCGGTCGCGGCGTGTCGCTGGGGTTGGCGGGGGCGGGCATGAACGTCGTCGTCGCGGATATCGAGCAGGACAGTGCGACTCGGGTCGCAGACGAGATCGCCGCCTTTGGTGGGCGCGCGATCGTGCAGCGGGTCGACGCCACCAACGCGGACTCGCTCGACGCGCTCGCAGTTGCGGCGATCGCCGAGTTCGGTGCGGTGCACGTGTTGTCGAACAACGTCGGGGTCATCCTCAACCGTCGCCTCGACGAAGCCACCGACGCAGAATGGTCGTGGTTCTTCGAGTTCAACATCATGGCGATCGTGCGCGGCAACCTCGCGTTTCTCCCCCATCTGCGTGCGCATGGCGACGGTGGACATATCGTCAACACGTCGTCGATGGCAGGGCTTCTCGCGCTCGAACCGAAGGCTGTCGGCGGTTACTTCAACGGCCTCTACACGACGACCAAGCATGCGTTGATCGGCTACTGCGAGATGCTGCGCATGGAGTTGGCGCCCGAGAATATCGGCGTGTCGGTCCTCTGTCCCGGCCTCGTCGCCGGCAACCTCAGCTCGACCGCGGCCCGCAATCGCCCCGACAAGTTCGGAGGGCCGCTCGCTGATCCGCGCGCCGGCGCCGCGCCCAACCCGGCCGCCATGCCCAATGACGCCGTCGGCCCCATCGTCGTCGACGCAATCAAGGCCAACCGCTTTTACATCTTCACGCACCCTGACTCGGTTGCGCTGGTACGGGCGCGCCAGCAACACGTGCTCGACGATTTCGAGTTCTATCGAAACCGCCTCGGTTAGCCGATGACGGCGCCGCCGTTGGGCGAAAGCGACTGGCCCGTGGTGTAGGCGCTCTCGTCGCTCGCGAGGTGCAACGCCGCGTACGCGATGTCGCGAGCAGTGCCGAGGCGGCGTAGCGGCACGGTTGGAGTGAACGCCTCGACCACTTCGGGCTTGAACGTGCGCGTCATGCCGGCGTCGATCGCTCCCGGGCTGACGGCATTGATACGAATGCCGATCGGGCCGAGATCACGTGCGAGCGACCGTACGAATCCCAAGATGCCGCCCTTGGCCGCGGCGTAGTGGAACGGCCCCAAACCGGCCGTGCCGGCAATGCTCGAGATGCAGACGATCGACCCGGAGCCGCGCTCGGCCATCATCGACACCGCCGCCCGAGTGCAATAGAACGTGCCGTCGAGATGCACGGCCAACATGCGGTGCCAGCTCTCGTCGCTCATCGCCGTGATGCCGACGGCGTAGGTCGCCGGCGCGGCTGTCCCCGCCGGCCTACTCGCCTCTTCGCGCTGGCGGTCGGCCAGCGAGCTGATGCCGGCCACCGTCACCAGGGCGTCGACTCGGCCGAATCGTTGGCGCACCTGAGCGAACATGTCGTCGACCGCCGCGCTGTCGGCGACATCGGCGACGATCGCGATCGACTCGCTGGTGTGACGCTGGCAGGCGAGCGCAGTCTGGCCCAGCGAGTGCGGGTCGACGTCGTTGGCGACGACGATGGCTCCGTGCTCGGCGAATACCAGCGCCACTTCGCTGCCGATGCCGCCACCGGCACCGGTGATGACGGCGACGCGTCCCCCGAGTCGGTCCACTCGCACATCATTACACGTTGCGGGAAACGCAATCCGCGACGGCTTCGGCTCTACGATCGACCGCTGTGCAAACGATACGAGTGGGCTTCCTGGGCGCGGGCCTCATCGCACACGCGCACGCCAACGGTCTGACCGCTTCGCCCACGCCGGTCACGATCAGCGCGGTCTACGACCCGGATCACGAGCGGGCGCAACAGTTCGCCGCCCGTTTCGCGACAACGGTGGCGCCCGATGCTGCGTCACTGATCGACGCCAGCGACGCGGTCTACGTGTGCACATGGACGTCGGAGCATCGATCGTCGGTCGAGCTGGTGGTCGCCGCCGGCCGCGCCGTGTTCTGCGAAAAGCCGCTCGCGACGACACTGACCGAGGCGACCGCTGTCGCGCGAGCCGTACAGAGCGCAGGCGTGATCAACCAAGTCGGCCTGGTGTTGCGCCACTCCCCCGCGTTCGCGTTGCTGCGCCGGCTCGTGCACGAGCCGGCGGCAGGTCGCGTCGTCAGTGTGGTCTTTCGCGACGATCAGTACATCCCGACGCAAGGCATGTACCAGTCCACGTGGCGCGCCGATGTGACCAAGGCGGGTGCGGGCACACTGCTCGAACACTCGATCCACGACATCGATCTGATCGAGCACACCATCGGTCGCATCGTCGCGGTCAACGCCCGCAGTGTCGCCTACCACGAGATCGCGGGCATCGAAGATGTGATGGCTGTCGGCTTCGAGCTCGAGCACGGCGCACTCGGCTCGCTCATGTCGGTGTGGCACGACAATGTCGCGCGCCCGAGCCAGCGGCGCGTCGAAGTCTTCTGCGAGAACCGTTACGTATCGCTCGAAAATGATTGGCTCGGGCCCGTGCGGTGGCAGGACAGCTCGGGTGACAGCGGCCTGTTCGAAGGCACCGAGCTCTTCGTCGAAGGCGCGCCGCTGATGCCTCCGATCGGGCACCCTGACCACGGCTTCGTCGCAGCCGTCGCCGCAGGGACACCGGCCTATCCCGACGTCACCGTCGCGCTACGCGCGCACGTCGTGGCCGACGCGATGTATCGATCGGCGGCCGCGAGAGGGCAGGCCGTCGACTGCGGATGAGCGCAGCGCGACCGCGCGGACTACGTTCGCTCGCACACGCCCGCCGACCGATAGGACAGTGCATGCCCACGTCACCCCAGCTCTCGATGGCCCTTCTCACCTTCTCCGCCGAAGATCAAGGCTCGTGGAAGCACATGCTCGATCGCGCCAAGGCCGCCGATGCCGCGGGCATCGATCGCCTGGTCGTCTCCGACCATGTTGTCTACGGTGAGAACCTCGAGGCGTACGGCCGCCCCGAGCTCGGCGGCGCCGCCGGCGGCAAGCAGCCCACCGGGCCCGACGGCCTCTGGCTCGAGCCGCTCACCGTGCTCTCTGTGCTCGCCGGCATCACCACACAGGTGCGCCTCGGCACCAACATCTTGATCGCCGCGTTACGCCGGCCGGTGGTGTTGTCGAAGACGTTGTCGACCCTCGACGTGTTGTCGGACGGGCGTGTCGATCTCGGTGTGGGAGTCGGATGGCAGAAGGAAGAGTACGAAGCCGCGGGGCTCGAATTCGAGGGACGCGGTCGACTGCTCGATCATTCGCTGTCGGTGATGCAGACGCTCTGGCGCGAGCAACGGGCGAGCTACCGCGACGATCTCTTGTCGTTCGACGCGATCCACCAGATGCCCAAGCCGCGGCAAGCGGGCGGTGTTCCGATCTGGGTCAGCGGCACCGTCAATCCGCGTGTGATCAAGCGCATCGCCCGCTTCGGTAGTGGGTGGATCCCGTGGGGACCGTCGGCCAAAGAGGTTGCGGCGGCCATCGTTCAGATGCGCGAAGGTGTCGCCGCCACCGGACGCGATCCCTCCGATATCCAGATCGTCGGCAACCTCGCGCCGGTCAGGGGCGACGGCGGCACGGTCGATGTCGATCGCACGCTCGAAGGTGTCCCCGCGCTCGTCGATGCCGGCGTCACCGACGTCCGAGCGGGGTTCAGCATCCCCGATGACGCCAATGCGGCGCAGGACTATCTCAGCGACGCGGTGCAAAAGTTCCGGGCGATCGTCGGTCGCAAATAGCGCATGAGTGATGTCCGCGCGCACGAGGCAGGGCTGGCGGCGCTGCTGTCTGCCGCGCGGACACAACCCGCAGCGATGTCGGCGGGACTTGTCGCGCCCGTAGCCATCGACGCGATCTTCTTCGGCGGCGGGCTGCCCGACCCCGCGATGCATCCGACCGACGCCATGACGCGGCTGTTGACCGAGTTGTTGGCGGCGCCGCAAGGACAGTTGCTCGGGTACTGCCACGGCGCCGGCGACGACGAACTCCGGCGGGCGATCGCCCAACAATTCTCCGCGCGAGAAGACAGTGAGCTCTCGCCCGATCAGATCGTCGTGACCAACGGAAGTTCGGGTGCCCTCTCGCTGCTCGCAGTGGCGCTGATCGATCCCGGCGACGTCGTGTTGTGCGAGGCGCTCACGTATCCCGGCGTGCTGGCGACCTTCCGCCAGATGGGCGCGCGCATCGTCCCGGTGCCGGTCGACGGCGACGGGATCTGTCCGGGCGAGCTCGCGTCGATCCTCACGCGCCTTCGTGGTGAGCGAGCGCGAGTGAAGTTTCTCTACACGATCGCCACGTGCCAGAGCCCGACCGGCACCGTGCTCAGCGAGCAACGCCGGCGCGAGATCATCGAGATCGCCGACCGCTTCGACATGTTGATCGTGCAAGACGCGACCTACGCCGATATCCGCTTCGACCAACCGTTTCCTCGCGAGATGATCACGCTCGCGCCTCACCGCACGGTGCACGTCGCGTCGTTCAGCAAGACATTGGCACCCGGCCTGCGCATGGGCTGGGTGGCGGGACCGCCGGCGATCATCGATGTGCTCGCGCAGATGCGCACCGACCTCGGTACGAGCCGTCTTGTGCAACGAATGGTGGCCCGATTGATCACCGACGGCGACTTCGACCATCATCTGCGTGAGGTGAACGCGTGGTACCGGCAAAAGCGCGATGTCGTGCTCGAAGCACTCTCTGCATCGTGTGCCGCACACGCGACATGGAGCGTGCCGGCGGGAGGATTCTTCGTCTGGCTGGTGCTCGATCGTGGCGACCTCGGCGCGGTCGAGGCTGCCGGCGCGCAACACGGAGTCGGCTTCTTCGGCGCGCCGTACTTCAACGCGGGCGGCACGCCGGTTGCGGGTATCCGACTCGCGTACGGCGAACTCGATCGCTCCGAGCTGGCCGAAGGTATCCATCGGTTGGGTCGCGCGATCGCGGCCGTCGCGTGACGCAGATTCTTTGGAGGCAACGATGACCACACGACAAACACTCTTCGGACCGACGGGCGAGCGGCCAGGTATGGGGGATGCCGTGAAGGCCGGCCCTTTCATCATGCTCGCCGGCCAGGTGGCATTCGACGAGCACGGCAAGATCGTCGGTGAGGGCGACATACGGGCACAGGCAGAGCAGTGTTTCCGCAACATCGAGCACCTGTTGGCCAAAGCCGGGGCGACGATGGCCGATCTCGTCGAGCTCACGTGTTTCCTGACCAACCGCGATCAGCTGCCCACCTATCTCGCGCTGCGGGCCGAGCTCTTTCCGGTGGACCCCCCGGCAACCACCACGGTCGTGGCCCAGCTCGCGCTGCCGAGCCTCATGATCGAGATCAAGGGCATCGCGCTGGTGCGATCGCAATAGCCGGTCTTGTTCGGCGCGGCGCCGGGGTCGATCACCCGCCCTTTGCCGGCCGGCCCATCGCGACGCGCAGGTGTTGCGGACCGCGGGGACCAGGACCGAGGTTGCACGTATTGCGCATCGGCGGGTCAGCGTCGAGCAGTTCGAGGTTCGGGAAACGCCGCGCCAGCGTGGTGAGTGCGAGCTCGACTTCCAACCGTGCCACCGGTGCGCCCAAGCACAAATGCGGCCCCGGCGCGAAGGTCAGCGGCAGATTGTCCGGGCGGTCGATGTCGAGGTGGTCCGGGTCGGCGAATCGAGCGGGATCGCGATTGGCCGCGGCGATGACGGGAGCCATCAACGCTCCCTTGGGAACATGGGTACCGAACACGTCGACGTCCTCGAGCGCGAAGCGGGCGACTGCCGTCTGATTGGGCGAGACGAAGCGCAGTACCTCGTCGACCATCGGCCGATCGAGCGCGGGATCGCGGCGCAGCTGCGTGAGCTCGTCAGGGTGCGTGAGTAGGGCCAGGATGCCGCCGGCGATGCCGTTGCGGGTGGTCTCGAAGCCGGCGCCGAGTAACAACGTCGCCATCGCCACGAGTTCGGCGTTGTCGAGTTGGTCGCCTTCGTCTTCGGCGCGGATGAGCAGCGTGAGCAGATCGTCCTGTGGACGAGCCCGCTTCTCCGCGATGAGGGCGGCGAAGTATTGCTGATACGAGCGGGTCGCGGCATCGGCGCGACGCAGGTACTCGTCGGGCACCACCGGTTCGATCGCGAGCGCGATCTCTTCGCTCCACGCGCGGCACTGTTCGTGATCCTCGTGGGGCACGCCCAACAGCTCACAGATGACCGTCACCGGGATGAGATCGGCGAAATCGGTGACGAGATCCGCCGGCGATCCGGTGAGCGGTGCGAGCAAGTCATCGACCACCTGCTGCACGTAGGGACGGAGTTGCTCGATGACCCGCGGGCCGAACACTCGCGACACGATGCGGCGCAGCCGGGTGTGATCGGGCGGGTCCATGAAGACCATCATCTGGCCGAGCGACTGCAGCACCGCGCTCCATTCGAAGCGTGGGTCTTGACGCACGAGTTGCGCCGACTCGCCCTGCCCGAATGACGCCGACCGAAATGCCATCGCGCACGCGTCGTAGCTCGTGAGGATCCAAGGCCCCGCATCGCTGCGGAACACCGGAGCGATCGAGCGGAGCTCGTGATAGAGCGGATAGGGGTCGCGCGGGTAGGGCTGCGTGAGCAACTGCTGCACGATGTCATCCCCTCGCGATCGGGTGAAGCCCTCGACGGTCATGGCGCGAATGCTGACATGGTGTTGCCGCGGGGACCAATCAAGGCGAGCACGCACCGATTCCTACCTCGGAGGTAATTGAGTTCGCTACCTGACGCCCTCACACTGAAGTGGAGGATCCACTTGGCGCAACTGGGCGATGGGTTCTCGTCGACGCAGGGAGCAGACGATGACGAGTTACGCAGTTGGAATCCTGGAGCAGGTGACGATGGGGCCGCCCATCGAGGAGTATCTGCAACGTATCGATGCCACGCTGGCCCCCTATGAGGGTCACTTCATCGTGCACGGCGGCGATGCCGTGATGCTCGAAGGGACGAGTCCCGGCACGCTCATCGTGATCGCGTTTCCCGATCGATCGCACGCCGAGGGCTGGTACGCCTCGGCCCCGTATCAAGAGATCTTGCCGCTGCGCACGCAGAACGCGCAGAGCATCGTCTTCATGATCGACGGTGTCGACCGCGACCATCTGGCGACGGACGTATTGCAATGACGTCAGCGGCCGACCTCGGCGACGAGGTCGGACAGATGCTGCAATGAGTTGTCGAGGTGGTCCTGCCCGAACGGCGGGAACTGGATGTACTCGCGCACCGGGGACGGCACTGCTGACCAGTCGTAGGTCAACGTCACCGTCGTCCGGGACGGGCCGATCGCCTCGAGGTCATAGCGCCAACTCCAGCCGCCGAAGCTGAGCTCACCGCTGTCCGGCGACTCCTGCCCGGGCTTCCACGCGATGGCCCGCGGCTCGTCGAACACCTCGACGCGGTTGGCGACCTTGTAGTCCTTGTCCGGGTGGTTCTCGTGATACATCGCCATCCGGAACACCTGGCCGGCGGTGGTGATGGGATCGCCGTCGAGCGATTCACGCACCCAGCCGGTGCCGTCGATGGCGGCGTGGGCCGACGGGTCGGCCAGCACAGTGAAGACCGCCTCGCAGGCGGCGTCGATTGTCGTGGATGCGGTAAGGGTTTCGGTTTCCATACCAGTGAGACGGGGCGCCGAGCGCGAACTCATCGGGCTTCGCTGTCTCACCCCCCGTTCATAGTGAACCCACGGATCGGCGAAGGGGGTTGGCGATGGTGAGTACGTCATTGTTGAGTACGTCGTTGACGAGGTGGCGCCGCCGCGTGGTGTTGCGCACTCGACGACGCGCACGCAGCGTGGCAAACACTCGCCCGCAGGCGACCTCATCTCACGCAGCGTGGGCGA
>JBDTLT010000067.1:0-23911 GCA_039934635.1 Acidimicrobiales bacterium
AACGGTCTTCGACGACATCGCCGAGCTCGGCATCGCCGTCTTCGCGGAGCGGCTCCGACAACGACAGCGGCTCGGCGGCAAAGCGCAGCGCCTCGGTCACTTTGTCTTCGGGCATCTCGACTTCGGCAGCGAGCTCGGAGAGCGTCGCGGGGCGGCCGAGCTTGAGCTCTAGGCGCGAGCGCGCCTTTTGCAAGCGGGCCAACGTGTCACCGGCATGCACCGGCAAGCGGATGGTGCGGCCAGTATTGGCGATGCCACGCGTGATCGCCTGGCGGATCCACCACGTGGCATACGTCGAGAACTTGAAGCCCTTGCGCCAGTCGAATTTTTCGACGGCGTGCATCAGGCCGAGGTTGCCCTCTTGGATGAGATCGAGCAACGGCAGGCCGGAGGCTTGATACTTCTTGGCGATCGAAACCACCAGCCGCAAGTTGGACTGGACGAACGTGCGCTCGGCGTCTTCGCCCCGGCGAACCTCGCGCTTGAGCTGCGTCTTGCGGGAGGGCGTGACGCTGCTCGCGGGATCTTCGAGATCACGGCGCGCGGAGTTGCCCTGCTCGATTTGCTGGGCGAGACGAACTTCGTCTTCCTTCGTGAGCAACGGGTATTGCCCGATGTCAGTCAGGTAGAGACGAACGAGATCTTCTTCGTCGCGCTCGACGCGCTCTTTGGCCATCGACTACCTACTCGGCGAACGAGGTTGATTGAGGGCGATTAGGGACTTGGGTAGCTTACCGGCGCATCGTCAGACGCCACCGAGGCGTGCAAGATGTGACGAACCTCAGTGAATCGGGCGTGCGCCGAATCATCAACGTCGCGGTGTAATTCGTGTCGATTGGGTTCGGTCGGCTCAGCCTACGAGCATCCCCGAGAGCCGCCCCAGATCCGTTTGGAGGAACGTGGCCAAGCGGGTTGCCGCACCGTCGCTGACCGGCGACAAACGGGCTGTGAGCAGGTCTACCTCCGCTCGCATCTCGGCGGCCAGCGCGCGCAACGAGTCGACCCGCGCCGCCGGCTCGGCGTCTGCGAGATCGGTCAGGGCCTTGCCGGCGGCCGGCCCCGGTGCCGCGATGCGGTCGTCTTCGAGCAGCACCGATTCGGGAATCAGCGCGCGCCATTGCGCGGCGTGCCAGCCGAAGACCCGGGCCGCGACGGACACCGACACCTTGGCCTCGGGCGACGAGATCGAGTCGAGCCAGCCGGCCGCGACGACGAAGGCCTGCTCACAGGACCAGGCAACGGTCGAATAGACGCGGGCGGTGTCGGCCGCGGTCAGCGCGGCGTCGGATTCGGGTAGATCGAACAACACGGCCGCCGAGCGTATCTACAGCCGCGGATTATCGCTGCCAATGTGGGGAGCCCACCAACCAACGTCAGAAGTGCTCCGGCGAATTGAGCACGGCGTTGGTCACTTCGGCAAAGCGCACCGTCATGCGGCGAGTCACCATCCACACGATGACGGCGAGGAGACCCGCGCACGCCACGGCGTTCGCCGCCGCGAGCACGTTGAGGTCGGCCGCGAACTTCAGATCGTCGACATTGCTCGTGCCGCGAACGAACCCGACGGCGACGAGGACCTGCAACACGTAGCTGCCGATGAATGTGAGCCAGTAGACGAAGACGAGTGTGGGTGGTTTCGGTTTCACCCTTCCGACACGATCGGTCCGCGTCCAGATTTCCTTCAAATAACCGAAGGGCCGCACCAAGCTGAGGAACGGGATGATCCACATCAGCGTGGCGACGGCGGTGCGACTCGAGGTCTTGCCGGGGCTGATCGTCGGCAGATTGCCGTAGGCGCGGGCGAACCAAACGAGAAACAACGGACCGCCGACGACGAGCAACACCGCACTGAGGCCGTGCAGCATGTCGAGCCGGTTGTCGAGCGAGTTCTCCAGCTCGAACGGGATCTGCAACCCGTACTGGTGCACCAGGCGCCGGTGGTCGAGCGAGACGACGACGGTGTAGATCGACAGCGGCACCCAGACCGCGAAGATCGCCGTCACGATGGTTCCGATCGTGTCGACGGCGCGGTAGCCGAGCATCTCGGGCGTCTTGCGCACCCGCAGCTTCGGCGCGAACGCCGGTTGCGCGATGCCGTAGGGCGACGCCGGCGCGCCGAGCGAAAATCCTGCCGGCTCCGGCGGTGGATATCCCGCCGGGGCGTAGGGACCAGGGTGCGGAGTGAGCGGTCCCGCGGCGCCCGGAAGCTGCCCGGCAGGCGGAGGTGGGGGCGGCAAACGGCTCATGTCCGAACCATCGGACAGTAGAGGGGACGCCTTGAGCCCGTTCCTCGCGTTGGAGACCTTTGGCTCAGCGCGGCTGCGCCACGACTTGGCTCAGCGCGGCTGCGCCTATCGGCGCTTGGCGTTGACCAGGCGATCGATGGCCGGCCCGACTTTGGCCTCGAGGGTGGCCGCTCGCGCTTCGTCGATCTTGCCGGCGGTAAGCGCCGCGTCGATGCGGGAGTGGGCCTTGGCCGTCATCAGGTCGACGAGCCCTTGGGTCTTGGGGCCGGCGATCTCGGCCAAGCTCTTCCCGGATTGGAGCTCTTGCTTGAGTGCCTCGGGCGTGAGGCCCAGGTACTCGGCGATCTCGGCGCGTCGCGTGCTCACGCGCTCCTTGATGCGGGCGCGTACCGCGGCTCGCCGCTCGGGCTTCGTCTTCGGCGCGGTGTTCGTGGTCGAGTCGGGCGCGCTCTGCTGTTGGCCCGAGTCTTGCGCCGACGCAATACCGATCGGTGCGAGTGCGGCGACCGCAAATGCTCCACCGGTGATACTGGCGGCGGCGACGGCGGCGATGATCATCTTCTTCATGACGGACTCCTCGTTTCGGAACCCATCATGAACCTCGCCTATTAGGGAAGTGTGAGGCCCTGTCAGCGCAGGCTGGCGAAGAGATCGTCCTCGGGCACCAGCGATGCCGTGCGATCATGGGCCAGCACGAAGGTCTCGACGCCGAACACTTCGCGGAACACATCGGGGAATCGCATGTTCGGCGACCGCTCGGTTTGGCTGCGGTGCGCCGTGAGCGCGGCGAGCTTGCGGTCGACGACCCCCGTGGTATCGATCGTCGTGGTGATGAGCTCGTCGGGCGTGCCCGGCAGGCCTTCGACTCCCGGCGGCCGCGGCGGTGGCGGAGGCAATTCGACGCCGCGCGCTTCGAGCATCTGGCGCATGCGGAGCCAGGCCGACCGCGGGCGCGCCGTGTAATAGAGTTTTGCCGGCCATCCGGCGCGCTCGACCGCGGCCAGTGTCGCGCGGTGGGTCTGCACGTGGTCGGGATGTCCGTAGCCACCGTTGGCGGCGTAGGTGATGATCACCGAAGGGCGGTAGCGGTCGATCAGCGCAGCCAGCCGCCCGCCGGACTCTTCGAGCGCGATGTTGCAGAACGCGTCGGGCCGGCCGTTGCCGTCCCAACCGTGCATTCCGGAATCGCGGTAGCCGAGCAGTTCGCGGTGGTGCACGCCGAGGATGGCGCACGCTTGGTCGAGCTCGGCCAGCCGCACGCGGGCGACCTCGGCGTCGTCGTGGCCCTCTTCACCGGGCTTGACGCCCCCGGGACCGTCGCCGAGCTCGCCATTGGTGCAGGTGACCACCACCGTGCGAATTCCTTCGTCGCTGTAGCGGGCGAGGACGCCGCCGGTGCTCGACGATTCGTCGTCGGGGTGCGCGTGCACCGCCATCAACGTGAGGGGATCGGCCATCTCGGCATCTTCGCGCGCAAAACGGAACGAGGCGCCCTCGCGGGCGCCTCGTCCGGTGGATGGGTGGTTTGCGCCCGACGGCGCATTCCGTCGTGCGTTGCTTACGCAAGACCCTTGGCAACCTCGGTCTCACACACCGTGTTGGTGATGAGACGGGTCACTACGTAGGGATCCATGTTGGCGTTCGGGCGACGATCTTCGATGTAGCCCTTCTTGTCTTTCGCGACCTGCCACGGGATGCGGATCGATGCGCCACGGTCGGACACGCCGTATTTGAACTCGGTCCAGTGGGCCGTCTCGTGGTGACCGGTGAGGCGGTCTTCGGTGCCCACGCCGTAGCCGGCGATGTGCTCCATCGGCTTGCCCGGCGCACCAAGCGCTTCGCACGCGTTGATGATGGCATCCCAACCGTTGCGCATGGCCTTGGTCGAGTAGTTGGTGTGCGCGCCGGCGCCGTTCCAGTCGCCGCGCATCGGCTTGGCGATGATCGACGCGTTGACGCCGAAGTCCTCGGCGACGCGGTACAGCAGGTAACGGCCCATCCACAGATGATCCGAGACCTCGACCGGGCCGACGGGGCCGATCTGGAACTCCCACTGGCCGGGCATCACTTCGGCATTGGTGCCCGAGATCGCTAAACCGGCCTCGATGCAGGCGGTCGTGTGGGCCTCGACGATGTCGCGGCCGAACACTTCGTCGGCGCCGACACCGCAGTAGTAGGGACCTTGCGGCGCGGGATAGCCGACGGCGGGGAAGCCGAGGGGGCGTCCGTCCTTGAAGAACGTGTATTCCTGCTCGATGCCGAACAGGGAGTCATGGGCCTTGTACTTTTCGGCGACTGCCGTGCAGGCGGCCCGAGTGTTGGTCGTATGGGGCTCGAACGTGTCGGGCAGGAGGACCTCGCAGAGCACCAAGACATTGGGGCCCTTGCGGATCGGGTCAGGGCAGACGAACCCCGGCTTGAGCACACAGTCGCTGTTGTTACCTGGCGCCTGGTTGGTCGATGAGCCGTCGAAGCCCCAGATGCCGGGCTGCTCGCCATCGTCCAAAATCTTGGTCTTGGAGCGCATCAGCGGAATCGGCTCTGTGCCGTCGATCCAAATGTACTCCGCACGGTAAACCACGGGAGATCACCAACTTCCTTACCTAGTTCGGGTCCATACGATTGTGGCACGGTATCCAACAGACCGTTTCCCTGACGTTGCATCTCTGTGAACGCAGTGTGAACGGGGCCCCTGGGGCTTGCCCGGCCCCCGGAAGGGCGCAGAATATGTCCCATGGAACGCCAGCAGGAATACGTGCTACGCACGATCGAGGAACGGGGAGTCCGCCTCGTTCGGCTTTGGTTCACCGATGTTCTCGGTACCCACAAGTCGATCGCCATCTCCCCCGCCGAGCTCGACAAGGTCTTCGAAGAGGGCCTGCAGTTCGACGGATCCGCCATCGACGGCTTTTCGCGGGTGCAGGAGTCCGACGTCCTCGCCCGGCCCGACCCCTCGAGTTTCGAGCTGCTCCCCTGGTCCCCCGAGGACGAGCCGAGCGGCGTGATGTTCTGCGACATCGAGAACCTCGATGGCACGCCCTTTGGCGGTGACCCGCGCCAAGTGCTCAAGCGCAACTTGCGCCTCGCTCGCGAAAAGGGGTTCACCTTCTTCGTCGCTCCCGAAGTCGAGTTCTTCTACTTCGCCTCCGGCGACCCCAAGCACGAACCGCAACCGCTCGATCGTGCTTCCTACTTCGACCTCACGACGGTCGACGTCTCGAGCGATCTCCGCAAGCGCACGCTGCACATGCTCGAGCGTCTCGGTATCCCCGTCGAGTTCAGCTTTCACGAGGACAGCCCCAGCCAACACGAGATCGACCTGCAGTACAGCGAAGCGCTGTCGATGGCCGACAACGTGATGATGCTGCGACTCGTCGTGCGCAAGGTCGCCATGGAGAACGGTGTCTACGCAACGTTCATGCCCAAGCCGCTCAACGGCGTGCAGGGCTCCGGCATGCACACGCACATGTCGTTGTTCGAAGGCGAGTCCAACGCGTTCCACGATCCGAGCGACGAGTACGGCTTGTCCAAAGTCGGGCGCTGCTTCATCGCCGGGTTGTTGCGACACGCCCGAGAGATCACCGCCGTCACCAATCAGTTGGTCAACAGCTACAAGCGGCTCAACGAAGGCTACGAAGCGCCGCAATACGTGTCGTGGGCGCGCAACAACCGCTCCGCGCTCGTGCGTGTCCCCACGCCCAAGCGCGGCAAGTCCGAGTCGACCCGCATCGAATATCGCGCCATAGACCCGGCGTGCAATCCGTATCTCGTCTACTCGTTGTTGCTCGCGGCCGGCATGAAGGGCATTCAAGAGAACTACGAGTTGCCGCGCGAGGCGCACGGCAACATGTTCGAGCTCTCCGCGCAGGATCAACTGGCGATTGGCGTCCAATCGCTGCCACAATCGTTGTCAGAAGCGATCGACGAGATGGATCGATCCACGCTCGTTCGCGAGGCGCTCGGTGGACATATCTACGAATGGTTCCTGCGCAACAAGCGATCCGAATGGCGTGACTATCAACGAGTCGTCACGCAGTTCGAATTGGACCGATACCTGCCGGTGTGGTGAACGGTGAACGAGCCGCTCTTGGTCTTCCCCGATCCGCCGGTGCCCGAACTCGCGCAGACACTCGATCTCGCCGGATGGCAGTGGAAAGCCGTGTCTGACGAAAACATGGCGAGGCGGTCCGAACCCGACGCCGGATGGGCCGGCGCGATCATCTGTGCCGATCGCAATCCCGAGGCAGCCTTCGCGGTTGCCCGCGCCGTTCGCAAGACCGATCGTCCGCTCGAGCCACTGCTGTTGTTGATAAGTGGCGCGCAACTCGCCGATCTCGATTTGCGCGACGACCTCTACGACGACTTCTGCCTATCGCCGTTCCATCCTCGTGAACTCGAAGCGCGGCTCAAGCACCTCTTCTGGCGCGTCGGCAAAGGCGGCCGGCCCGAGTTGCTCGAATATGGCCCGCTCGTGCTCAACATCGAGACCTACCAAGCCGCGCTCAGCGGCCGTCCCCTCGATCTCACGTACATGGAGTACGAACTGCTCAAGTTCCTCGCAACGCATCCGGGCAAGGTGTTCTCACGCGAGACGTTGCTCTCGAGGGTGTGGGGCTACGACTACTACGGCGGTGCTCGCACGGTTGATGTCCACATCCGTCGCCTCCGCGCAAAACTCGGCGAAGAACACGCGAACCTCATCCAAACCGTTCGCTCGGTCGGCTACAGCTTCGGCCAATCCCGCTGGAGCTTTTGAGGCCTGCGCGGTGCGCGCTCTGTTTCGTTTGACCTTGTGGCGAGTCTCCATCGACTGACTGTCACAGGTAGTCGCTTAGATAGAGGGCATGGACGTCGTAATCGAACGGCGCCTTGCCCGACGCGCAGCAAAACAGTCCGGCCTCATCACTCGCACACAACTCATCCAGATTGGTGTTTCGCGTGGCCAAATAGCTCGGCTTGTCGACGGTGCTCGTCTTGTCGAAAATTGCCACGGCGTGTTTCTTCTCGGGGGCGCGCCTACGGGCCCGGCTGTCGACCTTGCCGCTGCGTGTCTATCCACCGGCGGAGTGGTATCGCACCGCAGTGCGGCACACCTTCACGGCCTCATCGACCGGCCACCATCACGGCCTGAACTGACCGTGGGGCCGACGCGTAGTTTGCGCGCGGCACCGCTGTTGCACCGATCGAGCGACCTGCTACCGAAGGATGTCCTTCACATCGACGGAATGCGCACAACCAACGCGGCGCGCACTCTCATCGACGTGGGTGCGGTCGTTCCACGAACAGTCCTCGAGTCTGCCCTTGAACGAGCATTGCACGAAGGCCTCACCACCTTCGACCGTCTCGTCCGTCGGTTCTTCCAACTCGCTCGCAGCGGTCGACCGGGCATCGGACCACTGCGCCCGTTGCTCGTCGAGCGCGATCCGCGGCTGGCGCCGGCCGAGAGTGACCTCGAGACGCTGTTGTTCCGAATACTCCGCGAGGGTGGCGTGCCCGAACCGGTACGGCAGTTCGATGTGCGGGTCGGCGATGCCACATATCGGCTAGACGTTGCATACCCCACACTGAAGATCTTCATCGAAGGCGATGGCTTCGGCACACACTCGACTCGCAGTTCGTTCGAGACAGACCGTGACCGGCAGAACCTGTTGGTAATCGAGGGTTGGTTGCCGCTGCGATTCACATGGCGCGTTCTCTGCCACAACCCGCGGCGGGTCGTCGCGCAGGTCTCGAGAGCCCACGAACGACGAAGTCGCGGACTCTCGTAGCAAGACTGCACGGTAGGCGTGCATTCTTGCTACAGGAGTTCAACCCAGCAGCGGCGAAGCGATGAGGTCAGCTGCGGTTGGCGATGTCGAGTTGTTCGGTGCCTTCGAACGCGGCGTCGCGATCGTTCTTGATGAAGTGCCCGAGCAGAGCGGCAGCAACGACGCCACCCATGACGATGAACACGGGTGCGAGTGCGAGGATGACGATCATCACGACGGTGCCGGCCATGGCGTCAGGCTACCGCGCAGGCACGATCGATCAGCGAACCGGACGATGCGCCCACGCTTCGATTTCGAAACAGGCGCCGAGTGGCAGCCCGGCAACGGCAACGGTCGATCGCGCCGGCCTCGTCTCGCCAAAGATCTCGGCGTAGATGGCATTCATCGCGGCGAAGTCGGCCATGTCGGTGAGAAACACGGTGGTCTTCACGACATCGCGCAACCGGGCACCGTGCGTCGTCAGCAACGCGTCGAGCCCGGCCATCGCGGTACGCACTTGCGCGTCGAGACCGTCGGCGAGCACCCCGTCCGTGGCGCCGGTCTGCCCGCTGACGATGAGGAAATCGCCGGCCCGCACTATGGGGGAATACGGCCCGAGCGGTCGTGGAGTGGGTTGGGTCATGCAACCACCCTAATCTGCGCCCTGCGGAGGGACGCTCGGGGCCCTACGGGGTGCGAGCGAGCAGACCGATCGGCCACGACGGCGTCAACCCACCGGCCATCCACGTGGCGGCAGCAACGGCGGCGAACACCGCATCTGATCCGTTGACGGCTGGGCCGTCGTCCGCCCGGATCTCCACCTCGACCGGCGGCATGTCGACGGCACGCACTACGCCGAACGAACGGATGGTGAGATCATGCACTGCGCCGTCATCGGCCACTGCAAGCCGCTCGGACACGACCCAGCTGTACGCCATGTGCGCGGCACCGATGCAGTACGAACGCAGAGTGATCTCGTCGAGGGGATCGCCGCACGACACGGTCACATGAATCGAGCCATCGCCGGCGATCCACGCACCGGCTGTACCGGTATGTGGCAGTCGAACGCGGCTGGCGTCACCACGCGCGGCCGCGAGCAACACGGCCGCCTCCACCCAGCCCGCGCCCCGGATCGCGATCGACGTCGGCGGGCCCGCGACATCGAACTCGACGATCTCGATGGCCGGCGCAACTTCGCGCACTCGCGCCGCAAATCCCTCGGTGCGTACCGCATGGAGCACGCCCGAACCGTCACGCCGCATGCCGGCCGCGATCGGTGGCCGCTTGGGCCCGGAACGCACGGCGTCCTCGCGCGCCCACAACACGCGCACCGCGCGGCCGTGGCGATCGGCGAGTTCGCGCGCGGCGCGCATGACCGGCGAGGCGACCTTGCCGCCGAACGCGCCGCCGTTGGCGAGCGGCGACGCGGGCTCGCCCCCAGGCACACACCACGAGGCGTCGAGTTCGAGATACGCGGGATCCACCCACGACGTACGCAAGGTGACGTCCCACTCACCGTCGGGCACATCGAGCGGAGGCCGCGGCGCGGCCGTTGTGCGTCGGCCCTGCACCTTGCCCGCGACCGATCTCGCTTCGCTGAGCGTGTCGCCCACTGCCCAACCACCGCGGCCGTCGGGCACGGCGACGAGTGCGTCGAGAGGCGCTTCGTCGTCGGCGAAGCGACCGTGGCCGAGTGCAACCTCGGGCGCGACGCGCTGGTGCGATGCGCCCTCGACCGCGGCCCTCGCTTCGGCTCGCGCCAAATCTCGCGTCGCGGCCGCAGACGACGCCGCTACGGATGCACCCCGCGCCGCCTCGAAGATGCTGCGCCAACCGGTACAGCGACAGAGATGCGCGAGCAGCGCGTTGCCAACGGCCGCGTCGTCGGCGTCGGGCGACTTCTCGCGGAGTGCATGGAGGCGCATGATGATGCCGGGCGTGCAAAACCCGCACTGGCTCGCGCCGGCCGCGCAGAACGCGTCGCCCCACGCGCCGCGATCGTCGTCGGGCAGCCCTTCGATGGTGGTCACCGCGCGTCCATCGACGCGGCGGGCCGGCGTCACGCACGAGACACGCGGCTGACCGTCGACGAGCACCGTGCAGCAACCGCACTGCCCCTGAGGACTGCACCCGTCCTTGACCGAACGAAGGCCCAACCGGTCACGCAGCACCTCGAGCAACGAAGCGCCGTCGTCGGCTACGGATACGGCCCGACCGTTCACGTGGAGTTCGAGATCGGGCACTGGCGCAGGATAGGCGCACCAGTGTCGCCCGATGCCGTCGCAGCGGTGCGCAGCGGTAGCGTCGCTGCGTGAACTCACGCTTTGATCCCGCTGTGCCGGGGACCGCTCGGGCCCGGGGATTCGTCGACCGCCGCATGTTTCTCGCCGGTGCCGGCGCGCTGAGCCTCGTGCTCGCGACGGGCTGCGGTGGCAAGGACAAGGCCGGCGATGACGATGCACCCACGGGTGATCGTGTCCTCGGGGCCGCGTTCGCCAATGGCCTCTCCGAAGATGCCGTCCTCATCCCCGGCATCGAGCAACGCGCGCCGCTGGTGATCTTCGACGTCGACTCCGGACGTCCCTTGCGCGACAACCCGCCCGACTCGATCGATGTCGAACTCTGGTACAAGGGCGCGCTGCTCACGAAGTCGACCCTGAAGGTGCACGACGAAGAGATCAGCACGCCCTACTACCCGATGCTCATGACGCTGCCCGAGGCCGGCGACTACGAGATCCGTGCCGCCTTCTCCGATATCCCCGTGGGCTTCAGAGCCAGCGCCCGCGACAAGGTGCCGCTCGTGCAGGTCGGCAGCCCGGTGGTCTCGGTCGAAACGCCGACGACCACCAACGCGATGAGCGTGACCCCGATCTGCACTCGGACCCCGACGCAGTGCCCGCTGCACACGGTGTCGTACGCGAAGGTGCTCGAGACCAAAGGGCCCACTGCCTTGTTGATCTCGACGCCCGGTTTCTGTCAGACCGCGGTGTGCGGACCGGTACTCGAGCTGCTCGTGAGCGAGCAGGCGAACTTCCCCAAGATGCGCATGGTGCACGCCGAGGTCTACAAGGACCCGCAACAGTTCGCCGCAGGCAAACCGAATCCCGAGACCACCGGCGCAGTCCACGCCTACGGGCTGTCCTACGAGCCGAGTCTGATCGTCGCCAATGCCGACGGCATCGTCGTCAGCCGGCTCGATTTCACCTGGGATCGGGCAGAGTTGCGCGCCGCGTTACAGCGCGCGTAGCGCCGATCAGCTGAACGATTGACCGCAACCGCAGGTGCGCTGCGCGTTGGGGTTGTTGATCGAGAAGCCGGCGCCCTGCAGGCCGTCTTTGTAATCGAGCGTGGCACCATCGAGGAGCTGCGCGCTGGACGGATCGACCACGACCCGGACGTCGCCGTAGCTCGTCGTGATGTCGTCGGGCGCTACGTCGGTATCGAAGAACATCTCGTAGCTGAAGCCCGAGCAACCACCGGGTCGAACGGCAACCCGCAACGCGAGTGCGTCGTCGCCCTCTTGCTTGATGAGCTCGCTGACCTTGTTGGCAGCGACATCGGTGATGGTGATCACAGTGGGCCTCCTACGGACCGTTGTGGTGGAGTGTAACGAGCCTGGGCGGCAAGACAATCCCGAGAGGGGTGAACGGGCATCAGCCGGACGCCATCACGCGGGACTCAGGGCGTCGATGTCGACCTGGCATCCGTCGCGGTCGACCAACGTTCGAAAGGCGAGCACCTGCGCGTCGCCCATCTCGTCGACGAAGCCTTCGACCAGGCCTCGGTGGAGCCCACAGACGAGTGTCGGGTTGGCTTCGGCCAGGTCACGGAACGGGCAGTGCATGAAGCCGATCGTGAGGCAGTCGTCGCCGTCGGCGATCTCGGGGTCGAAGCCGAGGCGGGTCAACTCCCCGAGCAGCGCGCGGCCGGGCGCCGCGCCGCGCCAGACGCGCGCCGCGTCATGGCCTTGCTCGCGCCCGACGTCGACGGCGTCGTCACCGGTAACGCCGGCGTCGCTCGCCACTCGCAACAGCATGCGGGCCACGAGCGGCATGACGCGGGGCTCGAGACCGAGCGACGGCGCATCGGGCGCCAGCGAGTAGAGGTGCTGTGGCCGGCCCACGCCGCCGCGACTGTCGATGCGCTGCTCGAGCAAGCCGAGTTCGCGCATGCGCTCGAGGTGGGGTCGCACGGTGTTGGCGTGCAGGGCCAGGCTGCGGGCGATGTCCGCGGTCGCCAGCGGGTGCGGTGAACGGGCCAACTCGAGATAGATGGCATAGCGCGTGTTGTCGCCCAGAACCTTGAGCACCTCGAGCCTCCCGCTCAACGGGGTGGGCTCAGGCTCAAGGCGGTCGAATGGGTCCTCCGCGTCAGCCACACGAAGAGTTTACACGGGCCAGGCCGGTAGAATGCCTCCGTGACCACAGACGCTGCTCTCCCGACGCCTGAGCACGTCATGAATCTGCTCCGTGGGGTCATCGATCCCGAGTTGGGCAGCGACATCGTCGAGCTCGGGATGGCAAAGGGTGCGGTGGTCGACGCCGACGGCACGGTCCACGTGCGCATCGGCCTGACCACGGCCGGTTGCCCCTTGCGGGCGCAGATCCAGCGCGACATCAAGGCCCGCATCGAAAACCTTCCGGCAGTCACCAAGGTCCACATCGACTGGACCGAGCTCACCCAGGAAGAAAAGGCGGCGGCCATGGCCAAGGCCCGCTGGAACAAGGCGCAAGACGCGCCCGTCACCGCGGTGCCGGCCACGACGCGGGTGATCATGGTGGCATCGGGCAAGGGGGGCGTGGGCAAATCGTCGATCAGCGCCAACATCGCGGCCGGGCTGGCGCAGCGCGGTTTCACCGTCGGGGTGCTCGACGCGGATATCTGGGGTTTCTCGATCCCGCGCATGCTGGGCATCGACGGTCGCCTCGGTGGCACCGTCGACTCCGAAGGCACCAAGCGCATCACACCGCACGAAAAGCACATCGGCACCGGCCTTCTCAAGGTCGTTTCGATGGGCTTTCTCGTCGATCAAGAAGAGACCGCACTGATGTGGCGCGGCCTCATGTTGAATCGAGCCGTGCAGCACTTCCTCGAAGATGTGCAGTGGGGCGAGATGGATTACCTCGTGATCGACATGCCGCCCGGCACCGGCGACGTGCAGATGGGCCTGGCCCGCATGTTGCCGCGCGCGGAGATGATCATCGTCACGTCACCGTCAAAGGTCGCGCAAAAGGTTGCCGTGCGCGTCGCCAATGTCGGACGCAGCACGTATCTACGCATCGTCGGCGTCATCGAAAACATGTCCTCCTTCGTCAACGAAGAGGGCAAGGTCTACGAGTTGTTCGGCCGGGGCGGCGGCGAAGAGTTGGCGCGCGACGTCGGCGTGCCGCTTCTCGGTAAAGTGCCCATCGATCGCGCGGTGGCCATCGGTGGCGACGACGGCGAGCCGGTGGTGTTCACGAGCGGCCCCGCCGCCGACGCGCTCAATGCCATCATCGACACGCTCGTGTCCGAGGCCGTGCCGCCGATCGCGATGGAATCGTGTTCGGCCCGCATGCTCGACGCGGTGATGGCCGCCCTCGACGCGCACGACTGAGGCGCTGGTCCGCCCCCGAAGGGCTTGATTTTGTGGCATGACGGGCCGATGGAGACCCCGTCAGCGCACGATCATGGACTTGACTCGCAATACCTCCAAATGGGATCGCCGGGTGAACGCCGCCACGGGGCGGCTTCGCACGAACGACAAGGTCGTAGAGGTGGATACCGCGCGCCCTGCGCCGCTCATCCCACCCGACCTCGCACCTGACGACATGGCCGCGGCCGAGGCGTTGCTGCGGGCCGCATCGACGACGCATCCGTTCGAGGCGACACTGCTCGTGCGGCGCATGCTCGCCAGCGAAACGGCGTACTACCGCCTGTGGATTCGCAGCGATGCCGAAGGCGTCCAGAGCGATCTCATTCATGACACGGCGCTGACCGATCCACTCACCGCGCTGCCCGGACGCGGCGTGCTGAGTGAAGAGATTCGCCACGCGATCGAGCACTCGATGCCGGAACAACGCGTTGCGGTGATCTTGCTCGGAATCGATCGTTTTCGCGCCGTCAACGAGGCGCGCGGTTTCCACGGCGGGGACGAGTTGTTGCAGTGGGTTGGTTGGACCCTTCAGCGGCGCGTGCGCGACGTCGACTTCGTCGGTCGTCTGGGCGGGGACGAGTTCGTCGTGATCGCCACCGGCCTACGCGGCGACGACGACGCATACGCGTTCGCCGATTCACTACGGACGTGCACGACGACGCGCGAGGCAATGGGCGGTCCCGCCAACGGCGTCACGCTCAGCGCCGGCGTCGCGGTGGGCGATGCCACGCGCTCGCCCGACGAACTGTTGCTCGAAGCCGACAAGGCACTCGCGGTCGCCAAGAAGGATGGGCGCGACCGCACGCAACTGTACGACGCTCGTCTCGGTCAGATCACCCAACAACGCATCAACGCCGACGATCGCTTGCGCCGCGCGCTCGAGGCCGGCGCGATCGATAACAACTACCAACCGATTCTCGAGACGGCAAGCGGCGCCATCGTGGCGATGGAAACCTTGATCCGTCTCGCCGACGACAACCAACTGCCGTTGCGCCCGTTCGAGATCCTGCGCGCCGCGAAGGACACCGGACTACTCGGCCAAGTCGACATGCATGTGTTACAACAGGCATGCGCCGACATTGCGCAGTGGACGGCGTTCGCCCCCGAACTGGTATTGACGCTCAACCTTCACATCAAGCAGTTTCGCGATCCGAAGCTCACCATGGCCGTAGCGCACGCCACCAAACGAGTCGGGCTCAGCACCGAGAATCTCGGATTCGAAGTCGACCAGTCGATCCTCGCCGACATGAACGAAGCCTTCGAGATCACGGAACGCTTGCAGGGCATGGGCGTCAAGATCTACATCGAAGCCTTCCAAGGCAGCGCGGGCGCGATCAAGAAGGTCAAAGAGTTGCGGCCCGACGGGGTCAAGCTCGATCGGGTGCTCGTCGCCGCGCTCGACGAGCCGTGGGGCAAAGCACTCGTCGAACCGATCGTGAGAGCTCTCGTCGACGACGAGCTCGAAGTCACCGCCGTCGGCGTGGCGACGCACGCGCAACTCGACCAGCTGCGCGACATGGGATGTCAACGCGTGCAGGGATATCTCTTCGCCCCGCCGTTGCCCGCGGCGTTGGCGCAAGCGATCTTGCTCGACAACCGACGCAAGCCCGTGCCCACGTTGCTCTTCTGAAGTTGCGGTCTAGGGCTCGAGCTCGCCCGGGGGGTCGCGCCGCGGTCGATTCTCGCGACCCTCGGTATCGATGATGTCGTCGTTGATCACAATGCGTGACCACATGCCCCCGCCGCGGGTGGCCGCGTTCTTGTAGACGTCGAGGCGCGATCGGTACCGGCGGATCAGCACGCCGCGCAACGCGATCCGCGTGGGCGGGAACAACAACAAGATGCCGAACGCGTCGGTGATGAACCCCGGCGTGAACAGCAACACGCCGGCCACCAAGAGGAGCAACCCGTCGACAACCGACTTGGTCGGTACGTTGCCCTCGCCCAGCTCGCGCTGGATGCGCATCACCATGGCCAGCCCCTGACGGCGCACCAGCCACGCACCGACGATGCTGACCAACACCAGGACCGCGAGGGTATCGAGCCACCCGAAGGCACCCGCCACCTTGAACATGACGATCAGCTCGGCGACGGGCACCGCGATGACCAAGAGGAGCACGAGCAAGAACACGCCCGCATCGTAGAGCGCTACCGTCGATGCATGGTCCCGGCAACGATCGACGACATCGACTCGGCATGGCTCGAAGACGTCTTGGCCGAGGCGGGCTTCGGGCGGGTGTGGCTCGACGACATCGCGGTCGAGCCGTTGGCCGTCGGCGTGGGCCTGCTCGGGTCGGTGGCCCGAGTGCGGCTCGCCCACACCGACGCGACGGCTCCGGCAACGGTGATCGTGAAGCTGCCGTCGCAGGACATGCGCGCCCGATCGATCGCCGATCAGTTCGGCTATTACCGGCGCGAGGCGGGCACGTACCGCGACCTGCTGCACGACCTCCCCCGCGACGAGGTGCGCACCCCACGGTGCTACGCGATCGTCGACGGCCCCATCGGGCCGGTACTCGTGCTCGAAGATCTGCCCCATCCCGTCGGTGATCAAGTTGCCGGGGCGACACGCGAGCAGGCACTCGCGGCGGCCGAACTGCTGGCGAACATTCACGCACGTTTCTGGGACAGCGACGTCTTGCAGCAACAGGCGTGGCTGCCCGGCCCGACCGACGAGGTGATCGCGGGTTACGGCCGGCTCTTCGAGCTGACATGGCCGATGTTCGTGAACAGCTTCGGGTCCCACATCCCGCGTGAACATCTCGGCGCGGCCGAGCGGGCGATCTCGCACTTCGACCGGGTCGCCCAGAGCTTCGCCCAGGCACCGCAGACGTTGATCCACGGCGACTTCCGGCTCGACAACATGCTCTTCGCCCCGCACGAACTGGCGCCCGACGACGAGCCGATCGCGCACGTCGTCGACTGGCAGCTCGCCGCGCGCGGGCGGGGCCCGTACGATCTGGCGTTCTTCGTCGCCGGCAGCGTCACCTCGAACCAGCGGCGCCTCCACGAACGGGCGATCATCGAGCGTTATCACGGATACCTCCAGCTGGGCGGCGTCAGCGACTACACGCTCGACGACTGCTGGCGCGACTATCACTGGGGCCACGTGCTCAACCTGCCCAACCCCATCACGGCGGCCGTTGCGGTGCCCCCGGGCAACGAACGCGGCCGGCAGTTGTTGGCGAGTAATGCCGAACGCGCGCTCGCGGCCATCGCCGACTTCGACCGTCGAGGTTTCTTCAATGCCTGACGCCGCGCGGCCACCATCAGTCGACCGGTTGGCGCGTTCGCTGGCCGATACCGGGCTACCCCATCCTCTCCTCGTCGACGTGGCTCGGCGCGCGATCGCCTCGGGCGACACGTCCACGGTCGAGGCCCGCGCCCGCGACGACGCATCCGCTCTCGCGCGCACCTTGCTGCAACCGGTGATCAACGCGACCGGCGTGTTGCTGCACACCAACCTCGGGCGCGCTCCCTACGCGCCGCCGCTGTACGAGGGCTACACCAATCTCGAGCTCGATCTCGCGACCGGTGAACGCGGCTCTCGGCACGCACACGCCGCCAGCCTCATGGCGCGAGCGTGCGGTGCCGAATCGGCCATCATCGTCAACAACTGTGCAGCCGCAGTGCTACTCGTACTCGCCGCGCTGGCCAACGGCCGCGGCGCGGTCGTGTCGCGAGGTGAGCTCGTCGAGATCGGTGGCGGCTTTCGCGTGCCCGAAGTGATGGCGCAGTCGGGCGCCCGGCTCATCGAAGTCGGCACCACCAACCGCACGCGGCGAGCCGACTTCGAGCGCGCGATCGCCGACAACCTCGACGTCGCGCTCGTGATGCAGGTGCATCAGAGCAACTACCGCATCGTCGGCTTCACCGAGGCACCCGACGCGCGCGACCTCGCCACCCTCGGCCCGCCGCTCGTCGTCGACATCGGCTCGGGCCTGCTCGACACGGCGTGCCCGTGGCTGGCCGATGGCCCTCCTTCGTGGCTGCGCGACGAACCCGCGGCACGGCAGACACTCGAGGCGGGCGCGGCCCTCGTGACCTTTTCTGGCGACAAGTTGTTGGGTGGGCCGCAAGCGGGCGTCATCGCCGGACGCGCGGATCTCGTACAGCGCTGCGCCAAGCATCCACTCGCACGCGCGCTGCGGCCGGGCGGTCTGGTGCTGCAATCGATGCAGTACGTCGCGCTGGCTTACCTCCGTCGCGACGGCAACGCCATCCCCTTCTGGCGCGCCGCAACCGCCCCATTGTCCGAATTGCGCGATCGAGCGGACGCGCTCGGTCGGGGCAAAGTCGTCGAGAGCATGGCGGTGCCCGGCGGTGGCACATTGCCCGGCGTCGAGATCCCGTCGATCGCGGTCGCGCTCGATGGCGACCGCAGCGCCGCATTGCGCGCGTGGTCGCCTGCGATCATCGCGCGTGTCAACGACGGCGCCACCTACTTGGATCTGCGCACCATCGACCCATCACACGACGCGCCCGTGCGCGCCGCGCTCGCCGCACTCTGATGCACGTCATCTCCACCGCGGGTCACGTCGATCACGGAAAGTCCACGTTGGTGCACACGCTCACCGGTATCGATCCCGATCGATGGGCCGAAGAAAAAGCGCGCGGGCTCACGATCGACTTGGGCTTCGCATCGTGCAAACTGCCATCGGGGCGTTCGATCGCCATCATCGATGTGCCGGGCCACGTTCGCTTCATCAAGAACATGCTCGCCGGTGTCGGTGCCATCGACGCCTGCATCTTCGTCGTCGCGGCAACCGAGGGTTGGAAGCCGCAATCAGAAGAGCATCTGCGCATTCTCGAATTGCTCGGCGTGCAGCACGGCGTGATCGCGCTGACCAAGGTCGGCATCGCCGACGACGACCTTCGTGAGCTCGCGCGACTCGACGTCGAAGAGCACGTCGCCGGCACGTTTCTCGAAGGCGCCGAACTGATCGAGATCGACTGCATCGAAGGCATCGGCGTCGACGACTTCCGCTCGGCGCTCGACCGGCTGCTCGACGCGACACCGGCCGCGACAGACGTCGGTCGTCCCCGTTTGTGGATCGACCGCGCCTTCGCCGCCAAGGGCGCGGGCACCGTCGTCACCGGCACATTGACCGGCGGGCGATTGCGAGTCGACGACGAGGTCACGCTGTGGCCCGAAGGCCGCCAGGTCCGCGTCCGTGGCCTGCAGAGTCACCACGAGAGCCGCACCAAGATCGGCCCCGGCAACCGCGTTGCGGTCAACCTCTCGGGCGTCTCTCACGAAGACGTCGAGCGCGGTCACGTGCTCGTCGCGCCAAACCAATGGCACGTGACGCGGCGCGTCGATGCAGAGTTGCGCGTATTGAGCTCACTCACGCATGTCGTGTCGAGGCGCGGCGCGTACGTTGCCTACGTCGGCTCGGGCGAGCAACCGGTCAAGCTGCGCATCCTCGGCCCCAACTCGATCGCGCCGGGCAACGTCGGGCACGTTCGCATGCACTTGCGCGACGCCGTGCCGCTGTTGCCCGGCGACCGCTTCGTCCTACGCGAGAGCGGCCGCGCCGAGACCGTCGGCGGGGGCGAGATGCTCGACGTCGAACCGATCATTCCCGCGTCGCGTGCGCGGCCCGACCGATCGGTCGACCGGGTCATCGCCGAACGGCGCTGGATCGAGCCCGAACGACTCCGACTGTTGACGGGCGAACGGCGAGCGGCCACCGTCGGCAAATGGGTAGTCGACCCCGACGTGCTCGAACGCACCCAGGCCAGTCTGCGCGCGCGCATCGAGGCCGCCGGTCCGCTCGGCCTCGACGTCGCGTCGCTCGACGAACACGAACGTGCCGCGCTCACGCGGCTCGACGAGATCGCGGTCGAGAGCGGCCGCGCCCGACCGCGCGGGCAGGCCGATCCCCTCGCCGATCATCCCTACGTCGCGGCGCTCGAAGCCTCGCTGTTGGCCCCACCCGATCCGGTCGGGGTCGACCGCGGCGAGTTGCGAGAGTTGGTCAAGAGCGGACGGGTCGTCGAAGTCGACGGCGTCTTCTTCGCGGCGTCGGCGTTCGAGCGGGCCGCCCAGTTGTGCGCACAGCTGCTGCGAGAGCACTCCGACGGCTTCACCGTGGCCGACTTTCGCGATGCGGCCCACAACAGCCGCAAACATGCGTTGCCGATCTTGAACCGTCTCGACGCTACGGGTGTGCTGCGCCGGCGCGGCGATCTACGCATCGCCGGGCCCCGCCTGCCGTAGTGACACGACAGTAGGCCGAAGGGCCTACTTGGTGAGCAGGCCCCGGCGCTCGAGCTCGTTCAGGCCACCCCAGATGCCATGCGGCTCTCGGATGCGCAGCGCGTATTCGAGGCAATCCTTGCGCACCGAACACGATGCGCAGATCGCCTTGGCCCGCTGCTCACGCTCGGCCTTCTCGTCTTTGCGCTCGAATGTGGACGGCGGGAAGAACATCACCGCCTGAGGCCCGCGACAGGCCGCCCGAACTTGCCATTCGACTTCAGAAGCTTGCGTCGTCACGGCCACAACTACCCCCGTTTCGGGACCATATCCCTGCCCCTAGGCATCGCACAAGGCGAGGCCCGTCTCCGTTAAGATACCGGGCCCCTTATGCGGTTCCCTCCGCGGCATGATCGGTCTCGGGGCTAGCCCGGCGTCCCCGCGCCCGCTCGCGATAGTCCCGCGCCGCGCCCTCCTCGGGTTCGACCTCGAGCACCAGTCCGTCGATCTCGGCGACCCGGACCCCCGCGCCCTTCACGATCGGCGTCGCCCGATTGGTGCGGGCCCGCCACAGTGCATCGCGCACGCGCACCACCCCATCGGGATCGACATTGGTCTCGGCCGTGCCGATCTCTCCGAGCATCCATTCGCGACCGATGGTCGGCGTCGAGAAGCGGGTGCGCACCATCGCCGGCATGCCCTGCACCATTCCCAGCAGCACCCCGCCGATGCCGGCGATGTACGCCAGCCACGTCATCGACACCCCGTCGTAGAGGAACAACGATCCGAGCAACAGGCACGCCGTGCCGATGCCGGTCCAGACACGCGGGACTCCCGTCTGCACGTCGACCGCGAAGCCGAACATGGAGAACACCAACAGCCCCACGGCCCACCATCGTGCGGGCAAGACGTCGAGGCCGTAGCACCCGAGCACGAACGAACCGGCGCCGACGACACCCGCGATCCCGACACCCGCCGTGTAGAACTCGAAGATTAGTAGCCCGAGGCCGATGAGGAAGAGCAGATAGGCGACCGGGGGGCTGGCAACGGTGTGGAGCTGGTTCGACAGCAGCGGCAGGGCCGAGAACACCACAGGAGTCAGCGGTTTGCGCGTCGGTTGATCGCCGCTGTTGTCGATCTCGGTGCGAAAGCCGGGGAGATCGATGAGGAACTGTCCGATGGTGGGTGCCGCGGACGCACCGATGAGCCCCGAGTCGTCGGACCCGATCGTGTCGTTGCGCAGCCGCGCGACGATGTCATCGGTAAGCGACGTCGGGAACGCCGCGCTGTCGAGCAGGCTCGGACCAAAGCGTCCGACCCGCGACTTCGGTGCGATGCCGACCGTGTCGGCGAGCGGCACCAGTTGCGCGGCGCCCCCCTTGGCCTTCGCCCCGCTCGGGCCGACCCAAATGGCGATCGGGACCTTCGCGTCGCGCATCCGCTCGGCCAACTGCGTGAAACGTTCCCGCGTGAGCACCGAGCCGCCGCTGTTGTACTGCATCACCAGGTACAGCGCGCCGTCATTCTCGGCCGCGGTGATCGTGCGCTCGATGTAGTCCGCGACGATCGGATCGATCAATCCCGAGACTTTGACGATCGGCACGAAGTCGTCGACGGTCGCGACGGGTGGGTTGTCCTGCGCGGCGGCGGGCGATGTCGTAAAGCCGATGGCCAGGCCGACACCGATGGCGGCGAGCGCAGCTAGCCTCCGCAACCGAGGCACGATTGGTGGACCCGGCACAGTTCTTCTCCGCATCTCGAGTAGTCATCGTTGCCGGGAAGGGCGGGGTCGGCAAAACCGTGGTCGCCGGGGCATTGGCCCGAGCGGCCTCCCGTTACGGCATCGCCACGACGATCCTCGAAATCGAGGGGCGCTGCAGCGTCGCCTCCTCCTTCGGCGCACCCTCGTTCGGCTACGACGAGATCGAGCTCGTCCGAGCAGACAAGGGCGCTGGTCAGGCCACTATACGGGGTCGCACGATCACCCCTGACCTCGCGCTCGTCGAATATCTCGAGGACCACGGCCTACGCCGGGTGGCGCGGCGGATGGCCGCCACCGGGGTCCTCGAAGTGGTGGCCACTGCCACACCCGGGATCAAGGACCTTCTGGTGCTCGGCAAGGTCAAGCAGCTCGAACAGACCCGCCGGTCCGATCTGTTGGTGCTCGACGCCCCCGCCGCCGGCCATGCACTCAGCTTCCTCGACGCGGCACGGGTGCTGCACGACACCGCCAAGGTCGGGCCTATTCACCACCAATCGGTCGAGGTGCTGGCCATGTTGCGCGATCCGGCCCGCACGCAAGTGATGTTGGTGACCCTCGCCGAGGAAACACCCGTCAACGAACTCATCGAGACCGCGTACCGCCTCGAAGATCAACTGCGCGTGTCGCTCGGCCCGGTCATCGTCAACAGCGTGTTGCCCGCGCTGGCCGGCATCGATCGCGATCCCGCCGAGCTCCTCGCCGCCGCCCTGCCCGACGCGCAGCTGTCCTCCCTGCGGGCCGCGGGGCAATGGTGGTCGACTCGCTACGCGCGCCAACGCGAAGAGCTCGAACGCCTTGCCGAAGCACTGCCACTACCGCAGATCGAGCTCCCCCAACTCTTCAGTCCCACCATTGGTGTCGAAGAGTCGATCCAACTGAGCGACGCGCTCATCCGAGGGGTGACGCAGCTTGACGGATGAACGTTCGTTGGCCGACGTCGTCGATGGCGCGAAGATCATCGTCACCACCGGCACCGGTGGTGTGGGCAAGACGACGACGTCTGCCGCCATTGCGCTGCACGGCGCACGATCGGGTCGGCGCACGATCGTCATCACCATCGACCCCGCCCGGCGACTGGCCGATGCAATGGGCATCTCCGCCACCGCCAACGAACCCAGCCGCGTCGACGGCCCTTGGGCCGGCGAGCTCTACGCGTTGATGCTCGATACCAAAGGCACGTTCGACACGCTCGTGACCCGCTACGCGACGGATGAAACACAATGCCGGCGCATTCTCGAAAACGGTTTCTACAAGAACATCGCCGGTGCATTGTCAGGCACGCAGGAGTACATGGCGATGGAAAAGCTGCACGCATTGGCGGAAAGCGAGGAGTACGACCTCATCGTCGTCGACACTCCGCCGACGCGTCACGCGCTTGCGTTTCTCGACGCGCCCCGGCTGTTGACCCGGCTATTGGAAAACCGCATCTATCGCCTACTCATGGCGCCGCGCGGCTTGGTGCGCGCGGTCAACAACGCGGCCCATCTCTTCATCCGTCAGATCACTCGCATCGTCGGCGCCGAAGTCGTCGACGACGCAATCGCGTTCTTTCGCGCGTTCGAAGGAATGGAGCAAGGCTTCACCGAACGCGCGAAGACGATGATCGAACTGTTGCGTTCCGACGACACCGCCTTCGTGCTCGTTGCCGCCCCGCGCGCCGACACTGTCCTCGAGACAAAGTACTTCGTGGGCCAACTCGCGGCCTCTCACATCAACGTCCGCGCGTGTGTGGTCAACCGCATGGCACCGGTCTTCGGCGCGGTGCGCGCCAAAGCCACCAAGGGGCTGCCCCACCGCCAGGCGGTCGAGCGCCTGCGCGACGCGGCCGTCGCCGAAGAAGCACATGTCACCGACCTGATCGACGGGCTCGGCGATATCGCAATCGAGCGCGTGCCGATGCTGGCCTCCGATCTCCACGATCTCGAGGGCATTGCCGCGATCGAGGCCTTGCTCTTCGGCGCTCCGACGGGCCGCTCGGGCCCACCGGCGAAGTAACCTGCCGATTCATGGCCTCCGTACTGCTCGCGACCGACGCTGACTGGGTGTACGACGAAGTCTTCGCCGCGCTCGACGGTTCGTACATGGTGTCGAGGGTGCGGGCAGGGGCGCTGGTGCAAGACGCCGTCGCCGAGCTCAAACCCGACGTCGTGCTGCTCGATCTGCAGATCGGCAACATGGGTGGCATCGCGGCCTGTCTCAACCTGCGCCTCGAACAACGAGCAGGCCGGCTGCCCGCCGCCAAAGCGCTGATCCTGCTCGATCGTGAGGCCGACATCTTCCTCGCACGGCGGGCCGAAGCCGACGGATGGCTGATCAAAC
>JBDTLT010000068.1:0-23794 GCA_039934635.1 Acidimicrobiales bacterium
CCGTCAACCGGGCGTGGCTGTATCCCAATGCCCTCGGCACCAATGCCGAACCCGGCGCCGAGTTCGCCCACGTGCGCCGGGCCTACGAAGTCCTTCGCAACGTGGACCTCGTCCACGACCACACGCTGACAGGGCCGGTGTGGGCGGGTTCGTGGCGGCCTGATCTTCCCGTGGTGACCACGAATCACGGCCCATTCACGCCCGAGATGATCGCCCATTTCGGTGCATTCGCCGATCGTGTGCCGATCATCGCAATCTCCGATGCGCAGCGGCGCAGCGCACCCGATGTCCGGGTAGCCGACGTCATCCACCACGGCGTCGATGTCGACGAGTTTCCGATGGGCGACGGCGCGGGGGGTTACTTGCTCTTCCTCGGGCGCATGAGCCCGGACAAAGGCGTCCATCGTGCGATCACCGTCGCTCGAACGGCGGGGATGCCGTTGGTGATCGCGGCGAAGATGTGGGAACCGGAGGAACGCCGCTATTTCGTCGACGAGGTCGAGCCGCTGCTCGGCGCCGGCGTTACGTACATCGGTCCGGTGGGTGGGCACCGCAAGTTGGACTTGTTGGCCGGTGCTACCGCGCTCGTGAATCCGATCCGGTGGCCGGAACCGTTCGGTCTCGTGATGATCGAAGCCCTCGCCTGCGGAACGCCGGTATTGGCGTTTGCCGAAGGTTCAGTGCCCGAGATCGTCGAGCACGGCCGGACCGGTTTCATCTGCGGCGACGAGGCTGACATGGCTCGACGCGTTGGCGAAGTGTCGTCGTTGAACCGGCAGAGCTGCCGGGACAGCGTCGCGCAACGCTTCTCCACGCGTCGGTTCCTCGAGCGTCACGTTGCCCTGTATCGACGAGTGCTGGCGGACTGTCCGGCACGGTCCGGTTTGTGTGCGAGCGACGTCGCCCGCCCCGACGCGGACGCCTACGTGCGGTGAGCGTCGTTCACTCGTCGACTGCACCGCCGGCCCCGGGCGCGGCGCCGAAGTCGTCCGGATCGAGCGTGTCGAGAAACGAGCGGAAGTCGGCGACCTCCTGATCGATGGAGATGTCGTCGGCGACCTCGTCATCGCCATCGTCGCTCGACTCCTCGACCACCGAGCCGGCTTCGTCGAGCACTGACTCGCGCACGAAGAGCGGTGTGCCGAGTCGCACGGCCAGCGCGATTGCGTCGGACGGTCGAGTATCGAGGCGGTGCCCACCCGTCGGGCCGCTCAAGGTGAGCGCCGCGGTGAAGGCACCGTCGACCACGTCGGTCACTTCGACCGAGTCGACGTGAACTTCGAGGCTCGTCACAAGTGCAGCCATGAGATCATGGGTGAGCGGGCGTGGTGGCAGTTCGCCGCTCAGCGCGAATGCGATCGACGCCGCCTCGGCCTCACCGATGAAGATCGGGAGCACGCGATGCGGGAGGTCGTGTTCGCGGAGCAACAAGAGTGGCGCGCCCGTAGCCGTCTCGACGTGGAGTCCGATGAGATCTACTGCGATGGCCCTCATGTCTCCTATCAACCAAGGAGATGGGGTCTCCATTCCGTTATCGGTGGGGGATGACCGCGACCGGACATTGCGCGTGACGAGTAACCGCAGTCGCGACGGAACCGAGCAGCAGACCGGTGAAACCTCCGTGTCCGCGTGCACCCAGCACGAGGAGTTCTGCGTGCGCGCCTTCGTCGACCAATACCTTTGCGGGCGTGCCCTCGACGTTGATCGGTTCTACGTTCACGTCGGGCGGCAGCGCGGCTTCGCGGAGGAAATCGTCGAGCGTGACGGCTGCGGCGTGTCCGACGACATTCGTCGGCGGTAGGCCTCCCGAGATCTCTGGAGGGGTCGGGGAGACGGGGGGAAGTCGCCAAGCGAAGACCGCACGGATCGTGACCCCGCTGACTTGTGCTCGCTCCGCGGCCCAGCGCAGCGCCGCAATCGAGTTGGCCGAACCATCGACACCCACGACGATCCGTCGCGGCCCGCCGGCCGCGACGACCGGTCCGGCCTGAGGCACGACCACAACCGCGCACGCCGCGTGGGTGACCACCTGATGGCTGACCGAACCGAGCAGCAGACCCTTGAAACCGCCGAGACCGCGGCTACCGACCACGACCAGATCACTGTGGACTGCCTCTGCGATGAGCACTGGCCCAGGCGCGCCATGGATCACGCGTTGCTCGACTCGGACCGAAGCGAACTCGTCACCAACGACCGCGGCGACCGTATCCGCCAAGCCTTTCTCGGTTGGCTCGGTGAGGTCGATCGGTAGATCGACATTGGGGAGCCAGGGGCTCATCACAGGAACCGGCGCGAACCACGTCGACACTGCGACGACCTTGGTGTCGCCGTACAACATCGCTTCCTGGCACGCCCATCGAAGGGCGTCTTTGGCTCCGCCGGAGCCATCGACGCCGACCACGATCGTCTTCATTCGTTTCACCTCTGTCCGGTGGTGAATGGGGCTAGGCCCGAGGTGGATGACCCGTGTGATCCGCGCGAGGTGACGAGCGTCGCCAGGCGCGGTGCGACAGACGGGACGTCGAGCGCTCGGCCACCGGCGTCAGATGGCGATGACCGGGGGCCTGTGCGGGGGAGTTGGGGTCGACAAGGGTCAGTGGTTGGTCGTGGGTGCCGGGAGCCGACACGGTGTCGGTCAATGCATCGGCGGTGGCATGCAGGCGGGCGTTCCGCTTGCGCAACAGGCGGTTCATAAGGAACTTGCTCTTCATCGTTTCTCCGATCGGTGTAGTTGGTTGGTCTTTCCGGCACATGTCCGTTAGGACACGACCACCGCGGTCACCATGCCGAACATGCCCTCGTCACGTTCGACGTGATTCAAGATGTGGCAGTGCCAGACCCATGTGCCCGGCTTCTCCGCATGGACCAATACGGTGACGCGTTCACCGGGAGCGATGCTGATGGTGTCGGCGGCATACGGCGAGTCGAGCGGCAAGCCGTCTCGAGCGATCACGATCTGCGGGAACTGGTGCAAGTGCATCGGGTGGATCTGCAGTCCCTCGTTGAAGTAGTGCACGAGGAACCAATCGCCGGTCTTGAAGGCGTAGGGCGCGGTTGCGGGGAAGGACTTGCCGTTGAGCGATAGTCCGATCACGCCGGCGTCATTGAGCACCATCGGGATCTCTTGGGCGATCGTCACGTTCGCCGGCACCGTGAGGCCGCTGACGGTCTTGCCCAATGGCAACGGCATCTCGCCGACCAAGAAGGCTGCGAACAATCCATTGGGCACCTGCATCTGACCCATGTGGTGCGCGTGATACATCGCCACTGCCGGTTTGTTCGCGGTGAATTCGTAGTTGAACGTCGTTCCCGGCTCGATGAGCTTTTGTGTTATCGGTGCGACGCCGTCCATGTTGTTCGGCACTTCGACGCCGTGGACATGCACGTCGGTACCCATCGGCAGCTCGTTGTGCACGATCATCCGCACCTTGTCGCCGACGTTGACCTTGATGGTCGGTCCCGGCACGATGCCGTTGTAGCTCCACGCATCGACGATCTTGCCCGGCTCGACTTCCCACTTGCCGATCTTCGCGGTCAGGTCGAACTCTTTGGTGCCATCACTGAGCACCTTGGGCTCGAGCACCACGCCCCCGATTCCCTCGGTCTTGGCGGGGAATTTCAGAATCGAATCGTTCATCGCCTTGTCGAGTTTGGCGTAGTCGATCTCCGTGCTCGCGTGATCGGTATGACTGTTCGCGACCGCGGTGGCGGTGACCGACAATGTCGCTCGCATCCCCGCGTCGGCGTGGCCCGCGACGTCACAGAAGAATTCGTATGTCCCCACCGCCAACACGCCGAGCTGGAGTGTCTCGGTCGCTCCCGGCTGAATCATGGCGGTGCGAGGGCCATTCGTCATGATGAGATCGTGCGCAACCGTTCCCTTGTTGGTGACGGTGAGCGTGACTTCCCCCGGAGCCGCGACCATGTTGCCGCTGATCTTGAATTCGCTCAACTGCACGTCGACGTTGCTCGTTCGCACAGTGCTGGTGCCGTCGTCGTTCTTCCAGACAGCGACGGCACCCATCGTTGCCATTGGCACCGAGATCACGGCAAACAGGATGATCACGGCGACGAAGTACCAGCGAGTTGTGCGGTCTTCGTTCGTTCGGGTAGTTGACATGCAGGAAGGCCTCGTTGAGTAGCAGGGACAGCGGGGGAACTGATCGCCTTACACCTTCGCCAACGGGACCGGCGCGGACTAGGGACCAAGGTCCCGGCTCGGCTGGATGCCCCTAGGACCTTCGTCCCTTCACAGCGCGGGCAATGGGCGTCAGTGTGCGAGGTGCGCACAAGTTTGTGAATGGAGGCGTTGTGTACTCACAGATCATCGTTCCTTTCGATGGGGGAGATTTCTCCGCCAGATCGATCCGCATCGCCCGCGATGTGGCAAAGCTCATGAACGCACCGATGAAGATCGTCGCGTTCGCCCTCACTGCGTCACACGCCACCGACCTCCAGGCCGCAGTGGCCGCCGAAGCCGCAGCCATTACCGACGTCACCGTGACCTCGGAGGTGCGCAAGGTCGAGAATGTCGTCCTCGCGATCGCCAAAGAATTGGTCGAAGACCCCGGCGCGTTGATCTGCATGTGCAGTGTGGGCCGGCCGCACTCGGCGCCGGTATTGGGCAGTGTCGCCGAAGGTGTACTTCAGGAGACCTTCGGTCCGGTGCTCTTGGTCGGACCACACGCGCAAACCGTCGAGTTCTCACCGACCGGCGTGATGGTGGTGTGCGCTGATGGTTCCAGCGCCGCCGCCGACATTCTCCCGATCGCCGCGCAATGGGCGATCACGCTGCCCCTCGAACCGTGGGTCATCAACGTGTTGGACCCAGATGGGGTGCGCGTCAGCCCTGAGCTGCAAAGTGACATCGGTACCGACAGCACGTACGCGTGGCACGTCGCGCACGACCTTCAGCGCCAGATCGATCGGACGGTGCAACACGAAGTCCTCCACGCGGCGGGTGCGGCCCGTGCCATCAGCGCGTTCGCGGAGGAGAAGAAGGCAACCATGATTGCGATGTCGACTCACGGGGCGACCGGCTTTCGCCGTGTTGCACTGGGTAGCGTCACCATGGCGGTCGTACACCGCGCACCGTGTCCGGTGTTGGTGCACCGAGCGCCGCATCTTGCCCACCCGAGTTGATCGACCAAGGAGTCGCGATGACCGACACGACAATGGACCATTTGTCGCCGGAGACGTGTAGCGACCTCTTGCGCATGCACTCGATCGGTCGTATTTCAGTCATCGTCGATGGGTTCCCGGTCGTGCTTCCGGTCAATTACCGCTTCGTCGAGAGCCCAACCGGCCCAGTGATCTTGCTGCGAACCCGGCCCGGCAATGTCATCGACAAAGCGGGCGTCAACGCCGCATTCGAGATCGACAGCATCGATCCGAGCCATTCCACCGGATGGTCGGTACTGGTGCGGGGCCAGTTGGCCCATGTCGACGACGTGACGGTCGAACGGATCAAAGAACAGTTCGATCCACTGCCCTGGCTCGAGGGTCGCGACTCGTGGCTCATCGTGACGCCGCAACAGATCACCGGGCGCCGCCTGCTCGCCGTCGATGTCGAATGGGCATTTCACATCCGGGGCTACCTCTAGAGCCCACGCACGTCGCGGTGCAACTCCCCGCCTTGATCCAAGCGGAACGGTGGATACACGTCCGTCATCAAGAGCGCGTAGGCCGCGACCCGGTACACCCATCGATTCAAGCCGGTGATGAGCGCGAACATGTCGCGTGGATACCGGCCGGTGAACAGCAGTCGCACACCGGCAACGAGAACGAGCACGCCGAGAAGGCCGCCACCCCATAGCGCGAAGCGACCGTCCCATTGACGTTGGAAGCGCAGGGTGCCCCACCACCAGCCGGAGCCGATGATGCCCACGATCACGTAGTGCGGGAGCGCCAGCAGCCACCACTTGACGAGGACGAGTCCACGCGAGAGGCGCGGCGGGTACAACACGTCGAGGGTGGCGGGATAGGTGTCGTCGGGGTGGAGCGTGAACGGTGGATAGCGGTCGGTACCGAGGACCCCCGTCGCGTAGAACGCGACGCGCCACGTCCAGCGCAGAACGCCGACATTGAAGTCGAAGATCCGTCTCGGATATCGACCGGTGAAGAGGATCGCGACCCCGGCGATGACCGTCAGGAGCAGCGCGGCGATCCACAGCAACGTCAGCACGACGAGATGAGGGATGACGAGAATCCATTTCACGAGCCACAACCAACGACTGAGCGGGGCGTCGAGTCGCGCGCTCACCGTCACCGGATCGTCAGGCCGCACGAACGCAACCGGCAGTGGTGGTGGTGTCGCGACCGGCGCACTTTCTGGATGGGTGCCGGCGGCATCGCCCGCTCGGTGTGCGACCATGACGATCGTGGCGACTCCGGCGGTAAGCAGCAGGATGCCGAGGCCGCTGACGAATGCAACGATCAACCAGAGGTGTCGCAGTTCTACGCCGACGTCGATTTCGGCGACGACGCCCCGGCTGGCGTCGGCGTTCATCACAACGATCGTCCACCGGCCGGCGCCCGGTTGCCACACGATGTCCTGCGTGTCCGTCCCCGCGCTCGACAGTATCCAGAAGGCTTGACCTTCAGGTGACGCGGGTTCGCGCGTGCCGGCGACCGCGCGGTAGTCCACCTCGAACGGACGGAGGTCGACGTCTCGTATGACGTCGTGGGCAACGCCATCGAGGTAGGCCTCGACGTCGGCCGTACGCGCGATGCCGACGAAGATCGGCCGCTGGAGTCACCGGACGACGCCCGGAGCCGCACCCGCACGAGATCACCGGCCTCGAAACCTCGTCGGCCGGGCCGGACGTCCGTGCCGAAGTCGACGTCGTCGCTGGTGATCGCGTGCGATGCGGACGAAAACCGTTTCGGGTCGGTGTGGAAGAAGCCGGCGTCGTCGCGCTGCGTGGTCGCAGCCCATGTCAATGCGCTGCCAGCGGCGAGCAACGCCAGAGCCACGAGGCTCAGCAGCGAGGCGATGACGACCACCACGACGCGACCCACAGTCCACGCGGATGTCGCCGCTACGGTGGGCTCGGTGCCTTCGATCATAGTCGGGTCGGTCACGACGCCTCCACTTGCACTGGTTGGGTGAACTTCGGATCGCGGTGCGCCGGCGAGTCGTTGGGCCCCAGCAGTTGTAGATGGGCCAAATCGATTCCGCGCTGAGAGGTGTAGCCGTAGAACCGGTACGACACGGTAAGCGCGGCGAGTGCGATTGCACATCCGACGACGAAGTCGAGCACGAAATGGTTGGCCGTCGCGACAACGGCGGTGGCCATCAGTATGGGGCTGGCAACGGCGAGCACACGGGCCCACGGGCGACGAAACGTCTTCCACACCATGACGCCCACGAGCAGGTTCCAGCCGACGTGAAAGCTCGGCATGGCAGCGTACTTATTGACGAGGGCGGGGGGCTGCAGGATGCGATACGAGTTGGACCAAACCGTCACCGTGTCGACGTAACCCGAGCCCGGTGGCATCAGTCGGGGCGGAGCAACCGGCCACAGAGCAAAGATGAAGAGGCCCACTGCCCCGGACAGAAACATCGCGTTGCGAAGAACCACGTAGTGTTTGCGGTCTCGCACGTAGAGCGCGACGAGTGCCGGCACGATCACCGGCCAATGCCCCCACATGTAGACCCAGTTGGCGACGGTGGTCAACGGTCGTCGACGCAAGACGACATGCTGTAACCCCGCTTCTACATCGAGTTGCAGGTCCCGCTCGAGTCGCAGTATCGATCGGGCGTGAGTGACTGCGGCGCCTACGTTGCCCTGTGTCAGGCCACGCACCAGGAAGTAGAAGACCGCGGCCAAGCCGACGAGAACGAATTGGAACAAGGCGCCCCGGATCACCATGAAGCGCCGCGATCCGTTCATGTGCTTCCTTCGCCTGCGTTGGTGCCCTGGAGTCTTGCTGCCCGCTGCCGGGCAACGAAGGGTCGAAGGTCCCTACGCTGGCTCGCGGGTTGCGTACAGCCTGTACCGGAACGGAAAGGGGCTCGGCGATGACCGACAAGACGATCGTTCTGGGTGACGATGGCTCCGAGGGCGCAGATCTCGCTTGGCAATGGCTGATGCTGCATCGGTGGCCGGGCTGGCGTGTCGATGTCGTCACGGCGACCGAAGCCTTCTCGAAGGGCGTGATCGCCAGCAGCGACGCGCCCCTGAAGGAGTGGGATCCACCGGCGCGGAGAGTCGCAACGCCGCACAGCTCGATCGGCGCGGTTCGTCATCTCACGAAGACAGGGGATCCGCGAATGGTTCTCGACGAATGCCGCGATGTCTCGCTCTTGGTCCTCGGCGCGGTTGGGCTGGGCAGCTTGAAGACAGTGCTCATGGGCAGCACAGCTGATTGGTTTCTCCACCAGCCGTCGGCGCCGCTCGCGCTCGTACGCTGCGCCGCGCCGACCGAGACCGTCATCTTCTGTGTCGACGGTTCTCCTCACGCGCAGCGTGCCGTCGAAGTGGCCGCGGCGTTGCCGTGGATCAACACCGTCCGCGCGCAACTACTCACGGTCGACGACGGCCGGGCCGACAACGAGGTTGCGCTGCGCGCCGCAATGGACACGCTGCGCTCTGTCGGGGTCGATGCCGAGACCATCCGCGAGCGCGGACGGCCAACCTACGTGATCATGGAGGCACTCGCGGGCGGCCAGGATCCGCCACCACTGGTGGTGCTGGGCACGCGGGGTCTGACGACGCTGCGCCGGCTTTGGCTCGGCTCGACCGCCGCCGCGATTGCCCGGCACCACACGGGCAACGTCATCGTCGCATCCGAAGGAGCTGCGTCGGCGTGACGGCGATCCTGCCTGGCGTCGCACCCACGCCTAGAGTTGATCATCGACAAGGGAGACTCGATGACTCGGTATTCGTTGCCTGACTTGCCATACGACTATGCCGCCCTCGAGCCGTGGTACAGCGCGGAGGTCCTCGAGTTGCACCATGCCAAGCACCACGCCGCGTATGTCAAAGGTGCCAATGACGCGATCGAGGCGTTGGCCGCAGCGCGAGATTCGGATGACTTCGCGCAATTGACGATGCTCGAGAAGAACCTCGCGTTTCATCTGTCGGGGCACGTTCTCCATTCGGTGCTCTGGGCCAACCTGGCCGCCGACGGCGGCGGCGAACCAACCGGTGACCTGGCCGAGGCGATCGTCGAGCACTTCGACAGCTTCGACCGTTTCCGCCGGCACCTCACCGCCGCGACCGTTTCCGTGCAGGGCGTCGGTTGGGGTGCACTCGCGTGGGAGCCCACCGGGCAACGCCTCGTCGTCGAGCAGGTCTACGACCACCAGGGCAACATCGGCCAAGCCGCCATCCCGCTGCTGGTGATCGACTCGTGGGAGCACGCCTACTACTTGCAATATCGCAATGTGAAGGCCGACTACGTCGAGGCAATCTGGCACCTCGTCAACTGGCCGGATGTAGCCCGGCGTTTCGATGTCGCTCGCTCGTCTGCGCTGACGCTCTAGATGTTCATCAGGGTTGGGTCCTGCGCCGTGTCGATCGGCCGCTGCCCCATCTTGCGCAGCCAGCGCGCGTGCGACCGGACCGCGGCGCCGAGGCTGGGGTGCACCCGATAGGTGATGCCGCGTTCAGTGCACGCCTCCTCGAGGCGGGGCGCGATGAGCGCATAGGTCGTGTGCGGTAGCCGCGGCGCGAGGTGATGTTCGATCTGGCAATCGAGTCCACCCATGATCCAGCGCACGAAGCGGCGCAGCCCCGGTACAGAGCAGCGGATATCGACCGTCGTCCGCAACTGATGAAGTTCGAAGTCCGCGCCCCGCCGTGGCGCGTCGGGTGTTGCGAACTCGGCGAGATCGACGCAGTGTGCCAACTGGAAGATGTTGGCGAGGAGAAAGCCCACCGACCACGAACAGACCAGGTAGAACGTCAACACTCCCCACCACGGGTGAAATGCCATCGGGATCAGCAGCGCCCAACCCAGGTGCGCGAGCTTGCCGGCAAGGATGATGGCGATATCGCGTTTGCGGGGTCGCGGGGCCAGCTCGTGGGTACCGACCCTGCCCGTTCGCAGCGTTCTGAAGTCGTACAGCAAGAACCAGTTCAAGGTGAGAAAGCCGTAGAGCACCCACATGTAGACGTGCTGATACTTGTGCCATCGTCGCCAGGGTTGTTGCGGGGCCAGCCGAGCAAACGGTGCCTGGCCGATGTCGGTGTCGTAGCCGACGACGTTGGTGTTCAGGTGATGCAGCGTGTTGTGCTTGAGCCTCCACAACAACGAACTGCCGCCCAGCAAGTCCGACGTCCAACCGGCCATGCGATTGATACGGGCCGATCGGCTGAAGGCGCCGTGGTTGCCGTCGTGCATCACGCCCGTCGCGATGGCCACGACGGCCATGATCAACAGGCCGGCAAACAGCATCCGCACGACAAGGCCGACCGGAGCGAACACGAGGCCGCAATAGCTGCCCAATGCGAGCGCCGCGATCCCAGCGGCCTTGCGGTGCAACTGTCGCCGTCCGCGTTCGATTTCGTCCGCGGTCGGGAACATCGACTTGGTGAGGCTCGGCTGCGGTGCGGACCGCATGATGTCGTTCTCTACGACGTTGCGGCTCGCGCTTCGATGTGGGCGTCGGGGCCTGGGTAGTACATGTGCGAGCGATCGTCGCGATCGTCGGTCCAGCGAACCACGTACGGCGGACTGCCGTCGACTCCCTGAATCTCCTCGATGACGGCCCGTTGATCGCGCTCACCGACGTGAGCGCCGCGGACGACGAGGATGTCACCGACGTTCGCGTGCAGACCCAACGATGCGGGTGCATCGATCTGCTCGACGCGACCAGCGAGATGCTTGAGAAGATCGAACGAACTCACCACACCGATGACTTGATCGCGTTCGACGACCACGAGATGGTGAATGTGTTTGGCGATCATGGTTCGCGCAGCATCGACGACCGAGCGGTGACGGGGGACAGTTTCGACGTTGCGGCTCATGACCGTCTGCACGCCCATCTGGGGTGCCCACTCTTCGACCAGATCGGATGATGTGACGATGCCGACGAGCTTGCCGCCCGCATCGAGAACGGGAACCGAATGAATGGAGTGTTCGATCATAAGATCTCGAACGGGACCGACTACGTCGGTGATCGTCGCGGTGTGTACGACCTCGCTCATGATTTCCTCGACGGTACGCATGGCAGAACTTTCTGTTCGTGGTGGGGGCTTCACGGCTGGATGGTCTAGGCGGAGGCCTTCGTGTCGCGTATGTCCGCGAACTCGCAGAACGCCGCGAACGCGCGAGGCCCGTAGATCGTTGCGGGGCCACCGTTCATCAAGATGGCAACGCCGATTGCCTCTGCGGCCTCCTGCCGGGTGGCTCCGGCGTGCGCCGCCGCGCCAGCATGCGACGCGATACAACCATCGCAATGGTCGGCAACGGCGATGGCAAATGCCATCAACTCCTTGGTCTTGACGTCGAGTGCGCCCGGGCCCAGAGACGCCTGGTGCAGCTCGGCGAAACCCTTGTAGACGTCGGGTATCGCGCGTCGCAGCTCCCGGTGCAGTGGGTTCAAGTCGTCGAGGACCGCTTTGCCGAAACGATGTACATCCATACCCACACTGTGCGGCCGCGACAGCCGATGTCATAGGGCCGAAGGTCACCTGACCAGTCTCGATGAATGGGAACTTGGTCCCTGGGATAGGAGTGCGTGGGCGGTCACCATTGGGGTAGTGGCCGACGACGCGATTCCCTCCCCACCGGAAACACCGGGTGTGCGCCGCGTGACGCTGGCCGACGGTCGAGTGCTCGTGATTCGACCCGCCGAGGTGGCGGACGTCGATCGGATGATCGAGCTCTATCGCAACCTGCCGCTCGAAGATCGGTACTTCCGCTTCTTCACCGGTGGCCTGCCACCACGAACGCACTTCGAAAAGATCGTCGATACCACGACCCATGGCGGCGTGGCGCTGGTGGTCGACGTCATGGAGGGCAATGACGCGCGTCTCGTCGGCGACGCGTGCTACGTCCCACAGTCGGACGGCGACGGTGAGCTCGCCGTCACGATCCATCCCGACTGGCGGGGGTGGCTGGGCCCGTATCTCCTCGACGCGCTGCTAGAGGCGGCCGCGGCCAAAGGGATGACGACGCTGCGAGCGGAGATCCTCGTGCGCAATCGGCCGATGCTCGCGCTGGTGCGGGCGCGGGGATGTGCGACCATCGGTGACGACGATCTCTCGAAGGTCCGGGTCGCGGTCGGCACGTCCACCCGTACCCCGTCATGGCCGGCGCACGAGAAACGGCGTCGCATCCTGGTGGAGGCGGGTAATCCGCGTTGGCGCAGCGGTATCACGGCGATTGATCCGAAGGTGAGCGTGATGGTCTGTGGCGGCCCACCGAAGGGCTATCGCGAGCGCTGTCCGGTGTTGTCGGGTCATCCGTGTCCACTTGCGGCGCATGCCGACGCGATCGTCATCGCGCGTTCGCTGGACGATCCGCTCGGGCGCGACCTCATCGACGCTCATGTGCGGACCAACCCGCACATCCCCCTTTTGATCGAGTCGAAGGTGGGCCAGATCGACGACGAGTCGTTACCCGCCGGATCGCGACTCCTGCCGCGCGCGCTGTCCGACGAGGAGGCGCTTGCCCGCATACTGGGCGCAATCGACGAATCGGCGCGCGACGCCGAGACTGAGGCAATCTGACGATATGGACATGTCCAAAGTGATCTTCGGGACAGTCTCGGCGGTCGATCACCACGACACCGGAAGTGCCCACCCGGAGCGTTTCGCCCGTCTGGGGGCGGTTACCGCGGGCCTCGCCGACGCCGGGCTCACCGACGCGCTGGTCCCACTGGAAGGCAGGCTCGCGACCTTCGACGAGCTCGCACTGGTACACGATGTGCAGTACTTGGACGCGCTCGAACGCTTCATCCGCGCGGGGGGCGGCGATCTCGATCCCGACACCCCGACGGTCGAGGGCTCGTGGATGACCGCCCTGCATTCCGCGGGCACAGGGCTCGCCGCGATCGACGCATTGCGGCGCGGCGACGGCACTGCGGCCTTCGTGGCGGTTCGCCCGCCCGGTCATCATGCAACTGCCGCACGCGGGATGGGTTTTTGCCTTCTGAACAACGTTGCGATCGGCGCCGCCGCACTCGCGGCCGAGGGCGAACGGGTGTTGATCGTCGACTGGGATGTACACCACGGCAATGGCACACAGGACATCTTCTGGGATGACCCACGGGTGTTGTACGTATCGACGCATCAGTGGCCGGCGTATCCGGGCACGGGCCGCGCCAGCGAGACCGGCGGATTGAACGCTCCCGGCCTCAATGTCAACGTGCCGCTGCCCGCCGGCTCGACCGGCGATACGGCGCTGGCGGCGATCGACGAGATCGCGGCGGCGGTCATCGAACGATTTGCTCCGACATGGGTGCTCATCTCTGCGGGGTTCGATGCGCACCGCGATGACCCGCTTGCCGATCTCGCGTGGAGTGCCGGTGACTACTCGGCGCTCACGACGAGAGTCGCCGCGTTCGCACCGCAGCCCGGACGCGTCGTCGCCTATTTGGAAGGTGGCTATGACCTGGCCGCCTTGGGACGCTCGGTCGGCGCGACCGTCGCCGCGCTCGGTGGCCGATCGTGGATGCCAGAGCCGATGACTTCGGGTGGACCGGGTCGAGAATCCGTTGCGGTCGCCGCGAGATTGCGTGAACGAAGCCTTGGAGGACAATCGTGAAGATCGAACGAATCGTCGTCGGCGTCGACGGATCCGACAACTCGAAGACGGCATTGGCATGGGCGGTGGACTTGGCGCGCGCCCTCGACGCGGAAGTCGTGGCAGTCCACAGTGTCGGCCTGCTCGAACGGTTTGCCTCGGGGCAGCAGGATGCCGCCGATGTCACCGACGCGCGGCTCTTGTTCGATACCGATTGGTGCGCGGTACTCGACGATCCAACGGTCAGGTCGACGCGATTGCTCCGCGACGGCAGTCCCGTGACCGTGCTTCTGGGCGCGGCCGAAGAATTCGATGTCGGCCTCGTCGTCGTCGGCAGCCGGGGGTTGGGCGGCTATCCCGAATTACTGCTCGGCAGCACGAGCACCCAGGTGGCACAACACTGCGATCGCCCGGTGGTGATCATCCCTGCGGGGTTCGTCGATTCGTCGGAGTAGCTCAGTTGTGTGAGATCGCGTCGAGGACGTTGAGTCGGGCGGCGCGGCGCGCGGGGTAGATCGCGGCGGCCACCCCGAGCAACGAGATGACGACGGCGAGAATGATGAGCACGGGTATCGGGAGGACCTGGTTGGTCACTCCCTGGTCCTCGAGTGCTCGCGTGAGCGCGACCCCGAAGAACACGCCGAGGATCAAGCCCAGGATTGCGCCGTAGACCGAAACCACTGCGGCTTCCCACCGAACCATCGCTCGCATCTGGCGTCGTCCCATACCGACCGCACGGAGTAGGCCGAGCTCATGGGTTCGCTCGAACACTGCGAGCAGCATCGTGATGAGAACACCCAACAGGGCGATGATGATTGCCAGTGCGAGTAACGCCGTGATGAGTCCGAGGAACTGGTTGACCTGTGCTTTGACGTCGCCGATGTACTGATCGCGGTCCTGGACTTTGAGTCCCGGGAAGCTCGCGTCCGCGATGCCTTGCACGCTTGACTGCACTGCTCGCAAATCGGCTCCGGAGTCGAGCTTCAGCAGCAGTAGGAAGTCTTCGTTCTCGGCGAAGTTGGCCTTGTACGCGTCGAGGCCGATGATGTAATCGCCCGTGAGGGTGTTCTCGTCATAGAGCGCGACGACTTTCACGTCACGCGCGCCGGAGGGAAATGTCGCCGTGACGGGCGTGCCGATCGACCAGTCTTTGTCCTCGGCCACCTTGCGGCGTACGGCAATGGTGTCGCCGCTCAATTGAGAGATGTCGCCCTCGCGCACGTCGACGTCGATCATGGCGTCACGGTTGGTGATGTCGAGTGCGGCCGCGCTCATCGCCGAGAGATTCTTGGTCGCGCCGCCGAGCTTGAAGACGCCGATGCGGTACCGCTCGGTGGCCCGCACTCCCGGCACGTTGGCAACGGCGTCGGCGAGAGCAGGACTGAATGCCTGTTGTCCGTCCGAGCGCACGACGAGATCGGCCAGTGCGCCACCCGATACCGCACGCTCGACCGACTCGGTGATCGAGCTCGACAAGATGAGGGAGCCGCCCATGAGCGCGGTACCGATCATCAACGCCGAGGCGGTCGCCGCGGTGCGCCGGGCGCTGCGCATTGCGTTCTGGCGCGCCAGCAGACCGGCGGCGCCGCGAGTCTTTGCGATCGGTTTCCCGAGCGCACCGGCGACCGGGCGGGCGAACATCGGTGCCAGCATCGCTACGCCGACGAATGTCATCAATGCGCCGAGTCCCACCGACGCCAGCGCGCCGCTGCTCAGTCCGGAGAGCACGAGGAACACACCGAGCACCGCGAGCGCCGCGCCGGTGACGTTGCGTCGAATGCCGGCGCTGCGGCTCGACAGTACGACGTCGTGCAGCGCGGCGATCGGTGGCACACGCGATGCGCGTATGGCGGGCGCGATCGCGGAGACGGTGGTGACCAATGTGCCGCCCACGAGCGCCACGATCACGGTGCGGGGCAACAGCACGAGCCCCCCCGACGGGACATCGAACCCGAAGCCCGCAAGCATTGCTTTGAGGCCGGCGGCGATCACCAGCCCGGCGGCGAGCCCGACGGCGGACGCAGCCACGCCGAGCACGGTCGACTCGCCGACAACCGACGCGACGACTTGGCGGCGGCTCGCACCGAGTGCGCGTAGCAAGGCCAGTTCGCGCGTTCGTTGTGTGACGACGATGCCAAAGGTGTTGTAGATGATGAAGGCACCTACGAACAGGGCAATGAACGCGAATACCAGTAAGAAGGTCTTGAAGAATCCGAGCGCGTCACTGACTGCCTCATCGCTCTCGTTCGTCAACTGCTGCGACGTGACGGCCTCATAGCCGGTAGGGAGCACCGACTGGATGCGTTCCTGCAGGATGTCGCGGCTGACGCCATCAGCTGCCTTGACGTTGATCGAGTCGTAGAGCCCGACGCGTTGCAGCACGTCCTGCGCCGTCGGCAGGTCGAAGATGCTCAGTGTCGCTCCGGCCAAATTGGAGGCGCGGCCGAAGCCGGCGACCCCGACGAGGCGAAAATCCCTCGGGCCTGTCGCGGTGACTACCGTGATCTGATCGCCGAGGTGAAAGCCCCCGTCGGCGAACGCCTGGGCGTCGATGGCGATCTCGCCGGAACCGGACGGCTTCTTGCCTTGACGTAACTGCAGCGCCGTCATCGAGTCGTTCTCACTCCAACTCGTGGCCAACGCCGGAGCGAACTTGTTACCCACACGCTCACCGTTGGCGTCGATGATCATCACGCCGTTGCCGAAGACATCACCTCGAGCGTCGCCTACTCCCGGTACGACCTTCACCGTGGCCAGTAGGTCGACCGGAACGGGAGGTCGCGCCACCTCGACGGTCGAGAGCTCGCTGGCCGTGCGTACGTTCACATCCACGCTTGAATACGCTTGGCTGAAGATGTCGTTGAACACGTTGGTGATGGTGTCGGTCAGCACATAGGTGCCCGACACGAACGACACTCCGAGCACCACCGTCAGCATGAGTGCGAGTGAGCGGAACTTGTGCGAAATGAGGTTCTTGACCGCGATCCTGAACATCAGCCACCCAACGCTTTCATCTGATCGAGGATCGACGCGACGGTTGGATTGGTCATCTCGTGGACGAGGCGACCGTCAGAGAGGAAGATCACGCGGTCGGAGTACGAGGCTGCATTGGGATCGTGCGTCACCATCACAACGGTCTGTCCGAACGCGTCGACCGCTTCTCGCAGAAGCGCCAACACCTCTGCGCCCGATTGCGAGTCGAGGTTGCCGGTGGGCTCGTCGCCCAAGATGATCCGTGGTTTGGCGATCAGGGCGCGCGCAACGGCCACGCGCTGTTGTTGCCCGCCCGAGAGTTCCGATGGTCGATGATCGAGCCGATCACCCAACCCAAATCGGCCGACGACTTTGTCCAGCCACCCTTTCTCCGGTTTTTTGCCCGCCAGCAACTGCGGCAGGGTCATGTTCTCGAGAGCAGTCAGCGTAGGAACGAGGTTGAACGCCTGGAAGACGAACCCGATCCGCTCTCGCCTGACGAGTGTGCGGTCCTTCTCGGTCATGTGTGCGAGATCGGTGCCGTCGAGCCAGATCTCGCCCGACGTCAGGTTGTCGAGGCCGGCAAGACAGTGCATCAACGTCGACTTACCCGAACCGGATGCTCCCATGATGCTCGTGAAGCGGCCTTGTTCGAAGCCCACCGTCACGTCGTCGAGGGCCCGCACTTCTGTCGAACCCTTGCCGTACACCTTTACGCCATGGACCATCCGCGCGGCGTAGGTCGATTCGGCCGGCGCTGCCGACAACGGCGGTATGCGGGTCTCGACCATGTGATCGCTCCTTGATCGCGTTGCTGTCGATCCTGGGGCGAGTCGCAGATGGCCACTAGGGGACAAGGGCCCGAGCGCCCTCGCAGAGCCGGTTCGAGGCGCGAGCGGCCGTCGTCACGTCCGTACCCGAGGACCAAAACCCGTGGCCGTAATTACATCCGCGGACCTAAGGCCCTATTGCGTTTTGCGTCATCGTGAAACGCTGCTCTGGACTTCTTGCAAATCAGGGGTTGGGCGGACCGACCGAGGATGTGGATGATGGGCATAGAAACCACAAACAGCAACACGAAGCGTCGCACCTCCCGCTTCGGCATTGGCTTGCTGTGTCTCGGCATGACGGCGCTTTCGTTGGGTGCATTCTCGAGCGGCGCTTCCGCGTGGGAGGGCAGTTGTTACGACTACGCTCCGAGCCCTGGCGCGTGGTCCGAGTTCCGTGTGGAGTTGGCCAATGCCGACATCGCAATGATCACCGGCGCCGGGCAGCCCTCCAACGATGGCGTGCTGACAGTGGTGCTGTCGGGGGCCACGGCCGCAAATGGCGAACAAGAGTTCACCGTCGACAATGTGGGATCGATCGACTTCACGGCGAGCCCGGGTGTTGCGGCGGTGTACGTCCGAGCGGGCGTGACCGCCGACAAGGTCTACCTGTACGATCACGACACGACTGCCGGGACTGCACTGAGCTCACAAGATGGCACCACTCCGATCGAGTGGCTGACGTTCTGCTACGCGCCCGAGACGCAGACCACGACGACGTCGACCACAACGACGCTGCCGACGACCACGAGCACGACCACGAGCACGACCACGACGACGCTGGCGACAACGACCAGCAGCACGGCACCACAACAGGTGATCGAAGTCTCGACGACCGTGCCTACTGCGGTTCTCGGCGAGCAGATCGAGCGAGTTCCGCAGCCGGCGCTCGCATTCACCGGAGCGCATACCTCACGCCTGCTGTTCCTCGGCGTAGTGCTCATGCTGGCCGGCTTGGCCATCACGCTGGTTGATCGCTTTGCCGCACCGTGGCGGCGAGCCAACTGACCGAGACCGTTCGCCAGAGCGCGCCGTTGGCCGGGTTGACCGACGACGAGGCGGCCCGCCGCCTCTCTCGTGACGGTCCCAATGTCTTGCCGAAGGCGAAACGGCGTCATGGCTGGCGGGAGTTCATCTCGCAGATGACGCACTTCTTCGCCCTGTTGCTGTGGGCGGCGGGTGTGCTGGCGTTGATCGCGGGAATGCCGCAGCTCGGTATCGCGATCTTCGTCGTCATCGTGGTGAACGCGCTGTTCGCCTTTGTGCAAGAGCAGAGAGCAGATCACGCGGCGCAACGGCTGCGTGAGCTGCTCCCTCGCCGTTCAACGGTCATGCGTTCAGGGGTCGAGCGAGAGATCGCCGCGTCAGAGCTCGTCGCCGAGGATCTCGTCGTATTGCGCGACGGCGATCGAATTTCGGCAGACATGCGCATCGTCGAGTTCGATGTCCTCTCGGTCGACACATCGTTGCTCACCGGCGAGAGCGTGCCGGTCGCGGTTTCGATGGGGGACCTCCTCCTCGCGGGCACCTTCGTCACGACCGGCACGGGCCGAGCCGTTGTCGCGGCGACCGGCTCGGCGACGCGGCTGGCCCAGATCGCTCATCTCACCACCAGCGGATCGCGTCCGCGGACACCGCTCGCGATCGAGCTCGACAATGTCGTTCGCATTGTCGCGTCCATCGCGGTAGGTGTCGGTGTCGGTTTCTTCGTGCTGTCTTTGGTCGTCGGTTCTTCGGCCAAAGACGGCTTTCTGTTCGGCATCGGTGTCACTGTCGCACTCGTACCCGAAGGCCTCTTGCCCACCGTCACCTTGGCCCTCGCCATCGGCGCACAACGGATGGCACGGCAGAATGCGCTCGTGCGCCGGCTCGAGTCGGTCGAGACGCTCGGCTCGACGACGTTCATCTGCACGGACAAGACCGGCACGCTGACGCGCAACGAGATGTCGGTCGCGGCGGTGTGGACACCTGCGGGCACGGCGCGGTCAGATGGCCACGGCTACGAACCGACCGCGACAGTAGAGATCGACGGTGACCGCGCTTCGATCGAACGCGCGGCAATCGCCGCACGATGGTGTTCGACTGGTCACGTGGTGCTCGAGGGCGAACGTTGGCGAGCGATCGGTGATCCGATGGACGCCGCGATCGACGTATTCGTGAGCCGCCTCGGCGCGATGCCCGAAGGCACGGTGAGCCATCGCGTGCCGTTCGACTCGGTCCGGCTGCGTACGTCGGCGGTGGTGGAGATGGCCGACGGTGAGCGCTGGTTGTACGTCAAGGGCGCGCCCGAATCGGTTCTCGACTGCTGTGAGCGCGTCGACGGTGACGAGCGCGAGTCGATGGAAGCGCTCGCCCGAGATGGACTGCGCGTGCTCGCGGTTGCGGGGCGACGGCTGAGTGGCGACGTGGTCGATGTGGCTGCGCAAGAGCGAGATCTGACACTGTTCGGGCTCTTGGGTTTCGAGGACCCTCCGCGTGAGGGCACCACCGACGCGATCGCACGGTGTCGTGCTGCGGGTATCAAGATCGCGATGCTCACCGGCGACCACGCGACCACTGCGGCCGCGGTCGCCGAGCGGATCGGCTTGCGACGCGAGGGCGACCCTGTGCTCGAAGGCCGGACATTGCCGGAAAACGAGGCGGTGCTGGGCGCGCTCGTGGACCACGACGGAGTGGTGATCAGTCGGGTCACGCCAGAGGACAAGCTGCGCATCGCCAAGGCACTTCGCGCGCGCGGCAACGTGGTGGCGATGACGGGCGATGGTGTCAACGACGGCCCGGCGTTGCACGCATCGGATATCGGGATCGCGATGGGCAAAGGAGGGACCGACGTCGCGCGCGAGGCCGCGGACCTCGTGTTGCTCGACGACGAGTTCCGTACGATCGTCGCCGCCGTCTACCAGGGTCGCGCGACCTTCGCGAACGCGCGGCGATTCCTCACGTATCACCTCAGCGACAACGTCGCAGAGTTGACGCCGTTCGTTTTGTGGGCCCTGTCCGGTGGTCGCTTCCCACTCGCATTGGGCGTCTTGCAGATCCTGTGTCTCGACATCGGCACCGACTTGCTGCCGGCGCTCGCGTTGGGGGCCGAGCCGACGCATCCCCACGTCGAAGAGCTGCCCACACCGCTTCCGATCGAGCCCACTTCTGGTCGGAGGCGTCGTCACCTGTTCGATCGCGTGGTGCTGCGACGCGCCTTCGGTGTGCTCGGGCCCACCGAAGCGGCCGTCGAGATCGCCGCGTTCCTCACGTCACTCGCCGCGTCCGGATGGCGTCCTGGTGAGTCGTTTCCCACGGGTGCGGCGCTCGCCACCGCGTCGGGCGCGGCGTTCGCCGCGGTGGTCATCGGTCAAGCCGCGAACGCGTTCGCGTGTCGCAGTACTCGGGAGCGGCCGGGAACCCTCGGGTGGACGACCAACCGGCTGCTCATCTTCAGCGTCGCCGTCGAGATGGTCTTTCTCGCGGGGTTCCTCTACATCGGCCCCGTGGCGCGCTTGCTCGATCAGCGCCCGCCGTCGATTGCGGGGTTCCTCGTTGCCGCGCTTGCCGCACCCGCAGTGCTGACCGCCGACGCGCTCGACAAAGCGAGGCGACGGCGCTTGCACCCGCGCGGACAACCGGCCCGTTCGGCGGTAGGGTGAAAGGAACCGCCGTGGGTCCAACCCTCAAGAGCACCTCTCGGCCGTCGATTGAGTCCGGTGAGTGAAGTCCTCGTCATCCCCAACTTACGGGCGGTCGCCAAACGGGCGGGCCATAACGTCGTCGAGGGCAAGTTGATCCCGCTGGTCGTCTTCTTGTCGTTCCTCAAGTTCGCCGGCAGCACGGCCGCGGTGGTCGCCGCGTTTGCGTGGTCTGTGTCGTGCATCACGTTCCGGCTGAGTACCGGGCGCCGTGTGCCCGGCCTCGTCATACTCACGGCCGCCGGCCTGGCGGCGCGCACGATCGCGGCGGTCGCCACCGGCAGCATGGTCGTCTACTTCTTGCAGCCGACGGCCTCCACGGCGTTGGTCGGCGCCGCCTTCCTGGTGTCCGTCGGCGTCGGTCGCCCGTTGGCCGAAAAGCTGGCGCACGACTTCTGCCCGTTCGACGAGGCAACCGCGCAGCATCCGCACTTGCGCCAGTTCTTCGTTCGGCTCAGCCTGTTGTGGTCGGTCACGAGCATGATCAACGCGTCGATCACGGTGTGGCTGCTGCTCACTCAGCCGGTGACGACCTTCGTCGTCGTCAAGTCGTTCCTCGGCCCGAGCTTCACCGTGTTGACATTGGTGATCGCCGTCGGATGGTTTCGCTTCAGCCATCGACGCAACGGCGTCCGATTCGTGTTCGCGCCGGCGGCCGCGCGCGTACCTCGCCCGTCAGCCCTGGCGGTCGAGTAGCTCGCGCGCGAGGTCGAGGCTGTCGACGATCACGCCGTCGACACCCCACTGCTCGAGTTGGCGTGCGTGTGCGGTGGTCGTGACGTTCCAGGCAAAGACAACGTCGGCGCGCGATTTGAGTTCCGTCACCACCGTTTCACTCAGCAGGTCACTGCGGATGCTGACGCCGCCCGTTGCCGCGCCGCGGCGCCCGAGCCGGAACAACCGCAGTTGCCATGCGGCACCGATCGACCGCAGAACGTAGACGTCGTCCAGCCGGCGAAACGGGTGGAGCAACCACCATGCGCGAGAACTGACGACGTACCGGTGTCTCGGTTCGAACGCGGTGATCACCCGCCGGCTCAGCCGCCGGCTCCACCCTTTGAGGTCGACGTAGAACGTCGTGCCGGGTTGCGCCCGTGCGAGTACTTCGTCGAGGCGTTGGCGCGGCGGATTCCACGCCGGCCGACGACGGCGGTCCCACACGATGGGTAGGGGACCGACGGTCTTTTCGTGACGAGCGTCGAGCTCGTTGCGATACAGATGGATGTCGACTTCGACGAGATCGACGCCGACTGCCTCGGCGGCTCTCAACAACAGCAGGTCGTTGCCGTGCCGGTGAGCGCAGACTTGTAGCCGGCGGGCAGGTTCGGACGATGCGGTCATCGCCGCAATCGGTAGGTGGCGTGCAAGAAGGCCGGCTGCGGAAGTGCCGGTGCCGAAACGAGTGTCTCGGCGCTACGCCGGCTCACGATGTGCAAGGCGGTGAGTGCGACGGCTGACCCGATGATCACGTCGATCACGTAGTGGTTGCCAGTGGTGACGACGGCAATGGCGACGAGTGGGCCGGGCAAGAACGCGATGACCTTCACGATGTGCGACTTGAACGTGCTGGCAAGCAGGATCGCCGCGACGAGAGTCCACCCCACGTGAAAGCTCGGCATCGACGCCACCCGGTTCGCCCACGACGCGGGGTATTGCACGAAATGCTGACGTTCGGCCTGGCTCACCGTGCCGACGAATCCCGGCATGAGACGGGGAGGCGCCGCGGGGAATACGGCGAAGATCACGAGGCCCAGCGCGCCCGAAGCAAAGAGCGTGTCGCGCAGTTTCTGGTATGCGCTTCGGTCGCGAGCGAAGAGTACGACGAAGGCGAGGACGAGGAACGGCCAATGCAGCCATACATAGGTGTGATTGCCCCATTCCACGAGAGCCGGATGGCCGAGCGTGAACTTCTGCAGGCTCCGTTCGACATCGATCCCCATCGCGTGCTCGACCCGCATCAGCCGGTCCGCGTTGCGAGCGGCCAGTTCGGGGGTGCCTTCTACGAGTTTGCGAACGGCGAAGTAGACGGCGGCGGCGGCGGCGAGCACCGCGGCCGCTCGTTGCCCGTCGGCATGCGCCCCGCGATGCACTGCCGTACTCATCTGACCTTGGACCTCGACCCGCTCAGCAGTTCGATGTCGAGGGCGCAGAGATGATCGGCCGTCGCAAGGCCCCATGGCGGCAACGATGCGCCGCCATCGGGTGAGACGGTTGATGGGTCGGTGATCTCGCGAAGTCGTCCCGTCGCGAGCACGGTCCAATCCGTGCCGGTTGCCTCATCGGTGCCGGCAATTTCGACACACGCAACCGCGTTACGGCGAGCTGACTTGAGCTTTGCGCCGTCCTCGGATGCGAAGACGACCGATCGTCCGACGAGACGATAGCGAATCGGGGTGACCACCGGTAGCGCACCAGCCGTCAGACCGAGGTGTCCGATGCGCTCGGAATCGAGGAGCGCCAGACAGCCCCGTTCGTCGAGGTTCGTGAAACCATTTGACTGCGCCACTTCGTGGCCGTGGTGTTGCATACGAGCAGTATCGGCGACCCTGGCTGCCGCCACTAGGGACTTCGGTCCCGCGTGTTGCGGTCGCCGGCGCACAGTGACCTTCGGCCCTT